>PMIF01000136.1 GCA_003157035.1 Rhodocyclaceae bacterium
TGGCTTGTCCCTGATGGGCAAAAAGTCTATGCTTGCACAAGGGTGATCGGTAAACTGTGGCAATGACTATCAATGCGGTACAACTTGGCCAGCTTGGCCAAGCGGCTTCGACGACGTCCACTGCGCAGGCTGGAGGGCTTTTTGTNNGTTATGGTCAGATCAAGGCCAGTTTTGCCGCGACGCAGAGTGCTGCTCAGACGCTGAGGGCGACGGCTGCCAACACTGGGGCTGGTGTTGCCGACGTCCGCAAGGCGGTGCAGGGGTTCGTCGATGCCTTCAACCAATCGGTCAAGACGGCTTCGACCGCAGTCAAGCAGAACGGGGCGCTGGCCGGGCAGACGCAGGCAGTGTTGGCCAATGCCGATCTTAATGGGTCGATCACTGCCGGCAGTGGCGTGACCGATCTGCGGCAGCTTGGCGTAACGCGTGGCCAAGACGGCACCCTAACGCTCGATAGCGCAGCCCTTGAGAAGGCCTTTCAAACCAACGCGACACAGGTCCGCAGCGCCTTGACCGAGCTTGGCCAACAAGTTGGTAATCGGCTCGGCAGCGAGTTGGCTGCCGGTGGTAACATCGGCGGCAGCGTCGCGACATTGGCGACGCGCGCCCAGAGTCTGGCGACGCAGCAGACCAATCAGGAAGCCAGAATCAATTCGTCGCTCCAGACCATTCAGCAGAGCAGCCAGCAGTTCGGCGTCGTCAATGCGACGAGTTATGCGGCGGCTACCGGCCTCGCCGCTTATCGTGCCTGGTTTGGCGGCTAGAGGGTCCGGACCGTAGCAACGGCGCCGCTGCGCGGAGACTGCCGGAAAATCTTCATGCGGCAGCTTTGCTCGCGGAAAGGAAGTTGATTGGCCACACAACCCGACATCACCAGCATGGCATTGTTCTGCGACTTCGAGAACATCGCGCTTGGCGTGCGCGATGCCAAGTATTCGCAGTTCGACATCCGCAAGGTGCTCGAGCGCCTGCTGCTCAAGGGCAGCATCGTGGTCAAGAAGGCCTACTGCGACTGGGAGCGCTACAAAGAGTTCAAGGCGACGATGCACGAAGCGGCCTTCGAACTGATCGAGATTCCGCATCTGCGCCAGTCGGGCAAGAACTCGGCTGATATCCGCATGGTCGTCGATGCGCTTGATCTCTGCTATACCAAAGCCCACGTCGATAGTTTCGTCATCATCAGCGGCGACTCGGACTTCTCGCCCCTGGTGTCAAAGCTGCGCGAGAACGACAAGTACGTGATTGGCATCGGCGTGCGTGCGGCGACATCAGATTTGCTTGCCGCCAACTGCGACGAATTCATCTTCTACGACGATTTGGTACGCGAACAGGAAGCGAAGAAGAAGCGCGCCGAGAAGAAGGTACCGGCCAAGGCCAAGAAGCCGGCTGCCAAGGCGGGCGAGATGAGCGAGGCTAAGGGCGAGGCCAAGGCCGACGACGACCGGCACCAGGAAGCGCTCGATTTCCTCGTTGAAACGGTCGAGGCCATGATCGGCGAACGCGGCGAGGACGAGAAGATCTGGGGCTCGATGGTCAAGCAGGCAATGAAGCGGCGCCGGCCGGGTTTTGCCGAGTCGGCCTACGGTTATCGTTCCTTCCGCGAATTGATCGAGGACGCCCAGAAACGGGCGCTGCTGGTGGTCGCCCGCGACGACAAGTCGGGCCAGTATCTGCTGCGTTCGCCGCCAACCGACGATCAGGGTTGAGCAACGCCAAGCAGGACGAAGTGGGTCAGTCGCCAAAAGCGGCGATGCCGGTGATGCCGCGGCCAATAATGAGCGCGTGGATGTCGTGGGTGCCTTCGTAGGTGTTCACGACTTCCAGGTTGAGCAGGTGCCTGATGACGTCGAATTCATCGGCGATGCCGTTGCCACCCAACATGTCGCGTGCGGTGCGGGCGATGTCGAGTGCCTTGCCGGCCGAATTGCGCTTCATGATCGAAGTGGCCTCGGCGGGGGCGGTGCCGTTGTCCTTCATATGGGCAAGCCGCAGGCAGCCCTGCAAACCAAGCGAGATCTCGCTCGCCATGTCGGCCAGCTTCTTCTGGATCAGTTGATTGGCGGCGAGTGGGCGGCCAAACTGATGGCGGTCGAGCACGTATTGTCGGGCGGTCTCATAGCAGCAACGGGCGGCGCCGAGTGCGCCCCAGGCGATGCCGAAGCGGGCCGAGTCGAGGCAGGTGAAGGGGCCTTTGAGGCCTTTGGCACCAGGCAGAAGGTTCTCTTCCGCAACGAAGACGTCAGCCATGACGATCTCGCCGGTGACCGAGGTACGTAGGCCGAACTTGCCGACGATGGCGGGTGCCGAGAGCCCCTGGGCGCCCTTCTCGAGCAGGAAACCGCGGATAACGCCGTCGTCGGTCTTGGCCCAGACCAGGAAGACGTCTGCGATTGGCGCATTGGTGATCCAGGTCTTGGTGCCGGAGAGCAAGTAGCCGTCCTGGACCTTGCGCGCGCGGGTCACCATGGAGCCTGGATCGGAGCCGTGATTTGGCTCGGTGATGCCGAAACAGCCAACCCACTGGCCGGAGGCAAGTCTTGGCAGATACTTGCGTTTTTGCTCGTCGCTGCCGAAGCGGTGGATCGGCAGCATGACCAGCGAGGATTGCACGCTCAGCATCGAGCGGTAGCCGGAATCCACCCATTCGACCTCGTGGGCGATGAGGCCGTAGCAGACGTGATTCAGTCCGGCGCCGCCGCACTCCGGCGGCAGGGTTGGCCCGAGCAGACCCAGGGAGCCCATTTCCTCGAATATCGCCCGGTCGGTTCGCTCCTCGCGGAAGGCTAGCCGCGCGCGCGGCAACAGGCGTTCTCGGGCGTAGCTGCGGGCGCTGTCGCGCACCATGCGCTCCTCGTCGCTCAGTTGGGCGTCGAGAAACAGTGGGTCCTGCCAGTCGAATGCCGCCTTGTTCGCCATATGGGCCTCGCTTTGCCGTCGTGGTCGGATTATGCCGTCGATTCCGCCGCTGCCGGGTCCTGGCCGTAGTAGCGGCGCAACTGGTCGTACACCTCCGGATATTCGTCGCGCAGCACCTCGGGCGTCTCGAAGAAGGCTTCCGACAAGACGGCGAAGAACTCGGCCGGATGCTCGGAGCCGTAGGGATCGATCAGCGTCTCCTCGCCACGGCGGTCCGCTGCGTCCACCCGCCGGCAGAAATCTTCGTAGGCCGGCTCGAAGGCGGAGATCCAGTCCTGGCGGGACATCTCGGTCGGTAGACGCGGGATGCCGTCGACCTTGCCGTTTTCCATGTCGAGTTTGTGAGCGAATTCGTGCAGCACGACATTGGCGGCGCCGGCATCGTCCGGGTTGTCGAACCAGGACAGAATTACCGGTCCACCCTCCCAGGCTTCGCCGAGCACCGGGTCATCGTATTCATGCACGACGCCGTCTTCGTCCATGACGCTCCGCGGGATGACGAAATCGCCGGGATAGACGACGATGCCGAGCCAATGACGGTATCGCTCGAGGCCAAGATTGAGGATCAACAGGCAGGCCTGAAGTGCAATTTCGATTTGGCTGGATGGCAATAATTGCAGTTCGCCCGCGGCCGACCAGCGCTTTTCGGCGATGAACTGGGTGGCCAGGGAACGCAGGCGCAGGCGATCGGACTGACTCAGGTGCCGCAGGCAGGGCAGCCGTTGTTCCGCCGCCAGCCACTGGTTGTCTTCAATGGCCGGTGTCTTCTTGAGTAGGCGAGCAAATAGGCCAATCATTGCCGTTGAACGAAAAACGGGGGCCTGGTGGCCCCCGCTGTCGCGAAACACGCAGGCAGCTTATTGAACCTTGGCCGCCTTGCGCAGGCTGTTGACCTGCTCCTCAACCAGCTTCGACTGCAGTCGCTGCGACAGCTGCGGCTTGACTTCTTCAAGCGTCGGCGCCTTCATGTCGCGGATGTCGTCGAGTTGAATGACATGCCAGCCAAAGTCCGACTTGACGGGCTTTTCGGTGAACTTGCCCTTCTCCAGAGCGACCATGGCGGCCGAGAACGGCTTGACGAAGGCAGCCTGATTTGACCAGCCCAGGTCTCCACCGTGCTCCTTGGAACCGGGATCCTTGGAATCCTTGGCCAGGTCTTCGAACTTTTCGCCCTTCTTCAGCTTCTCGATGATGGCGGCGGCATCTTCTTCCTTGTCGACCAGAATGTGGCGGACTTTGTATTCCTTGTCGCCGAGCGCGCCGCGGATCGATTCATATTCGGTCTTGATCTGGGCATCGGTGACCGGATGGGACTTGACGTAATCGTTGATGTAGGCGC
The DNA here is from genome assembly GCA_003157035.1 of Rhodocyclaceae bacterium. Lineage (GTDB taxonomy): Bacteria > Pseudomonadota > Gammaproteobacteria > Burkholderiales > Rhodocyclaceae > Fen-999. Next base: position 4,256 of record PMIF01000136.1, read on the forward strand.
TGATCAAGGCGCCCTGGCGGGCCAGCATCATTTGCGCCGCGACTTCGGGCTTCTTGTCCAGGCCGGCCTTTTCGGCGGCTTGGGCGATGGCTTCGCGCCGAATCAGTTCTTCCCGGACGTCCTTGCGCAGTTCTTCGGTATCCTTGCGGCCTTGCATCACCTGCCCTGCCAGCAGCGCGTCAGCACGCGCCTTGGGGATTACCTTGCCGTTGACGGTGGCCAGGGTTTCGGGTGCATCGGCGCGGGTCTCCGCACTGACGGTGGTGGCCAAGAGGCCAATAAGGGCAGCAGCAAGTAGCTTGCGAGTCATCGGTATTCCTTGTCTGAATGGAAAAATTGTTGGGATAGGGACATGCCCTGACGACAACCGCGGATCATACACCAGGCGCCGGGGGCTCCTCGGGCTTGGCATCGTCCGCAGCAGCGTCTTCGGCATAACGCATGAGCCAGAATGCTTGTCCGAGCATGAACAACAAAACCAGCCCCATGCCGCCAAAGACCTTGAAATTGACCCAATCTTCNNAGCAACGTTGCGGCAAATACCCAGTACAGCAGTGTGGGTTTCCACTTGATGAAGCTGTCGTCGCGCAAGATCAGGGTCAGCCCGCCGAGCACGACAACCAGCGCCAGGCTGATCCACAACATCCGATCCACTTTGCCATGGCGAACGCGGACCCAAATTATTTGCAGTCCAGTGGCCAGGATCACAACGACAGTTGCAAGAAGAATCGGTGCCTGTTCGGCAGCGATCGCACCAGCCAAGCCGATGCTGCCAAACAGCGTATCGAGTGCCTGGGCGACCCCCTCCTTGTGTCCGCCCGCATACTTGAAGGCGACAAAGAACAGGATGACTGGGAAGAGGTCGAAGAGGAGTTTCATGCGAGGGTCATTAGTGGGGAGATCGATTGAGGGTGGCTGTCCGGACTCATGGCAATGGGGAATCGAGCGCTAGGCGCAGAGTATAATTAAAAGCTGTCCGAAAGCATCTTCCGCTCAACCTGCCGATCCCATGCCCCGAGTCCTCTCCCTCCGCGGTGGTGCCGCCTTTTCCACATCCCGTCTTGCCCGGCTTCAGGAAATCACCGGTGTCGCTCTTGCGGCTGAACACTGGTATTTCGTCGAACTCAACGGCGAGCTCGATGCTGCCGAACTCAGCCGCCTGAAGGACTTGCTCGGCGTTCCGCGGCAGATGTCCGCCGCCCCAGAGGGGACGCTGCTGCTGGTGACGCCGCGTCTGGGCACGATCTCTCCCTGGTCGTCGAAGGCAACCGACATCGCCAGGAACTGCGGCTTNNTCCACGCCGTTGGCGGCGAGCGCGGAATACTGGCGGCAAAGCTGCACGACCGCATGACCGAATCCGTGTTCGCGGCTATCGACGAGGCGGCGGCCCTGTTTCACCACGTCGCGCCACAACCGCTGACGACGATCGACATCCTTGGCGGCGGTCGTGCCGCCCTCGTTGCCGCCAACGGCGAACTGGGTCTGGCGTTGTCGGAAGACGAAATCGACTATCTGGTCGAGAACTTTGGCAAGCTCGGCCGCAATCCGACCGATGTCGAGTTGATGATGTTCGCCCAGGCCAATTCCGAGCACTGCCGACACAAGATCTTCAATGCCACCTGGACCGTCGATGGCGTCGACCAGCCGATGTCGCTGTTCGGCATGATCCGCGAGACGCACAAGGCGCATCCCGAAGGCACGGTGGTGGCGTACTCCGATAACGCCTCGGTGATCGAGGGGGCGAGCGTGCAGCGCTTCGCGCCGGGCGCCGGCGGTACCTACGCTTATGTCGAGGAAGCGACGCACATCCTGGCCAAAGTCGAGACGCATAACCATCCGACCGCGATCTCGCCCTTCCCCGGTGCTGCCACGGGGTCCGGCGGCGAAATACGGGACGAGGGAGCGACCGGGCGCGGGTCGAAGCCCAAGGCTGGCCTGTGCGGCTTCTCGGTCTCGGACCTTGATATTCCCGGCTATCGGCAACCCTGGGAATCGCGCTACGGCAAGCCGGAGCGTATCGCCTCCGCTCTCGAGATCATGATCGAGGGGCCGATCGGTGCGGCTGCTTTCAACAACGAATTCGGCCGGCCCAATCTGGCCGGCTATTTCCGTACCTTCGAACAGGTGCTCGACGGTGAGGTGCGCGGCTACCATAAGCCGATCATGATCGCCGGCGGCGTCGGCAATATCTCGGCGCGGCATGCTTACAAGGTCGAGTTCCCCGCCGGCACGCTGCTGATCCAGATCGGCGGGCCGGGCATGCTGATCGGCCTGGGCGGCGGCGCGGCGTCATCCATGGCGACCGGTACCAACACGGCCGACCTCGACTTCGCTTCCGTACAACGCGGTAACGCCGAGATGCAGCGGCGCGCCCAGGAAGTCATCGACCGGTGTTGGCAGATGGGTGATGCCAATCCCATTCTGGCCATCCACGATGTCGGCGCCGGTGGCATTTCCAACGCCATGCCGGAGCTTGCCGACGGCGCCGGTCGTGGCGCGATTTTCGATTTGCGCGCCGTGCCCTCAGAGGAGCCCGGCATGTCACCGCGCGAGATCTGGTCGAACGAGGCGCAGGAGCGCTACGTACTTGCCGTTGCCCCCGAGCGACTCGACGAATTCCGCGCCTTGTGCGAGCGCGAGCGCTGCCCCTTCGCAGTACTCGGCGAAGCGACCGCGGAGCAGCAACTGGTTGTCAAGGACGACTATTTCGGCAACAAGCCGGTCGACATGCCGATGGAAGTGCTGCTCGGCAAGCCGCCACGTATCCATCTCGACGTAAAAAGGGGCCAGGTTCGGGTTTCCGCAGGAAAGGCCGAGCCTGGCCCCTTTTTGCTCGCGCTCGATCTTACTAATATCGATCTCAACGAGGCGGCGTTTCGTGTCCTGCGCCTGCCGGCGGTGGCGAGCAAGAATTTCCTCATTACCATCGGCGATCGAACCGTAGGTGGCCTTTCAGCGCGCGACCAGTTCGTCGGTCCCTGGCAGGTACCAGTGGCCGACGTAGCCGTGACAGCCATGGGCTTCGACACCACGCTCGGCGAGTGTTTCGCCATGGGCGAGCGGACACCGATAGCGCTGCTCGATGCGCCGGCCTCTGGTCGCATGGCGATCGGCGAGGCGATCACAAATATTGCTGCCGCCGACATCGGTGACCTGACCAAGGTCAAGCTTTCTGCCAACTGGATGGCGGCGGCCGGCCACGGCTCTGAGGATGCGGCGCTGTTCGATACCGTGAAGGCCGTTGGCCTGGAGTTTTGCCCGGCGCTCGGTGTGTCGATTCCGGTCGGCAAGGATTCGCTCTCGATGCGCACGCGCTGGCAGGAAGGTAGTGAGCAAAAGCAGGTCATTGCGCCGCTTTCCCTGATCATCACTGCCTTCGCGCCCTGTGCCGACATTCGCCGCACGGCGACGCCCGAGCTTCGGCGCGACGCCGAGGTCGGTGACACCGAATTGATCCTGATCGATCTTGGCGAGGGCCGCAACCGTCTCGGCGGCTCGGCGCTGGCACAGGTATTTGGTGTCTGCGGCGACGTGCCGCCCGACGCGGATGCCGACAAGCTCAAGGCTTTCTTCGCCACCATCCAGCACCTCAATCGCGCCGGTATTCTGCTTGCCTATCATGACCGTTCAGATGGTGGCTTGTTTGCGGCGATCTGCGAAATGGCTTTTGCTGCGCATGTCGGCGTTTCGCTGAATCTTGACACGCTTTGCTACGATCCGCTGGTGAACGATGTCGACGGCATTGAGCGCTTCCCCGAAGTGCTCGATGGCCGCATGCGCGATCGCATGCTGGCGGTGCTGTTCACCGAGGAATTGGGTGCGGTCATCCAGGTGCTGCGTGACGACAGGCCAACTGTCATGCATGCCTTGCGCGAGGCCGGGCTGGGTGCGTGCAGCCACATGATCGGCACCACCAATAACAGCGACCAGATTCGCGTCTGGCGCAATGCCAAGCTGGCCTTTGCTGCCAAGCGGGTCGACTTGCAGCGCGCCTGGAGCGAAGTCAGCTTTCAGGTTGCGCGTCTGCGCGACGACGCGACTTGCGCCGAGGAGGAGTTCGACGCGCTGCTCGATGTTGACGACCCNNGGCCACGTTGAGATGGCGGCGGCGTTCGATCGTGCCGGCTTCGACAGCGTCGATGTGCACATGTCCGACTTGCAGGCCGGGCGTGTTCATCTGGCCGATTTCCGCGGCATGGTTGCCTGCGGTGGTTTCTCCTACGGCGACGTGCTCGGCGCCGGCCAGGGCTGGGCGAAATCCATCCTCTTCAACAGCCGGCTGCGCGACGAGTTTCGCGGCTTCTACAATCGTGCCGATACCTTTGCACTTGGCGTTTGCAACGGTTGCCAAATGATGAGCAATCTGGCCGAAATCATTCCCGGCGCCCAACACTGGCCGACCTTTCAGCGCAATCGTAGCGAGCAGTTCGAGGCGCGCCTGGTCATGGTGGCAGTTGAAGATTCGCCCTCGATCCTGCTCAAGGACATGGCTGGATCCAGATTGCCCATCGTTGTTTCCCATGGCGAGGGGCGCGCCGTGTTCGCCGACGATCCGGCCAAGGCGCTGGTGGCAATGCGTCACGTCGACAATCGCGGCCGGGTGGCGGTGAGCTACCCGTTCAACCCCAACGGCTCGCCCGACGGCATCACTGGACTGACCACCGCCGACGGCCGCTTCACCATCATGATGCCGCACCCCGAGCGCATCTTCCGCAGCGGGCAAATGTCCTGGCATCCGCGCGACTGGGAAGGCGATTCGCCCTGGATGACCATTTTCCACAATGCCCGCAAGTGGGTGGGCTGAGCCCCAATGGTCTCGGTAGTTCACGCTCTTTCCGGTGCCGGAATCGATGATGAGGCGCTAAGACGTCTTGAAATCGGTTTGACCGAGGCGGGGCGCAAGGCGCTGGAACGCGGCCTCGACCTGGCGGCGGGGCTGTACGCCGGCAAACACCTCGGCACTGGCGAGGATATTTTGCCGCACGCCGTGGGCATGGCTTTGCAACTGTCGGCACTGAACCTCGATGTCGATGCCCGGCTGGCGGCCGTGCTTTTCGCGGCGCATGATTTTCTTGCCGAAGGCGACGATAAGCTGACCGCGCAGTTTGGCGCGCCAGTAGCGGTATTGGTGAGCAACCTGCACCGCCTCAAGGGCCTGCGGCCGCTGACCGAAGCGGCGGCGAAGGGCGCGGCCGAAGCCAGGGCGCAGGCTGAAATTCTGCGCAAGATGTTGCTGGCGATGGCCGACGACCTCCGTGTTGTGCTGCTGCGCCTGGCTTCGCGCACGCAAACGCTGCGCTGGTTCACCGATCACGACACGGCCGAGCGTCGCGATCTGGCCACCGAGAGCCTGGAGATTTATGCGCCGCTGGCGAACCGCCTTGGCGTCTGGCAGATGAAATGGGAAATCGAGGATCTATCGTTCCGCTTCATCGAGCCGGCAACGTACAAGCGAATCGCCAAAATGCTCGACGAAAGGCGCGTCGAGCGCGAGTCGTTCATCGACGTGGCGGTGGCGCGATTGAAGAGCGAAATGTTGACGGCCGGTGTCGCTGCCGAGGTCTATGGCCGACCCAAACACATCTACAGCATCTGGAACAAGATGCGGGCCAAGGATCTCGATTTCCTGGAAGTCTACGATGTCCGCGCCCTACGCATCATTGTGCCGGAACTGAAGGACTGCTACACCGCACTGGGGCTCGTCCATGCGCTCTGGCAGCCGATCCACGGCGAATTCGACGACTACATATCGCATCCCAAGGGCAACTTCTATCGCTCGCTGCATACGGCGGTGATGGCCGAGGACGGCCGTTCGCTGGAAGTGCAGATTCGGACACCGGAGATGCATCGCCACGCCGAACTCGGCGTTGCCGCGCACTGGCGCTACAAGGAGGCGGGCAGTTCGGCCGTGGCCTCTTCTGCCTACGACGAAAAGATTGCCTGGCTGCGGCAGTTGTTATCGTGGCGTGATGAGGTGACCGATTCCGCAGCCTGGGTCGAGCAATTCAAGCGCGCCTCGCTCGACGACACGATTTACGTCATGACGCCGCAGGGTCGCGTCATCGACTTGCCGCAAGGCTCGACGCCGCTGGATTTTGCTTTCCGGCTGCATACGGATATCGGCAGTCGTTGTCGTGGCGCCAAAGTGGACGGGCATCTGGTGCCACTGAACACACCGCTGGCCAACGGCCAGCGCATCGAGATCGTAACGGCCAAGACCGGTGGGCCGTCGCGCGACTGGCTAACCCCGGGTTACTTGATGTCGCCCAGGGCGCGACAGAAGGTCAAGGCCTGGTTTGCCGGCCAGCAGGAACAGGAGATGCTGGCCCAGGGACGCGCCTTTGTGGCCAAGGAATTGCAGCGGGATGGCCAGACGCAGGCCAACCTCGACGACCTCGCCCACAAGCTCGGCTTCAAGAATACCGACGCCATGTATCTCGCCGCGGCGCGCGGTGAGGTGGGGCCGCGCGCGATACTGGTGGCTTTGCGCGGTGTCCCGGAAGAGACCCAGGCAGAGCCGGAGATCCACACCAAGCGCTCGAAGGCCAGCGACTCGAGGATTCTGATCGTTGGCGTGGATAAGCTGTTGACGCAGCTTGGTCGCTGCTGCAAACCGGTGCCGCCGGATGCCATCGCGGGTTTTGTCACTCGCGGTCGTGGCGTCTCGGTGCATCGCCTGGATTGCGCCAATTTCCGCAACATGGCGGCGCGTAATCCCGAGCGCGTGACCGACGCCCAATGGGGGGCAAAGGAAGGAATCTATCCGACCGATTTGCTGGTCGAGGCCAGCGACCGCCAGGGACTGCTGCGCGACATCTCGGATGTGTTGTCGAAGGAAAAGATCAACGTTACCGCGGTGAAGACGCTCTCCAAGAGCGGCGTCGCGCGCATGGCGTTCACCATCGAACTCGCCAATGCCGAGCAATTGAAGCGGGTGATCGCACTGGTCGGCGAGGTTGTCGGCGTTGCCAGTGTCCGCCGCGGCTAATCGTCGGGCGACAATGCCGCGAGCAGTGCTTCCTGGGCGCAGGCCCGGACCCGTCGTGACGGCAGAATGCGAAACTCACCGGTATCGTCCATCTCCCACGCCTGCGAGTTGTCGTGCAGGTAGAGTCGCAGCCCTTCCTTGATAACGCGCCGCTTCAGCCTGGCGTCGAGGACTGGGAAGATGATTTCGATGCGGCGGAAGAAATTGCGCTCCATCCAGTCGGCGCTGCCCAGGTAGACCTTTTCTTCGCCGCCGGCGAGGAAGTAGAAGATCCGGTGGTGTTCGAGAAAGCGGCCGATGACCGAGCGGACGCGGATGTTTTCCGATAAGCCCTTGACGCCCGGCCGTAGCGCGCAGACACCGCGGACGATGAGGTCGATCTCGACGCCGGCCTGGCTGGCCTCGTACAGGGCTTCGATGATCTCCGGTTCCATCAGCGAGTTCATTTTGGCGATGATCTGGCCCTTGCCGCCGGACTTGGCGGCGGCGGTCTCGGCGCGCACGGCAGCGAGCATATTCTGGTGCAGGGTAAACGGCGCCTGCCACAAATGCTTGAGTTGGCCCGCGTTGCCCAGACCGGTGAGTTGTTTGAAGACTTCGTTTACGTCGGCGGCAACTTCCTGATTGCTGGTCAGGAGGCCGAAGTCAGTATAGAAGCGGGTGGTCCGCGGATGGTAATTGCCGGTGCCCAAGTGCACGTAGCGGCGATAGCCACCCTCTTCGCGGCGCAGGACCATCAACATCTTGGCGTGGGTCTTGTAACCGAAGACGCCGTAGATGACGTGGGCCCCGACTTCCTCGAGTTGCGCAGCGATCTTGAGATTGGCCTCTTCGTCGAAGCGAGCCATGAGTTCGACCACCACGGTCACTTCCTTGCCGGCGCGCGCCGCCCGCACCAGGTGTTCGAGCAGAACTGAATCGGTGCCGGTGCGGTACACGGTCATCTTGATCGCCACCACCTGCGGATCGTCGGCCGCTTGCTCGATCATCTCGATGACCGGCGTAAACGACTGGAACGGATGGTGCAACAGCACGTCCTGGCTACGCAGGGTGTGGAACAGATGCCGGTTCTTGGCCAGTGCCTTGGGTAGTCCGGGTTGGAACGGTCGATACTTGAGATCGGCACGGTCGACGCGATCGGGAATCGACATCAGGCGCACCAGATTGACGATGCCCGGAACCCGAAAGAGATCTTCGCGGCCGAGGTTGAACTGCTGGCAGAGGAACTCGGCCATGACTTGCGAGCAGTTGTCGGCGACTTCCAGGCGTACGGCATCGCCAAAGTGGCGCTGCGGCAATTCGCCCTGCAGGGCAGTGCGCAGGTTCTTGATTTCCTCGTCGTCGACCCAGAGATCGGAGTTGCGGGTGACGCGGAATTGATAGCAGCCAGAAACACTCATGCCGGCGAACAATTCGCCGACGTGGCGGTGCAGGATAGACGATAGGAAGACGAAGCCATACTCGACTCCGGTGATTTCCTTGGGCAGTTGGATGACCCGTGGCAACGCCCGTGGCGCCTGGACGATGGCTGCACCGCCGGCACGGCCGAAAGCGTCGCGTCCCTCGAGTTCGACAGCAAAATTGAGACTCTTGTTGAGCACCCGTGGGAATGGGTGCGCCGGGTCGAGGCCGATCGGCGTCAGCAGCGGCATCACTTCGCGGAAGAAGAACTCCCGAATCCAGTCTTCCTGTTCCGGCGTCCAGGTGGCGCGCTTGTAGAAACGGATGTCCTGGGCAGCAAGGGCCGGCAGGATCACCTCATTGAGCAGCCGGTATTGTTCGCCGATCAGCGCATGGGCCTCGCGCGTGACGCGGCGAAAGGCCTCGAGCGGCGACAGGCCGTCGGCGCTGCAAGCGTGGCTGCCGAGCTTGATCTGCTCCTTGATGCCCGCGACCCGGATCTCAAAGAACTCGTCGAGATTGGAGGAAACGATGCAGAGGAAACGCAGTCGCTCCAGCAGCGGTACCCCTTGGTCGGCCACCTGAGCCAGTACGCGCCGGTTGAAGGCCAGGGTCGACAGCTCGCGGTTGATGAAGTGTTCGGCCGAGTGGTGTTGCAGTGGGGACAGCGTGGTCATGGAATCGTCAATCACAGTGGCGCGTCGATACATACTATGACAAGTTGGTTACAAGATCATGACACAAATGGCTCGCCAGATCCCTAGGCTAGAATAGCAGCCTCAATAGGAAGGGGCGTGTCGCCGTGGTTCACGAATTGATTGCGGCTGTCGACCTGGGGTCCAACAGCTTTCGGCTCCAGGTGGGGCGGGTTGTCGGCAACCAGGTCTATCCACTCGATTCGCTCAAGGAGACCGTTCGCCTGGCCGCCGGCCTGACGCCGGAACGGACCCTCGATGCCGCTTCCCAGGCTCGGGCCTTGGCAGCGCTGGCCAAGTTCGGTGAGCGGCTACGCTCGTTTTCGCCGGATTCGGTGCGCGCGGTTGCCACCAACACGCTGCGTGTCGCCAAGAACGCCGCTGAATTTCTCGCCAATGCCGAAGCGACGCTCGGCGTCCCCATCGAAGTCATTGCCGGTCGCGAAGAAGCCCGCCTGATCTATCTCGGTGTCGCCCACAGTTTGGCCAATCCAGGTCGGCAGCAACTGGTGGTGGACATCGGCGGCGGCTCGACCGAGTTCATCATCGGCCGACGCTTCAAGCCGCTGCACCTCGACTCGCTTTACATGGGCTGTGTCGGCTTCAGTATGGGCTATTTCCCGGACGGCCGGGTGACCAAGAAAGGTATGAAGGACGCGGAACTGGCGGCGCGCAAGGAATTGCAGCCAATCGCCAAGTCCTACTGTTCGACCGGTTGGGACGAGGCAGTCGGCTCGTCCGGCACAGCCAAGGCCATCGTCGATCTGATCGAACTCAACGGCTGGTCGAACGGCGGCATCACCCGCGAAGGACTGGACGTGCTGCGCTCGCGGCTGATCCGTGCCGGCGATGTTGGGCGCTTCGACGTCCCNNGTCTCGAACGAATGGTCTTTTCCGAGGGGGCGTTGCGCCTGGGCGTCCTCTACGACCAGCTTGGCCGCTACCACCACGAGGATCAGCGCGGGACGACGGTGCGGCATTTCATGCAGCGCTACCATGTCGATTCCCACCAGGCAGAGCGCGTGGCGCGTACGGCGCAAGTCTTGTTCTGTCAGATCGTCGCCGAGGCAAGCGATCCGGAACACCCGGATTCGCTGTTTCTCGCCTGGGCGGCGCGGCTGCACGAAATTGGCGTATCGCTTGCCTACTCCAGCTACCACAAGCATAGTGCCTATATCCTCGCCAATGCCGACATGCCTGGGTTTTCGCGGCGGGATCAGGTGCGTTTGTCGAACATCGTGCTGGCGCATCGCGGCCGACTGGAACGGGTGCAGCCGGCCGTCGTCGATGTTCGTGAATGGCTGTTGATCTTCTGCCTGCGCCTGGCCGTATTGCTGCACCGGGCACGCGACGACAGCGCCGAGCCGCCGGTATCGGTAGCGCTGGCGGTGCGAGGATTTGTCCTCAGCGTCGATGCCGATTGGTTGGCGGAGTCGCCATTGACTGCCGCCGCGCTTAACGAAGAGGCCCGCCAATGGGCCGTTATCGGCCTCGAGCTGAAAGTGAAGGGACAGCGTATTCAGGCATAATTCCCGACCATGGTCCGGATGTTGCCCTGTGAATGAGTTCGGCGTTTCGATAGCCGTCGGTGTCGATGGTAGCCGTCGCGTTGCCCTCAGCGGTCGCTGGACGCTGGCATCGCTCGCCGCGCAAACGACTGCCGTAGCGGGGCAGATCAGCTTTCGTGAACATCTGCCGACACTCTGGGATTGCCTGAGCATCGAGGCCCTGGATAGCGCAGGCGCCATGCTGTTGTGGCGTGCCTGGCAGCGTCGGTTGCCGGCCCAGATTCGCGCTACGCCCGAACATCTACGCATTTTCGAACGCCTTGCCGCGGCTGATGCCAAGGGCAACGAGCCGCGCCAGGCGCGGCCGATGCTGCAATGGTTGGCGGACTTGGGCGCCACCGGCATAGGGTTCGCCCGCCAGGTGATGGATTTTGTTGCTTCCGTCGGCGACGTGACCCTGGCACTGGCGCACGTCATTCGCCACCCGGGCGAGTTGCCGCTGCGCGAAATATCGGCCAACCTTTACAAGAGCGGTGTGCGTGCCATGCCGGTGACGGCATTGGTCGGCTTCCTGATCGGCATTGTCCTGTCGTATCTCTCGGCCCTGCAACTGCGCCAATTCGGCGCCGACGCCTATATCGTTGATCTCCTGGGCATGGGTATCATCCGCGAACTGGGGCCAGTGTTGGTGGCGGTTCTGGTCGCCGGCCGCTCGGGCTCGGCGATGACAGCGCAACTGGGCGTCATGCGGGTTACCGAAGAGATTGATGCACTGACGACCATGGGCGTTTCGTGCAGTGTCCGCCTGTTGCTGCCGAAGGTAGTGGCTCTGGCAGTGGCAATGCCGTTACTGGTGCTGTGGTCGTCGGCCATCGGCCTGCTCGGCGGCATGGTCGCGGCGCAAATCGAGCTTGATGTCAGTTACCGCTTCTTTCTTGGCGAATTGCCGAAGGCCGTGCCAGTGGCAAATCTCTGGATCGCCCTGGCCAAGGGTTGGGTGTTTGGCACGATCGTGGCGATGATCTCCTGTCATTTTGGCCTGCGCGTGCGGCCGAATACAGAGAGTCTGTCGGCGAACACGACAGCATCGGTCGTGACCTCAATTACCTTGGTGATTCTGCTGGACGCGGTCTTTGCCATCATGACCCGCAACATCGGCATTCCCGACTGATGCCGCCCGTGATCAGTGTTCGTGGCCTGGGCACGCGCTTCGGTAGCGATTGGGTGCATCGTGGCCTNNGTGCCGACGGAAGGCGAGGTCCGGCTGTTCGGCGCGGCGTTGTTCGGCGGTGGCGGCGAGCGCGAACGGGCGCTGCGACGCCGCTTCGGCGTTCTCTTCCAGCAAGGCGCGCTGTTTTCGGCACTCAACGTTTTCGACAACATCGCCTTGCCAATGCGGGAATTGAAACAGTTTGCCGAACCGATGATCCGGGACCTGGTTCGGCTGAAGCTCGATCAGGTAGAAATGCTGCCGCGGCATGGCGAACTCATGCCGGCGGAGCTGTCCGGTGGCATGATCAAGCGGGTCGCTCTGGCTCGAGCCCTGGCATTGGAGCCTGAGTTGTTACTGCTGGACGAGCCGACCGCGGGTCTCGATCCGGATCGGTCCGATGCCTTCGTCCGCCTGGTCAGCACGCTGAGTCACGAACTTGGCTTGACCGTGGTACTGGTGACGCACGACCTCGACACCCTGTTTGCCCTGTCGACGCGGGTGGCGATACTGGCGGAGCAGCGTATTCTTGGCTACGGTACCATTGAGGAAGTCATGGCCATCGAGCATCCCTTCGTCAGCAATTTCTTTCTCTCCGAGCGTGGCCGCCGGGCGGCGGCCGCGCATTGAATCGCGATCATGGAAAATAGAGCCTATGCGCTGGCGACCGGCCTCTTCATGGTCTGCCTCGGCCTCGCCATCGTCATGGCCATCTGGTGGATGGGGCAGCGGCGAGAGGAAGTCAATTTCTATATCCTGCAAACGCATGGCAATGTCACCGGCCTCAATACCCAGGCGCCAGTGCGCTACCGGGGCATTCGTGCCGGACGGGTGGAGGACATCTATCCCGACGACCACGATTCGCGCCTGATCCTGGTCCGCATCAGTCTGGCCAGTCGTTATCGCCTGACGCGCGGCACCGTGGCGCAATTGAACCAGCAGGGAGTCACCGGGCTCGCCTACGTTCAACTCGAAGACGACGGCAGCAAGCCCGAGCCACTCATCGCTGCCGGCGAGGAAGTGCCGCGGATCAATCTGCAGCCTTCGCTGATGGAACAACTCGGCACCCAGGCCGGCGACATCGCCGTTCAGGCGAGCGAGTTGGCGTTCCGCCTGTCGCGCCTGCTCAATGATGCCAATTTGCGCAATCTCTCGCGCAGCCTGGAAAATCTGGCGGCTGCAAGCGAAGGTTTGAAGGAATTGCCGGCCGTCACGGCGTCGCTCAGGCAGGCGCTTTCCGATGGCAACGTCAGGCGCCTGACGGCAACACTTGATAATGCCGAGAAGATGAGCGCCGAGGTGGCGCCTTTGGCCCAGGAAACGAGGGAAACCGTGCGCCGCGTGTCGACCCTGGTCGACCGGGCGGACAGGTTATTGGCCAACACTGGCAGCGAAGTCAACGACAGTACTTTGCCCAGATTCAATGCCCTGGCGCAGGATCTGGCGACTGCGACCCGGCAGCTGGACCGATTGTTGCGAACGCTGGAGCGCAATCCGCAGATCCTGCTGTTCGGCCGCCCGGCTAGCGCGCCGGGGCCGGGCGAAGCGGGATTCGTTGCGCCGTAGCAGAGAAAGGATAGGTATGTCTGGGGAATATTGTCGCCTTGCGCTATTGCTTCTGACGACATTGCTTGCCGCGTGCTCGACGACTGCGGAGCGAAGCGATCACTTGCGCTACGACCTTGGTTTCAGCGTTGCCGGGGAGCGCGACAATGGTGTCTCGACCGTGGAAGTGATAGCGCCGTCGTGGTTGGCGACCGATGCCATCGAATATCGTCTGGCCTACGCGGATGCGGCACAGCGCCGGGAATATGCCGACAATCGCTGGGTCGCATCCCCAGTCGAGCTGTTGCGCTTGTTCCTGCAGCGGCGTCTTGCCGGCGGCGGCACCTGCCGGCTGCGCGTTGACCTCGATGAGTTCCTTCAGGTTTTCGATTCGCCGCAGGCGTCTTTGCAGATCATGGCTGTGCGCGCCTCATTGAGTCTCGGCACCACCGTCGTCGACCGAGGTTCCTTCGTGATCGAACAGCAGGCGACGAGCCCGGACGCGCGCGGCAGTGTCGCCGCGGCTTCCCTCGCGACCAGCCAACTCGCGGACCAGTTGGCTGCCTGGCTAGCGCAGCGACGCGAGACCTGCCGGTCGACGCCTGCGGATCATTGACCGCGCCAGGTGAGGCGCAGCGCCTGATTGAACGTCCACAGGCTGGGGAATTCGATGACGTCGCATTGGCTGGCCAGTTCGCGTGAGAAGGGCGTGAACGGCGACAACACCTGGATGACGCGGCGAATCGCGCCGTCGATTCCAGCCTGGCCGCTCGACTTGATGAAAGTCACCTTGTCGACGTAACCGTCGCTGCGGATCGCGATGCTGACAATCGGATTCTGGTGCGGTCCTTCCTTGGCATCCTGCAACAGTTCAAAGTCGCCGTTCCAACTGACGCCGTGGCGCCAGACGGCGGCATAGAGTTCCACCTGAGTGTCGGGCTTGTACCAGCCATCGGTCTTTTGTCGGCAGGGATCGTCGGGTAGCGGCGCCCGGGTCGGGATGGCCGCCGGGGCGTCTTTCTTTGCCGTTGGTTGGGCAACCCGAACGGGCGCCGGATCGCCGCCAGCCTTGCCTGGTGCACTGCCCTCGCTGCCGCCTCCCGCAGCGACGCCCGGGCCGTTGCCTTCGCCCTTGCCAGCCGCCGGCCGTTGGTCGCCGCTCGTGCCCCCGGGCTGGCCCTGGCCGCTTCCGGCCGCGCCCCGGCCCTGTTCGAGTCGGCCACCGCCGGATTGTTCGGTGTCTTTGCCCTTGCTGCTGCCTTTGCCGGTCTGGTCGCCCGGGCTCGCCAGTAGTGCAGCCTGCCCCTTGCTGGCACTGTCACCGTTCTCGGCTCGGCCCCGCCCCGCCGTCGATTGTTTGCCGGCGTCGGCGGCAGAGGCGTTGTTTGCATCACCGCTGCCACTGCCACTGCCAATTCCGGTTGCAGTTCCTGTTCCCTGCGCGGCTGCTTGCGCAGATGCCTGAGCGGCTGCCTGGGCAAGTGCGGCGGCGGCTTTCTCGGCCCTCTCCTTGGCAGCCTGAAGTTCCGCCTGTTTCTTCGCAGCCTCCGCGGCAGCGAGCCGGGCCGTCTGCTCGGCTCGCTGCTGTTCCTCAGCCAGTTTCTGCCGGGCTGCCTCAGCTTGGCGCTGGGCGGCAAATTCTTGTTCGCGCCGTTGCGCTGCCTCGGCTTCGCGCTGCACCGCTGCTTCCTGTTCCTGCTTGCGCGCCAGTTCGGCCACGACTGCTGCTTGCCGATCCGCTTCTCTGGCCTGCTTTTCGGCCTGCGCCTGTTGCTCCTGGATCAGGCGTTCCGCCGCAAGCCGCTTGTCGTTTTCGACGTCTGCATTGGGCTCAGGTCTCTCGGCCTGGATCGGCGTTGTTATCGCCGGCTCTGGAGTCGGTGTATCCCATTCGCTGTCTTTGCCCTCGGTCGTCGCATCATTGTTTGCTGTTGCTACAGAAAAGGTCGTCAGATTAGGTGTGCGCTGGGCAATGACTTTCGGTCGCTTCAATCTGTGCACGATGGGCGGCGGTGGTGCTTGCCTGGCGCGGGGCCTTGCCGGGACTGGCTCCGGTGGCGGGCTTGACTTCGTTGCCGTTGGCAGCGAACCAGCGAATGAGTGGGGTGGCGGTGGCGGTGGCAGGGGCAGTGGCGGCGGCGGGGGCACTGCGATTGCATTGGCAGCCATCGTCTGAGCTGGCGCTGCGGCACCGCCGGCGGCACCAGCGGCTGCCGATGCCGCGGCACGGTTTCCTGGTGCGGCCAGCACGATGTTCAGGCTGGCATTCGGGTTTTGTTCCGCGGTCGCCGAGTTGGTGTCGCTCGGGGACTGGTCGGGCAGAGCGAAGCGGATGGCCAGCAGGCAGGCGTGGACGAGCAACGACAAGAGCAACGCCTTGAACAGACGTTGTTGATCGAGCTGCAACCCTGCCGCACCAACTCTCAACGGCGACTCCCGGTACGGCAATGCGACGCGCGGCTACGGACCGGCGACAAGCAGCACGAATTGCGGCGCCAGGCCGAATCCAGAATTTGGTGCAAGATAATCCCCCGCTTTGATAGTGGCTAAACGCCTTGCCGGCATGTCCGGCCCCGGGGCGGCGGGGTTTCGTAACGTGACGGCGAGTCGATTCTAACCTGAGCGATCAGTCGCCCAGTGTTGTCGTCGGATACTAGTCAGGGAGTGGTGCCGGCGACAGCGTCGACGATCCAGTCCTTGGCCGCGTCGATGTCGCCGGCAAAACGATCGCAGCGCATGAGCGAGAAGCCGAAGACGTAAGCGTAGAGCAGAATGCTGCGTGCCTTGGCTTGCCCGGCGGGCATGCCGACGAGCTGGAACAGGCGCTCGGCACAGAGCAGTCGTTCAGCATCGACCTCCTCGACGACGGCTGCTGCCCGGGCGTCGTGGCGCGCCCATTCGCGTACGGCCAGTTCGATCGGCAGACCTTTGCGGTTGCGGCTGGCCGAATAGACTTCGATGGTGTGCCGCAGCGCGGCTCGCTCGCCGCCGGCGGCGGCGGTGGTCTGCTTGCGGATATCGTGGATGCGGCCATCTTTCCACTCGTCGAGCACCGCATTGAGCAGGTCGCGCCGATCGCGAAAGTGCCAGTAGAAGCTGCCCTTGGTGACATGAAGACGCTTGGCCAGGACCTCGACCCGTAAGCCGGCGGGGCCTTGATCGCCAAGCGCCGTCAGCGCACCCTTGATCCAGGTGTTGCGATCGAGCGGTAGCGGCTTTTGGCCAGGGCTGGTCTCCATACGGTACGGTATTGAATGGTGATCGCGGTTCGGTTAGTATAGCCCACTCCATACGATGCCGTATGGAGTGGTTGCCGTTAAACTGTTCGATCTTGGATAAGGAGCTGACACTTGAAGATTCTGGTGGCGGTAAAACGCGTGGTCGATTACAACGTCAAGGTGCGCGTCAAAAGCGACGGTACGGGTGTCGACTTGGCCAACGTCAAGATGTCGATGAACCCCTTCGACGAGATTGCCATCGAAGCCGCCGTTAGGCTGAAGGAAGCAGGGTTGGCAAGCGAAGTTGTGGCGGTCAGTTGTGGTGCCGCAGCCTGTCAGGAGACCTTGCGCACGGCGCTGGCATTGGGCGCCGATCGCGCCATCCTGGTCGAAACCGCTGTGGAACTTCAGTCGCTGGCGGTGGCCAAACTGCTTAAGGCTATCGTCAGCCGCGAACAGCCGCAGCTGGTGATTCTTGGCAAGCAGGCCATCGACGATGATGCCAACCAGACGGGCCAGATGCTGGCTGCGTTGCTCGGATGGCCGCAGGCCACTTTTGCCTCCAAGTTGAATATCGAACCGCAGCGGGCGGTCGTTACCCGCGAGATCGATGGCGGCCTGGAAACCCTGCAAGTGAGTCTGCCGGCGGTGATAACTGCCGATTTGCGCCTGAACGAGCCGCGTTATGCGACGCTGCCGAATATCATGAAGGCGAAGAAGAAGCCGCTGGATACCGTTACGCCCGAAGCACTGGGCGTGGATCCCTCGCCCCGGTTGACCACATTGAAGGTGGTCGAGCCGGTGAAGCGCCAGGGTGGCGTCAAAGTCGCCGACGTGGCGGAGTTGGTGGCCAAGTTGAAGAACGAAGCGAAGGTGATCTGATCATGCCCATTCTTGTCATTGCGGAACACGACAACCTTGCCTTGAAGGCGGCGACCCTGAATACCGTGACAGCTGCCCGGCGTATTGGTACGGAGGTGCATGTCCTGGTAGCTGGCTGCGCCTGCGCGCCGGTGGCGGCTGCGGCAGCAAGAATCGCCGGCGTCGCCAAAGTGCTGATCGCCGATGCGGGGCAATATGGCGATCAGACGGCGGAGAACCTGGCTACCCTCGTTGTCGCCCAGTCCGCCGGCTATTCACATATCCTGGCGCCGGCGACGACGTTCGGCAAGGACTTGCTGCCGCGCGTCGCCGCACTGTTGGATGTGGCCCAGGTGTCCGACATCGTCGAGGTCGTTGCCGACGATACTTTTGTCCGGCCGATCTATGCCGGCAATGCGCTGGCGACCGTGAAGTCGGCAGATCCGATCAAGGTCATTACCGTCCGGACCACCGCCTTCGATGCGGCCGGTGACGGTGGCGAGTCGCCAATCGAGCCGGTTGCGGCAGTTTCCGCTCAAGGACAGACCACCCTGATCGGGCGTGAATTGACCAAGTCGGAACGCCCGGAATTGGCGGCTGCAAGTATTATCGTTTCCGGTGGTCGCGGCCTTGGCTCGGGTGAGAACTATCATCGGCTGCTCGAACCGTTGGCGGACAAACTCGGCGCGGCCCTTGGTGCGTCGCGCGCTGCGGTCGATGCGGGTTTTGTCCCCAACGATTACCAGGTGGGTCAGACCGGCAAGATCGTTGCTCCGCAGTTGTACGTGGCGATCGGCATTTCCGGGGCGATTCAGCATCTTGCCGGCATGAAGGAGTCGAAGGTGATTGTTGCCATCAACAAGGATCCGGATGCACCGATCTTTCAGATCGCCGACTACGGATTGGTCGCGGACCTATTCCAGGCAGTGCCGGAATTGACGGCCGCCCTTTAGACGATGAACTTCCCCGACAACCTGTTTGCCTTGCCGTGGGTGCTCGGGGCCTATTTCGTCTTCCTGCCGATCGTCTTGTGGTGCGTCGTGACGGCACCGTGGCGGCGCTTGCTCGATTCGAGCCAGCTCAATGTCTGGCTGGGCACGATCGTCGTCCTGATGCTGATGTGGAGCATGCGAGCTGGCGTGCGGCCGGGCATGAACATGCACTTGCTGGGCGCAACCATGTTCACTCTGATGTTCGGCCGACAGTTGGCAATTCTCGGTCTGACCGCAGTGCTGGCTGCCGTCACCTTCAATAGCGCTGCCGGCGGCACCATCGGCTGGTCGACGTTTGCACTCAACGCCTTGGCCATGACCGTCGTGCCGGTGTTCCTTGCCTGGGCGATCCAGCGGGCCGTCGAACGCTGGCTGCCGCCGCATTTCTTTGTCTATTTGTTCGTCATGACTTTCTTTGGCGCTGCCATCAACACGGTGCTGACTGGGCTCGTCGCCACGTCGCTCTTGGCGGTTGCCGATATTTATCCGGTCGACCTTCTGTTCGGCGACTTCTTCATGTCGTACATCCTGCTTGCTTTCGCCGAAGCATGGCTTACCGGTGCTGCCATCACGCTGATGATTGTCTATTACCCTCACTGGGTCGGCAGTTTCGACGATCAACGCTATCTCTTGAACAAATGAGTGGAGAACAAGGATGTCAGATTACGTTGCACCCCTGAAGGACATGCGCTTCGTTTTGAACGAGCTGGCCGGGCTGAACGAGGTTTCGGCGCTACCTGGCTACGAGGAAGCGACTGCCGATGTCGTCGATGCGATCATGGAAGAGGCGGCGAAGCTTGCCAGTGACGTTCTGGCGCCGCTCAACGCGACCGGCGATCGCGAAGGGGCACGTTGGTCGGACAATGCCGTGACCATGCCGGCCGGCTTCAAGGGCGCCTATCGGCAGTTTGCCGACAATGGTTGGGGCGGGCTCGACTGCCCAGTCGAATTCGGCGGTCAGGGTTTGCCGAAGCTTGTCGCGGCAGTCGTCAGTGAAATGTGGCGGAGCGCCAATCATGCCTTTTCCCTCTGTCCGCTCTTGACCCGCGGCGCCATCGAGGCGATCGAGCTGACTGGCTCGCAAGAGCAGAAGGAAACCTATCTGCCGAAGATGATCAGCGGCCAGTGGACCGGCACCATGAATTTGACCGAGCCGCAGGCAGGTTCCGATCTGGCGGCAGTGCGGACGCGCGCCGAACCACAGGCCGACGGCAGCTACCGCATTTTCGGGCAGAAGATATTCATTACTTACGGCGATCACGACATGGCTGAGAACATCATCCACCTGGTGCTCGGCCGTCTACCGGACGCCCCGGAAGGCGTCAAAGGCATTTCGCTGTTTGTGGTGCCGAAGTTCCTCGTCAATGCCGATGGCAGTCTCGGTGGTCGCAACGACGCCTATTGCGTATCGATCGAGCACAAGTTGGGCATCCACGCCAGCCCGACGGCCGTGATGGCTTACGGCGACCATGGTGGTGCCGTCGGCTATCTGGTTGGCCGGGCAAACGAAGGCCTGAAGTACATGTTCATCATGATGAACGCGGCGCGCTACTCGGTCGGCCTGGAAGGCCTGGGCTTGTCCGAGCGCGCCTATCAGATGGCCTTGGCCTATGCTAAAGAGAGAATCCAGGGCCGGGCCATAGAAGGCTCGTCGGCATCCGTGGCAATCGTTCGCCATCCGGATGTGCGGCGCATGTTGATGTTGATGAGGTCGCAGACGGAAGCGATGCGGGCGTTGTCCTACACCGTCGCCGCGGCGATCGACAAGGCGCTGCGCCATCCCGACCCGGCCGAGCGGGCGCGGCAGCAGGCGTTCGTCGATCTCATGATCCCGATCGTCAAGGGTTGGCTTACTGAGACCGGCAATGAAATCACCTGGCTGGGCGTGCAGGTCCATGGCGGCATGGGCTATATCGAAGAGACCGGGGCGGCGCAGCTGCTGCGCGACGCACGCATCACCACGATCTATGAGGGAACGACCGGAATCCAGGCCAACGACCTGATCGGTCGTAAGGTGGCACGTGATGGCGGCGCGACGCTCAGAGCAGTCATCGTCCTGATGCGCGAGGCCCAGCAGGCTGCTGCCAAGGACGCCGCACTGAGCGAATTGGCGACCGCTTTTTCGTCCTCAGTCGATGCGCTGGAACGGGCGACCGCGCACTTGCTCGCTTGTTTTGCCAGTGACATCCGCGGTACCTCTGTTGGCGCGGTTCCATTCCTCAAGCTGTTGGGAATCGTCTCCGGAGGTTGGCTGATGACCCGGGCCGCGCTGGCGGCGCAAGCTCATCTTGCCGCAGGCGAAGCCGATTCCTTCTACGCTGCCAAGGTCGCCAGTGCCGCCTTCTACGCCGCTCATGTGCTGGCTGCGGCACCGGGTCTGGCACAGATAGTCGTCGGCGGTGGTGCGAGCGCACTGGCGATCGAGGATGACCTGCTGTAATGTAGTGGTATGAATGCTCTGGACAAGATTCTGGCCGAGGTTGCACAAGGCGAAGTCAACTTTCCAACCCACGCCGACGTCGCTTTTCGCGTTCGCCTGGCGCTCGACGATCCCGATATTCACTTGGTTCGGGCGGCGCAGATCGTTCAGGCGGAGCCTTTGTTGGCAGCGCGTGTGGTGGCTGTGGCGAATTCGATTGCCTTCAATCCCAGCAACCATGCTGTTGCCGACGTTCGAACCGCGGTAACGCGCTTGGGAATCCGCTTTGTTCGGGCGCTGGCGACGGCAGTGGTCATGCGCCAGATGGCGGCCGGCGGCAGGTCGGCGGCGCATCGCGCACTTGCCGAGCGGCTCTGGGAGCATACCGCGCATGTGGCGGCGCTTGCGCACTTGTTGGCGCGGCAGTTCCTGAAAGGCGTTTCTGACGTTGCGATGTTTGCCGGCATCGTCCATGAGGTCGGCGGCTTTTACCTTATTTCGAGAACCGAAGGCGATCCCGAACTATTGCACAACCCCGCACTGGTGACGCCCGACGCCGAGGCAACCATCGGTCGTGCCGTCCTTGCCGCCCTTGCCGTTCCGGCGGAAGTGGTGGTAGCAGTCGAGTCCGTTTGGGCCAAGCGAGCGCCCGCTTTGCCCCCCACCAATCTTGGTGATTTGCTGTGCCTGGCCAATGGACTTACTCCCATCCTGTCACCGCTGCAGGGGCCGGATAGCCCGAGCTTGATGTTCGAGCCTGGTGGCAGCGAAATATTCGCCGAAATTCTCGAGCAATCGGGCGAAGAAATGGGCGCCCTGACGTCAGCCTTGCGTTACTGATAATCTTGGCATAGACTTGGATCGCAATAGTTGACTGAAAAGGGCAAACCTGTCGAAAGGCAGGGACGCAAAGTTACCGGTCTAAAGGAGGCGAAGCTCTAGTATTCGTCTCCCAGGGCAGCGGGGCCGCCAGGTTGATCGTGGGTGCAATGCTTGCGTTGCAACACGGACGACGGAGCCCGCCGGCTGCCGTGCGGCGATTGAGCCGCGGATCCCATGACTTTGTCTCGCCCGCTTGATTTTTGATGGTGTGTTGGTTCGGCCCTTCTGCGGGAGAGTGGCGATGGCAGCAACGGCAGCGGATAACATAATCCGGTTTCCGGATGGTGCGCGTGGTTCAGTAGCTGACTACGATCGCGCGCAGGTCTTATCGGCATCCCGTGACACCATGGCACAGCGGTTGCGCGAGGCGCTTCGGGTGTTGCTCACCCGTTTGCAGGAAGAACTGCTGGCACAGGGTGACATTGCCGACGAACGCGAAGAGCGCAGCTTTTACTATGGTGGTCGCGAACTCCTGGCAACCAGCGCACTTCGCCTGGAGGGCATATTCGCCGCCCGGTGGCTCGGCCTTTTCGATCAGGTTATTCGTGGCGCGATTGCGCCCAAGCGACCGGGCGGTGAGCATGCCGACGACTTGGCGCTGGTGGACTTTGGCGAGATGGACGAAGACATCGCGGTCAAGGCGATTGCGGCAACCCTGGGCGACGCTTGCGAAGAAGGGCTCTATGCGGCGAATCGACGCCTGACCTACTTGGCTGGTCTTGCAGACGACGTCCTGCGCGTCGAGGAGATTGTCGCTCATTCGTTGCGCGCGGCGTTTTCCGACGCCGGGTTCCCGACCCCACTGCGGGCAGAACTTCTGCGCAAGACGCAAGCGCATGCGGCCACGGTCTTCGAACCCGCCGTTCATGACCTCAACACCTTCCTCGTTGGTCGCGGCATTGTGCCGAATCTGCGCCGCTCGTTTGCGCAGGCCCCGGTCGCCAAGACGCAGCGCGATGGGACCGGCAAGGACGGCGCGGTTGCGGATTCGACGGATGTGTTCGCCCTGCTGCAGCGCCTGGTGGCCGCACAACCGATGCCGCTAGCCGGCGCTTCGGCAGGGGCCAATCAGGCGTCGCCGCAATTCCCCAGTGGCACTGACAGCAGCGTCTTGGCCGCGGGAGCGGCAGCAACCATGGCCATCGCCATGGAAAAGGTGATGGCTTCGCTTGACGTATTGCAGCGGACGCCGCTACCGCAACCGACGGTCGCCGGGCCAATCTCGGCCAATGTTCTGCGCGAATTCCGCGCCAGCGATACGGGCCAGAACCTCGGCTACCTGGATGCGGTTACTGTCGATATCGTTGCCACCTTGTTCGATTTCATTTTCGACGATCCCGCCATCGGTGATCCGATCAAGGCTGTGGTGGCACGGTTGCAGATCCCGGTGCTCAAGGTGGCCATGCTGGACAAGGGCTTCTTCTCGAGCAAGGCGCACCCGGCGCGGCGGTTGCTTGACTGCATATCACGCGCCGCCGTTCGTTGCGGTCCGCAGGTCGATCACCAGGATCCCCTGTATGCCAGAATTGCCGAGGTCGTCGACCGCCTGCAGACTGAGTTTGCGCAAGATACGCAGTTGTTCGACGTACTGAATATCGAGCTTGAGAACTTCCTCGCACATCAGGAGGAGCAGGCCGATGCGCGGGCGGCGCAGGCGGCACCGCTGGTCGAGGCACAGGAGCACAAGGAGCTGGCGGCCATGGCTGCCGAACAGTCGCTGGCTGGCTGGCTGGCAATGCCCTTGCCTGCTGTAATCACCGACTTGCTCAACGTCGAATGGCGTGCCCTGTTGGTGCGCAGCTATTTGGTCAACGATCGTGAATCATGGAGCGAGGCGATCAACACCGTCAGTGAGCTGGTCGCCAGCGTTCAGCCGCATACGGAAATTGGCGGCCGCAAATTGCTGGCGGCGCACCTGCCGGCGCTGGTGAACAAGATTCATGACTACCTGAACAGCCTTTCGGTGCCCGAAGACCGTCGCCTGGCATTGATCGACGCGCTATTCAGCCTTCATGCGGCAGTGCTGCGCGGGACGACACCGGTGCTGACCACCGTTTGGCCGGCCGCGCCGACGTCGGGGCAACCGGCCGTTGCCGAGATGACCAGCGAGCACTTCGAGACTGGCGATACCCAGCTTGACAGTATTTCCCTGGCCGAGGGCACTGCGCCGGCGTTCATCGAGAGTGGTGACGAGGCTCGGGAATCGGTTGGGGCATTGCAGCGCGGTGACTGGGTTGAATTCATCGAAGCGGAAACTGCACTGCGCTATCGTTTGTCGTGGATCAGCCCGCAGCGCGGCATTCTGTTATTCACCAATCCACATTCGCCGCGGGCGCTGTCGATTGCTCCGGCAGCGCTGGTGTTGCGTGTCGAGCGCGGTGATGCGCGCGTCGTTCCGGTAGAGCCGATTTTTGACCGCGCGGTGAGTCGCGCCCTGGAGACGCTGAAAGTTGTCTGAGCCGGTACTGGCGGCGAATTAGCAGGATTAGAACGTGTAGCGCGCCTGTAGCGAGAAGTTGCGTCCCGGCATCGGCAAATCATTGGGGATGGTGCCCGGCGCCGGGCTCGGTTCGAGAACCTTGGCATTGAGCAGGTTGCGCAGCGCCAAGGTGACATCCCAGCGCTCATCGGGCGATGACAAACGATGCACGGCGATGTCGAGCGTATGGTAGTCGGCGATTGCCGGCCGCTGGTCGCCGCTCAGCCTGTCTCGGTTGGCAATCCAGTTGAACTGGGCACTCGTGCTCCAGCGGGTGGCGAACGTCCAATCCACCCGGCCGTACAGGTGGTGCATCGGTGCATCGCTACCTTCTGCTCCCGTCTGTCCCGTTGGCCGTTGATAGGCATAGTTGCCGGTCAGGCGAAGGGCTCTGCTTACTGTCCAGGCGGCCTCCAGTTCAAGGCCGCTTCCGGTTTGGCTTCCCGTGTTCTGCGCCGTGGCGCCGGTGGTCGGATCGGCGTTGGCGACGAAACGGATGATGTCGCGCATGCGGTAGCGGAAGACATTACCACTCAATGTCAGGGTCGCCGAGGGTTGCCAGGAAAGCGCGGCCTCGAAAGTGGAAATTGTCTCTGGGCGTAGATGCGGGTTGCCAAGAGCTACGGGGTTGTTGATGTTGTAGAGTTCCGCGAATGAGGGTGCCCTGAAGGCGCGTCCACCCAGCAACTTGGCCGTGACGTTATAGCCGGCATCCCAGACCAGTGCCAGGCGTGGGTTGGTCGTACTGCCGAAATCCGAATAGTGGTCGTTACGGATGCCGCCCGTGAGAACCCAATCCGGCGCCACCTGCCATTCGTCCTGCGCGTAGGCATAGGCAACCCGACGGCTGTGCGGCGTCATGAAGGCGTCGGCGCCGCTCGCCGGTTGCACCGAGCCCAGGGGCATCGGCAGGTTGCCTACGCCTGGGACGTAGACGAAACGGTAGTTCTTCGATTCCTCGACCCGATAGAGCTCGCTGTTCTCGTAGCCGCTGCCGATGCGGATGCGGTGCCGCTCAAAGCCGGTATAGAAGGCCGATGCCGACAAACGGCTATGGCGCTCCCACTTGTACGGATTGCCGAACATGCCGTCGGGAAAGGCGCCGCCGAATGATCCCGGCGGGTAGAGCATGATGTTGTCGCGCTCGTTGAGATTGAAGTAGCTGCCCTGCAGGGTGACGTCCCAGTCCTTGGCGAACGTGCGGTCCTGGTAAGTGAGATCGGCCGTGATGCGCTGGCCGAAGTTGGTGCCGATGGGGTCCAGGGCCTGGGCGATGCCGGGACCGTTTTGCACGTCCCGGCGCTCCTTGAGGCTGGTGCGGAAGCGCCATTTGTCGTAGGCAAGGTCGAGTGCTGCGTCGGTCGACTTGTAGCCAAGATAGGTCTGGCCCGGTGCCAGCGAGGCGTGGCTGCCATAGAGCGCATCTAGCCCGGTCTGGGCGTCGGCGGTGATCGTCTGCCGTGCGCCGTCGGTGGTGCCGGTGCTGAGGTAGGCGGCAACATCCATTCCGGCCCACTTGCCACCGTGTAGCACCCATGTATCGGCCGTTTTGAACGAGCCGGTTCGCATGCCGACTTGCGTGCCGTCGATTTCCGCCGCCGTCTTGGTGATGATGTTGATGACGCCGGAAAAAGCGTCGGCGCCGTAGAGNNCCCCGATCACCAAGAAACGAACTGGTCATGGGGATGCCATTCGTCAGCATCAGTACTTGTGGGTTGTATTGGCTTGCAATCCCACGAATTTCAAAGATTGGCGCGTAGGCTAGAGTTGAGTGCGAAACATGCATGCCTGGAACGGTTTCTAGGACTTGATTGAGGTCAGTGGCGCCGATCGCCTCAATGTCGCGGGCCGTGATCACCGTTGCCACCGCCGGTGCTCTGCTCAACGGTTGCGTGACGCCCGTAGTGATGCTGACCATCTGCGCGTCGCCATAGGATTGGGCCAGATCCTCCTCGTCCTCAAACTGCGCCCATACCACCGGATTCCAGGTGGCAAGCAGGCAGAGCGAGAACAGTTTGATCTGGTGCCGATTCACAATCACTCCTGGCGTTTGTCGTTTGGTAAGCCGGTCGGCCAAGTTCGCGGCGGCTGTCCAAAGTAATAGATATGTTCGCACGGAATGGGAAAAAGCGCACCTTCTGCTTTTTCGACGGCGTCGAGATAGCAGGGAGCCATTCCACCCATGAACGCCGAAAATCCATAGAGATAGTAGTCGCGCGGAGAGAATCCCATGTCCGAGACCAGGGCGGCGGTATAGCCGACATAGTTGATGCGCAGCCGCCACCGGCCCTCGTCCAGGTAGCGATCGATCTCGAGCGCCAATTGGTGGTGGGCGCCATCCTCGAAGCCGAGGCGACGAACCTTGTCTCGTAGCGGTGCCAGGCGTTCGTCCTTGGAAGTGAGTGGTCGGCCGTAGCCGGCGATGCCCCGGCGCGAATCGAGTTCCTGGCGGACTACCTGTTCGATGCTGGCGCCGTGGGCGACGGCCTTGTGCGCTCTTTGGATAAATGTGGCG
Source organism: Rhodocyclaceae bacterium (assembly GCA_003157035.1). Lineage (GTDB taxonomy): Bacteria > Pseudomonadota > Gammaproteobacteria > Burkholderiales > Rhodocyclaceae > Fen-999. The sequence continues at coordinate 30,970 of PMIF01000136.1, forward strand.
GCAGCGGTATAGACGCCACCGCCAAAAATAGCGGCCTCCGAAGCGGCGAGCGCGCCTGCCATCGCCAGCACGCCGGTGCTGCGCGTGGTGCCGGCGAGCGCGGCCACCCGGTTGTTCCACAGTCGCGAATCCGGATAGCTGGTGTAGGCCCAGATGGTATCGAGCAGGCGCAACTGCGCTTCTGTCAGTCGCCGTCCGGTGATGCCATAGACGAACACATCCATCCAGACTGCATCGCGGAACGCCTCGTGCAAATCGCAACCACGCGTCGTGGCATGACTTCCCGGAACAAATCCGCCAACGGCGGACTTCAGTTTGCCCACGCTCTGATCAAGAAAATCCGGGCCCCTCATCGCGGCTGCTCCTCAATTACCGATACCGGTTTGGTTTCGAACTCGATCTCGTAGAACGGGAACTTCTTGTGGCCAAGATCCATCTGTTCCAGGGCATGCGCTGCGGCGCCGGGCAAGCGCAGGATCAAGTATAGAACTTCGGCCTGCTCGGCGCTGAACTCGAGATCGACGAACGCTGCTGCGGCGACACCCGCGAGGCTCAACGGCAACCCGGTCAATGACTCGAGTTCGTGGCGCTGGCCGGCGATCCAGGGCAATGCAGATCCAGGGCTCAAGGTAGCCAAACCGGCGAGCGTCTGTTCGACGATCAATGGTGTACTGACGCCGTGCGGATCGAAGCCGGGTGGATGTTCAGGAGCCGGCCAGGCGGTGGCACTCGGCGCTGCCCACGGCCCGGCGAGGTAGCGCTGCCAGGCGGCGATATCGCAGCCACAAACCGACCAGGCCCGAACGGCCAAGAGAATTTCGCGGCCGCCCGCGTACTGGCCGGCGCCGACGGCAAGGCTTGCCATCAGGATGGCCGCCGCCGGTGTTCCGCTGGTACCGCCGCACATCGCCGCGTGTACCGAGGCGTCGCGCGGACCGGGGTTGGCGAGCGCCAGGGCCAGTGCGTCGAGCAACTTTGCGGCTTTGGCTGTCGGCGGTTCGCCGCGGAACAGAAGGTAGATCATTTCTGCCCACGTGGCCTTGCCGAGCATGTCGCCGTACACGTCGAAGCCGTGGCAGCGAGCGAGTCGGGTAGCGAAGTGGTTGTCGGGTTGGGGATCTTCCTGCCAGATCTTGCTGCGTATTTGGTTTGTCATGGCAATAAGTCCTCTATTGGGCGATCCCTAGCGTGCGGATGCGTGACCTGATTGGTGGAACCTGATTCTGGTCAATGTGCATGTCGAGAAGGGTTGGGCCGCGGTGCTTGCAGATTTCCTCAACGGGCAGCGACGACAAGTCTTTGGGCGTGCGTATGACGAACGCCTGGGCGCCCATGGCTCGGGCTAGCGCCGCAAAGTCGGTCGGAGGTATTTCGCAGCCGATATGTTCTGCCTTCGCAAGCATTTGACCATGGCGCACCATCCCTAGCCCGCCGTCATTGAGCACGACGAATATGATGGTGAGTTGCTCGGCTACGGCTGCCGAGATTTCCTGTCCGTTCATCAACATGCTGCCGTCGCCGGTAATACAGACGACAGGAACCTCTGGATTTGCTGCAGCGGTGCCGACGGCGGCGCCGATCGCCCAACCCATGGGGGCGAAGTTCATTACCACCCTCAACCATCCGCCAAGACTAACTCTTCGGCTGCGCGGGTCGCCCTGCCGTCGTCCGTTGATCGACGCGCCACGGTCGCGCCTTCGCCTGTCATCGGCACCGGCAAAACGACGTTCGCTGACGCGTCGATCCGTGGGCTGCAGGAAGTGCGTGGCCCAAGCTACACTGTTCCCGGTATCGGCCAAGTACCGCGTCGTGCTCGGGAACAGTCGTCCCAGTTCCTTCATCAGGCGCTGGGGCCGCAGCGGCGTTTCGTCGCTATCGAATTCCGGACAATCGCGGAGCAAGGCCGTGGGGCCCCACGAGGCAATGATCACGTCGGCCAAATGTCCCCCTGGTGCCATTTCTGCGGGCAGGCGCTCGATGAGTCGCTCGAAGATCGCCCGGATGCGTCCACGAACGTGAAGCCTGGCCATCGGACTGGTGGCGAAATTCTCTTCCGCCTCGTCGACGTGCACCAGGCGGTCGTTAAGCAACACTTCACTCCAGCCACCGCTGTTCCATTCGCCCAAGCTGGCGCCGACGACCACGATCAAGTCGACTTCAGGATCGCTCAGCGCGGCTTCGGCATCAGCGTGGCCGCCGAAACCGAAGACGCCGCGAAATCTCGGGTGGCGGGGATTGACCAGGCCCTTGCCATCGGGGGTAGTGACAAACAAGGCGTCATGGCAGGCGACAAATCTCAAGATCGTGCCGACTGATTCGCCGCAACCGCCACCGATGACGAAGACGATCTTGGTGGCACCGGCGAGCACCTCCTGGAACAGGACAAGCGCGTCATCGTCGATCATCGAGGAAGGCAGGAGCAGACTGTTCAGATCGTAGGAAGGTGTTGCGAGAGGGCTGGGGCTACGGAAGACATCGGTCGGGAAACTCAGATGGGCTGGACCACGCGGTGGCCGGACAGCCGCCTGGAGCGCCGATATCAGCTTGGCTTCAAGTTGCTTCGGGTGCGACACCAGGGAGTTGTAACAAGTGCAATGGCGAAACATCGACAAGGTATTGATACCGGTACAGGCAGATTCCTGCAGGGCATTGCGTCCATGCAAGGGCAGAGCCGGCTGGGCAGTGATCACCAGCATGGGCACGCCGTTGTCGCGAGCACAGGAAACGCCGGTAATCAGGTTGGTTGCCCCCGGTCCGGACGTCGAACAACAAACACCCAGGCGTCCGGTCTCGCGGGCATAGCCGTCGGCCATGAAAGCGGCGCCAGATTCATGGCGAGCCAGGACATGGCGCGGGCCACCGCGCCGCTCGCTTCTTGCCAGGGCATTGAACAGCGGTTCGATGGCACCACCGGGAATGCCAAACACGAATTCGACGCCGATCTGCTCCAAGTAGGAGACGAGCAAGTCGGCGACTTCAGGGTGCCTCGCCGGTTCGCTGCTAGTGTTGTCAGGCGTACTGACTGGGACTAGTGGAGTATTGGTTATCATGTCTCGCGGCAGGTAGATTGCACCCGAAGTTGGTGGAGTGGTGCGGATTCTCTGTGGGGACATGACTCAGCCGCGGCTCGACGGTGGCCGCGTGATTTGCGCTGTTTCGGTCTGGTAATGTGCGTGCTCGATTCAATCGTCGCCATCCTCGAAGAACCGTGCGTGCGGAAAGCTGCCACGCAGCACTTGCTCGGCCAGTTGCGTCGGCGGCAGGGGCTCGGACAGATAGTATCCCTGGATGAAATCGCAGCCCAGTGCAACCAGAAGATCCTTTTGCGCCTGTGTTTCGACACCTTCGGCAACCACCTGGAGCCGCAAACTGTGTGCCAAGGCGATGATGGCGGTGACGATCGCCGCGTCGTCGCTGTTGGTCGTCATGTCGCGGGTAAACGCGCGGTCGACCTTCAGCGCGTCAACCGGGAAGCGCTTGAGATAGGCCAGTGAAGAATAGCCGGTGCCGAAGTCGTCGATTTCAATGCGTACACCGAGATTCTTCAGTTCGCGCAGGGTGGATACCGCGTCCCGGGCGTGGCTCATCAGTACGCTCTCCGTGATCTCGAGCGTCAAGTGCTTCGGGCTCAGTCGGCTCTGTTCCAGCACCGATCCCAACATGGCGACAAAGGTCCTGTCCTGAAGCTGGATTCCGGAGATATTGACGGCCATGTTGATATCAGGCATGCCGGCTTCCAGCCATTGTTGCGCTTGCATACAGGCGCTGCGGAGAACGATTTCGCCGATCGGGATGATCAGTCCGGTCTCCTCCGCCATGGGAATGAACTCGAGGGGTGGAATGATCCCGCGTGTCGGATCGAGCCAGCGTACCAGCGCTTCCATGCCGAAGATCCGGCCGTCCACGGCAACGGCTTTTGGCTGGTAATAGACGACCAGTTCATTCCTCTCGATAGCCCGGCGCAAGGCGCTGTCGAGACGCAAGTACTCGGACATGGAGGCTTCCATCCCCGGTTCGTAAAACTCATAGCCGGGCGAACCGCGCCGCTTGGCACGGTACATGGCCGATTCAGCGTGCCGCAGCAGCGTGCTGACATCGTTGCCGTCAGCCGGATAGATGGAAATGCCAAGGCTGGCAGAGACGAAGATCTCCTGGCCATTGAAGTGGAACGGTTTGGCTACGGTACGGCGAATCTTCTCCGCTGCATTGGCGGCCGCACCCGCGGAAGTCACCTCATCGAGCAACACCGTGAATTCGTCGCCGCCCAGCCTGGCGACGCAATCGCCGGCACGAACGCAGCGCTTGATCCGGCTGGCGACTTCCTTGAGCAACAAGTCGCCGATTTCGTGACTGAGCGAATCGTTGATGAACTTGAAGCGATCAAGATCAAGAAAGAGGACTGCCAGTGATTGTCCGCTTGATTTCATCCGCTCGATTGCTCGATGGAGGTAGTCGGCGAACATGACGCGGTTTGGCAGGCCGGTGAGCGCATCGTTGAGCGCCAGGTGTTGCATATGACGCTGCGTCCGATTGGCGTCGACTAGGCGCTTGACCCGCTGATTGACGACTGCCAGATTGAGCGGCTTGGCGATGTAGTCACTGGCGCCGACGGCAAATGCTCGCTGGATGGACTGGTCGTCATCGAGCGCGGTGATCATGAGAACCGGGACATCACGGCAATTGGGTAGTTCCTGAAGCTTGGCGCAGGCAGTGAAGCCGTCCATTTGCGGCATCATTGCATCCATCAGAATCACATCCGGAGTCATGCGCTCGACCAGAGCAAGCGCGCTGGCACCGTCCGTTGCTTCCTCGACAGCGTAGCCATTGCGCTGCATGGCAAACCGGAGTGCTGTCCGGGTGCTACGATCGTCATCGACGATCAATACCAGCGCGCCCTTGCTACTGGTTTGGCGCTGCCGCCCGGATTCGCCGTCAAGTTCAGCCAGCAATGCTTCGTGGACCAATACGTATTCGGCGCGGGCTCGCGCCAGAAGATCAGTGGCCGCCATTGCCACGTTGTCCTCGGCATGATCCTCGATTTCCTTGGCCAAGGCGGCAAGCGAGCCGGCGCCCAGATTACCGGCCGCGCCCTTGATGGCGTGGGCTGCACGCCGCAACTGATCTGACTGACCGGCAGCTACTGCGAGTTCCATTGCCGCCAAATAGGTCGGCATGTCCTCGAGGAAGGGGTGGATGGCTTCGGCAATCGAGCTACCCAACATTTCGCGCAGCTTGCCGAACACTGCGTAATCGAGCGGTTCGCTCTTCGGCAGCGAAGGCTCGTCGGCCACTGCGACGGGCGAGTTGCCGAAATGCGGCAGCCAGCGCTGCAGCTTCGCGGATAACTGCTCGATCGTCAGCGGCTTCGCCAAGTGGTCGTCCATACCCGCAGCAAGGCACCTGTTGACGTCGGACTGCTGCACGTTGGCCGTCATGGCGATGATCGGCGTTCGCGAGCCGGTTCCTGTCTCGGTGGTTCGGATCGCCGCTGAGGCTTCATAGCCGTCCATGCCGGGCATGGAACAATCCATGAGTATCAAGTCCCATGGCTCGCGATGGAAAGCGGTCAATCCTTCTTGGCCGTCAGCGGCAATTTCGACTTCACAACCAAGCACGCTGAGCATTCCGCGCATGATTGCCTGATTGGTTCGGTTGTCCTCTACGACCAGCACCCGACAGCCTGAGAACACGCCTGCAGCCGCCGCCTGCGCCGACGCTTGCGCTGGTGATTTGCCGCCGCCAAGCGCGGCATTGACCGATTCGCGCAGCCGTTCGGCACTTAGCGGCTTGGCCAGGTAGGCGTCAGCTTGGCTGCCATCGGGAACATCTTCGATGCCGTAGCGATCCATCAGGATCAGATGCAAGCTGCTGCCGTATTCGCTGCGCAGCAGCAGGAGAAGGTTGTCGTGGCGATGTCGGGCGAACGCGGCATCGACTATGACCAGGTCGTAGGCCGCGCCGCGCTGCCGTGCCGCCTGAACCTCGGCCAGCGCGGCCTCGTCGCTATCGGTGGTGACACAGTCGAAGCCCCACTTGGCGAGTGATTGTTGCAGGAATCGACGGGTGATCTCGCTGTCGTCGGCGATCAGGACGCGCATACCGAGCCATTCCTGGCGTTCGCTTGCCGGCGCGGCTGCCATGGCCATCAGCGGCAGCTCGAACCAGAAGCAACTACCCTTGCCTGGGCTGCTGGTGACGCCGATCTGGCCGTCGAGCAGCGTCACCAGCTGCTTGCATATTGCCAGGCCCAGCCCGGAGCCGCCGAAGCGACGAGTCGGCGACGTATCGGCCTGGGTGAATGAATCAAAGATGCTCGTTTGCATACCGCGGTCGATGCCGATTCCGGTATCGATGACCTCGAAACGGATCCGCTGTCCCGCATCTTCCTTGGCGTCGCCGGCGGCTGTTGGGCTGACGCGAATTTCGGCGCTACCGCTATCAGTGAACTTGACCGCGTTGCCCAGCAGGTTGATGAGGATCTGCCGTAACCGCCGCGGGTCGCCGAGCAGGTTTGCCGGCAATTCGGCAGCGATCAGGTAACCAAGGTCCAGCCCCTTCTGTGCGGCCTGCGGTGCCAGCAATTCGAGTACGTTTTCGATCGTCGGGGCCAGAGCGAATTCCATACTATCGACTTGCACCTTGCCGGCTTCGAGCTGCGAGAAATCCAGAATNNTCCAGCGTGCCGATGACGCCGTTCAGCGGCGTGCGGATCTCGTGGCTGACGGTCGCGGCAAAATCGGCCTTCAGCTTGGCAAAGTGCAGGGCGCTGTCGCGGGCAGTGCGCAGTTCCTGTTCGCGGTCGGCCAGAACAGTCATCATCTTGTTGAAGGCTTGCGCCATGTCGACAATTTCTCTCGGCCCGGCGGCTTCCGCGCGTATCCCCGTGGCGCCTGCCTCGGCAATCGCCATGGTTGCCGACAATCGTGTCAGCGGTCTCGTCAAGCGTGTGGTCAGGGCGTGCACTACCAACAAGAAGCCGAAGGCGAGCAAGAACGAGATGCCAAAATTGAGCAGAAAGACGTCGTCGCGCATTCGCTGCAGTGTTCCCTTGCTCTGAATGACGCGGACGTAGCCAAGCAGTTCCCGGGCAGACTCGACGACGTCGAACGGCGAATCGGCACCGCCGCCATACACGGGTGCGATGAACGTCCACGAGTCATCCGACTCTGTTTCCAGTGCGGCACGCTGCTCCAGGGCGGCCGGTGCTTCGGTGCGCGCCGGCTCGCTGCTACCGGGAAGGCGCTGGCCGACGAGCAGTTTGCCGTCGCTGTGGCGGATATCCAGGCCGACCACGTCGGGGAACGCCAGCGTTAGTTTGACGGTCTCGGCGACGTTGTCGGCTGAATCGTAGATCAGCGCCAACTTGCTCTGCCGGGCCAGATTTTCGGCGACCTGTCGTCCCTGTTCGGCGAGATTGGCCCGGATCAAACCTGCGCCTTGCCAGGAGATGGCCAGCGACGATAACAATGCCAGACAGAAGACGCCTACCGCCATCACGATCGCCAGTTGGCGTCGCAGAGAGGTCCGGCGGAGGATCTCGGCGAAGCGGCTCATGGCTCGGGGAACACCAGATCAAAGGAACGCTTCTGTTCGGCAACGTTGAGCCCGAGGTGGCCAGCGGTGCGCAAGTTAACAGCCATCAGCACGTCGCGCAGGGGCGTGACGGTACGCCCCCCCGGCGAAGGTGGACTTTGGCCCAGTGCCGACGCAGCCATGCTCCGGCCGAGTTCCAGGTTGTCCGGATAGAGCGAAAACAGGGCGCCACGTTTGACGTGCGAAACGCTGCTGGAAAACACCAGTACCGAGTGACGCCAGGCCTCCTGCAACACGTATGGCAGGACCGTCGATTCCTCGACTGTGACTGAGTCCTGGGGTAGCCAGAGGACGTCGCGCTTCGGATCCACCGTCGCCAGGTACTCCTGATAGAGATACATGGCACTCTTCAGATCGCCGGCCTCTCGGCTGATCAGCTCCATTCCGGCATTGCGGGCGGCTTCGCGGGCCAGCCGAACCAGCCAGGCATTTTGCCGCGGATCGTAGATGACGATGATCCGGCGTGCTGTCGGCATCATCGACTTGAGGCGGTCGAACAGTAGTATTGGGTCCGGGGCAAGACTGAATACCGGGCCGGCGATGGTTGCCGATTCCGGTAACGACAGTACGCCGCCGACGATCAAGGCGATGCTGCGGTCCAGATTGGCTGTGGCTTTGATGCCGACTCGTCCCAGCGCAATGACGACACGGACGTTCTGCCGGTGCAGCTGTGCGGTCAGGTCGGTTGCCGACTGGTCGGCAGTGACCGCGTAGGACGTAATGTGGGCCTGGGTCCGGTCTTCGATGCCTTCTATGATGCGGCTGAAGATGCTGCGGTACGGTTCGCCGATGTCCGGGTAGATGACGGCGATGTTGCTCTGGCCATTGAGGGCAAGCTGGATCGGCTTTCGCTCCGCCAATGAGTAGTCGCCATCGGTACCCTTGAGGGCGATGCGCACGTTCACGACGTCGGGATTGCGCTCCATCTGCGACACGAACTGGACGAAGCTGTCACCCGCCGCTTCGTCGCCGAGCACCTTGATGATTGCCAGCGGATTGCCGGCCAGTTGCGGTGGCGCCGCCGACGCCAGTGCCGTTGCTGAGCAAGTCAGCCAAAGCTGCAGCAGAAGAAACCGGGAAATGAGGACTTTGCGCAAAACAGCAGCCTTGTTCGTGTGAAACACACAATCCTACTTAAGTTGAATTATGCATGAGATTTAGTTGTCCTGTATGCCGGGAAACAGGGGCGGTTTCCGGTGTTACCATTGCCTTGACGAAGTTCGGTCCAGTGTTCGCAATATCAGTAGGGGAGTAAGTCCCGATATGGGAGAGCGAGTGGATTTGCAGTCATTCCTGATGGAACTGCAGTCGCGTGTTAGCGCAATTCGGCGGGATATTCACGCGCATCCAGAGCTTGCCTATGCCGAGCATCGAACCTCACAGCTGGTCGCCAGCCGTCTGCGGGAGCTGGGGATCGAAACGCACGTTGGCCTGGCTCGAACCGGCGTCGTTGGCCGTTTGCGCGCGGGCAGCAGTGCGCGCAGCATTGGCCTGCGCGCCGATATGGATGCCTTGCCCATCGAAGAGGGCAATACATTTGCCCATCGCTCTCAATTTCCTGGCCGCATGCATGCCTGCGGCCATGACGGCCATGTCGCGACCTTGCTCGGTACCGCCGAAGCGCTGGTCCTGCTGAGGGAACAAGGGGGATTCGACGGCACGGTCAACCTGATCTTTCAGCCGGCCGAGGAGCATGAAGGCGGCGGCCAGCTCATGGTCGAGGAAGGACTCTTCACCCGCTTTCCCATGGATATGGTTTTCGGCATGCACAATTGGCCGGGTCTTCCGGTTGGCACCGTGGCTATTGTCGAGGGGCCGGTCATGGCAGGCACAGACCGCTTCGATATCTGCATAGAAGGCCAGGGTGGCCATGCCGCGATGCCGCACCTGGCAAGCGATACGGTGCTGGCCGGCGCTGCTTTGGTTCAGGCGCTACAGGCGCTGGTCAGTCGTGAGACAGATCCGTTGGCGGCGGCGGTGATCAGCGTCACGCGTTTCCATGCTGGCGACGCCGACAATGTGTTGCCCGGCCAGGCGCTGCTTGGCGGCACGGTACGCACATTCGATAGCAAACTGCAGGAGGCCATCGAAGCCGGAATGCGGCGTATCTGCGCCGCCGTTGCCATGGCGCACGATGTTCGCATCAGGTTCGACTTCCACCGCGGTTACCCGCCGACCATCAATGCGCCACAGCCCTCCGCCCTTTGCCGACGCGCTGCCGCCGACGCTCTGGGTGCGGATCGCTTGCTCACCAACCTGAAGCCGAGCATGGGCGCCGAGGATTTCTCCTATCTCGCCAGCGTCGTTCCCGGTTGTTATGCCTGGATCGGCAATGGTCCAGGCGAAGGTGGCTGCATGTTGCACAGCGCCCACTATGATTTCAACGACGACATCATCCCGAGTGGGATTCGCTACTGGCTGAAACTGGTCGAGACCGTCTTGCCGCCGACCGGTTGACCTCAAAGTCGAACCTGTCCTCCCGGACAGTGGTGCCATCCCTCCAGGCGGGCCAGAGTGGGCAATAGATTGAGTCCTGTCGCGCTCTTCAGGGCGCGGGCGGTTTGCCGCATGTCGCCCAGGCCAAGACCTATGGCAGTGCCGGCCGCGGCGAAAGCGATGACGTTACCGGAAGCGCAGGACGGGAATGCCAGTGCCCGGCTGCCGAATGCCTCCAGCAGCCGCTCGATGCTGGCGGCGCTGCCCTTTCGCCGTGACAGCAGATTGACCACCAGCAAGCCTTCTTCGGACAGCCTGGAGCGGCAATCGAGGTAGCAGGCGAGGCTATCGAGACGACCGGTGCGGGCTTCGGCATCGTAGCCGTCCACCATGATCAGGTCGAATTGCTTGTCGCTGCCGGCGAGAAAATCCGCGCCGTCGGCGATGACGATCTGCAAGTGCGCATCGTCTTCGGGGAGGTGGAAATACTGTTGCGCCGCCGCCACCACTTTCGGTTCGATTTCGGCGACGGTCAAGCGCGCAGCCGGCCGGTGCCGGCGGAGGAATTTTGTCAACGAACCGGAGCCGAGCCCGATCAAGAGCGCATTTCGCGGCCACGTGGGGTCCGTGCGGAGAAGCAGGCAGGACATCATCTCGCGGGTATATTCGAGCTCCAGCGACCACGGCCGGGTGATGCGCATGGCGCCCTGGATCCAGTCCGAACTGAAGTGCAGGTAGCGGATGCCTGCCTTTTCGCTGATCAGAATATCAGTCACTTGATGAAACTGGAAAACAGTGCGGGATCAAAGCCCACCAGGAAATGTCCGTCGACCGACTCGACGACCGGCCGCTTGATGATGGCGGGAAATTCAAGCATCAAAGCGACGGCCTGGCTTTGGGTTTCGATCTGTTGCCTGTCGGCGGGCAGCTTGCGAAACGTCGGGCCACGGCTGTTGACCAGCGTCTTCCAGCCCAATACCTGGCACCAGGCAACCAGGCGGTCGCGGGGTACGCCGTCCTTGCGGTAGTCGTGGAAGCGAAATTCCTTCTCGTGGACTTGCAGCCAGTCGAAGGCTTTCTTCATTGTCGAGCAGTTCTTGATGCCGTAGATTGTGACCATGTTGGCTCCTGGTTGCCAAGCCAATGATAACCGTGCTTTTCGCTCAGGGCAGGTAGCGCTCGATCACGGTGTAGAGATGATCGGCGTCGAAGGGCTTGGAGATGAAGTCATCCATGCCGGCTTGGCGACACTGTTCGCGGTTGCTTTCCTGGGCACCGGCGGTGAGGGCGATGATGGGCGTATGCCGGCCGCTTGCCCCTTCTCGGCGGCGTAGGCGCGCGGTCGCCGCGATGCCGTCCAGNNTCGCGAGCCAGCGTCACATGGTAGCCACGCTTGGTCAGCAGCATGGCGATCAGCGTTTGATTGACCGCGACGTCTTCGGCGACGAGAATTCGCCGGCCGGCGCGCGGACCAGCGGACACGGGCAAGACCAACTCCTGCTTGCTCGCCGTCGGTGACGCTGCAATCAACATATTCAGGGTGTAGCTTACCGTCGTGCCTTTNNCCCATCAGGCCGATCAAGTTGCGACAAATCGCCAAGCCGAGCCCGGTACCTCCATAGCGACGACTGATTGTGCTGTCGACCTGCGAAAAGGGGTCGAAGATGCTGGCCAGCTTGTCGGCGGCAATGCCGACGCCGGTGTCTTCGATGCTCGTGGTTAACCGGCAACTATCGGCATCAAGGGCATCGACCCGAATCGCCAGGTCGACCTCACCCTGGTGGGTGAACTTCACCGCATTGCCCACTAGATTGGTCAGCACCTGCCGAAGGCGGATCGGATCGCCAAGCAGGCCGGGTGGCAAGCGTTCGTCGATGTG
>PMIF01000240.1 GCA_003157035.1 Rhodocyclaceae bacterium
CAGCTCGATCGATTGTCGCAGGCGCGCTTCGTCGTTGGCATTTTGGTCAACCATGTTGACATGTTAGCCGGGGAGCGCTACCTTTGTCATTAGGTCAATGTTATTGACCTTATAACCGGAGGGATTCCCTTGCAGCTCTCGGAACGCATCGCCAATCTCCAGTCTTCGCCCATTCGCGAAATTCTCTCGGTGGTCGAACGGCCCGGCATGATCTCGTTCGCCGGCGGCCTGCCGGACGCCGACAGTTTTCCGGTCTATTCGGAGCTGAGCATTCCGCCGGCGATACTTCAGTACGGCGCCAGCGAAGGCGACACGGGGCTGCGCCAGCACATCGCCGCCGAACTGCGCGACATCGGTCTCGATTGCCGGGCCGATCAGGTACTGATTCTCTCCGGTTCCCAGCAGGGCATCGATCTGGTGGCGAAGCTGTTCATCGATGCCGGCTCGATCGTCGCCGTCGAGTNNCGAGTCGCCGACCTATCTCGCCGCTCTGCAAGTCTTCCGCTTTTTCGGTGCCCGGATTCGCACCTGGCCTGCGGCCGGCGCCCGCCTGGCCTACGTGGTGCCGACTTTCCAGAATCCTACCGGTCGCTGTCACAGCGCCAGCGAGCGTCAAGCCCTGGCCAAAGCCTGCGACGATGCCGGCACGCCCCTGTTCGAAGACGATCCCTACCGGGAACTGGTCTACGACCCTTGCGACCGATCTCCTGTTTGTGCCCGGCTGCGTCATGCGCCCTGGATCTATCAGGGTTCGTTCTCCAAGGTTCTGGCCCCCGGCCTGCGTCTGGGTTATCTGGTGGCATCGCGGGACCTGATGCCGCATCTGGTTCGCCTCAAGCAAGCCGCCGATTTGCACAGCAGCCGCATCAGCCAATGGCTGGTGGCAAACTACCTCAACGCGTCAGATCGTCAGGGGCGCCTGGAGCGGCTGCGCCAACTGTATCGAGACAAGCGCGACGGCTTCGCTGAAAGCCTCGCCCGCCATTTCGCCGACCTTGCCGAATGGCAATTGCCGCCGGGCGGCCTGTTCTTCTGGCTGCAGCTCAAACGGCCGATCGACACCCGGCCGCTGCTTGCCGCCGCGCTCGCCGATGGCGTCGCTTTCATGCCGGGCGAGAATTTCTTTGCCGAGCCCGAGCGCAATCCGGGCTATCTCCGGCTCAATTTCAGCCTCGCCGCCGCAGACGATGTCGAGCGCGGCTTGGCCAAGCTGGCGGCACTGGTCCGGGGCTCATCGAGCGATTGAGTGTCGCCTGAAAGCGTGCTCTTGGACCTTAAATACTATTCCTTCGAGGCGGGGCGCAGCGCAAATGCGCCAGCAGCCCCGCGGGCGCTCGTCCTAAAGTTTCTGCCGTCGCACAGCAAAACCCAAACCGCTAGCCAACAGGATCGACAAGAGAATCATGCCCGGTTCGCTTAGTGTTGGCACAGGCGTCAGCGCAGATCCCGCTCCAGCTACTGCAAAGGCATTAGGCAAGGATCCCGTGCCAAACTGCGTAGTACAGGCCACGCCGTACTGCCCTACCGCTAGCGTAGGAACAACGCCGGTTATCGTATTTCCATTGACGACCACCAGACTGGATATCGGCACGCCCCCAAGAGTACAGGTCGTGGCTCCCTGAATGAAGTTCTGGCCGCTGATCGAAATCGCCGTGCCGACTCCACCGCTTGCCGGCGCTACAGAGCCAATTACCGGCTGAACAGCGGCGCTTTGGGGCACGGCAAAAGAGATCGTCCTAGTCGCATCGAGCATTGCCGTTGTGACGTCATATACACTAAGCGTCACCGTCCACAGACCGCTGGTCCCGCCAGCCGGCAGAGCAAATGCCCATTGGTATGGTTCAAGGCTGGTGCCTGTGATCGGCCAACTGGCCGCTGCGGAATTGCCGTCAAAGTTGATTACCGTACCACTGGGGTCGCGCAGGATGAGTTCCAGCCTGACATTTTGCGAGCCCACCGTGTCGACATCCAAATTGACTGTCACGATGTCAGAAAAGTTGTAGCTGGGCGCATCAGAAGTCATTGTCTTCACGAACGCCGGGCCGCTTCCGAGTCCCTCGTCAACGGCCAACTGCCCATTGAGCACATACGCACACCAGTTCCCAAGCCCAGGATTATTTTGATCGACCATGACCTGGACGCGGTTGTTCCCCGTATGAATCCAAGAAAGATCCGGGATAACGAATAGGGTCGAGAAGGTTTGATTATTCAATCCCGTGGCAAATCCGAGACTATGGCCATTGATGAAGACTTCGTCGGCCTCCGATGGCCAATCAACGTCTTGCATCAACACCGACAGGTAAGCATTTTGGGCCGGCGCGGCGCCCGTTACATTGATATTGAATTCGATCGGATGAATGACATTAGTATTGTAGATACAAGTCGGTGATAGCGTCCCCATATCGCCGTCGGCCACACCGGTTCCAGCATTGTTCTCGTTGTCTTCAGTCGTAATGTAGCGTGCCGCTTCGGCAACTGACATCAACCCAAAAAGCAAAAACAGCGAAAGAAAATACGCGCAGAAACGACGCATGCTTTACCCCCCCCTCACAGATAGATGGACTTAGTTTGTCTTATCCAAATTCAAAAGCGTCCGAGCCGAGGCTACCACACTTTCCATAAGCGATATACATAAATATCGAACACGCGGGGAGAATTCCTGCTTGAACACAAGCGCCCTTTCGCTCCCAAGAAATGGACTAACCGCGACCGACCAGTACCACGCCGGCAATCACCAGCACGGCTCCGCCGAGCTGCCAGATCGAGGCTGGCTCGCCGAGCACCCACCAGCCGAGGGCGATGGTCATCATCGGCCCGATGGTGCCGATGAGCGCGGCGCGACCGCTGCCGATGCGACGCATGGCCGCCGCCTGGGCAAAC
>PMIF01000104.1 GCA_003157035.1 Rhodocyclaceae bacterium
GAGGACAATGGCCGTGGTGGCCAGGGCTTCTTTGCCATCGCCAATCGCACCGGGGGTTTCGAAGAGCACCCGCGCCTGCGCGACCATTTCGGCTTGGCGATCATGCGCGAGCGGGCACACAAGATCGGCGGCCGAATCGAGGTCGCCAATCTGCCTGCCGGCGGCTTCCGCGTTCGCCTGACCTTTCCGGTGATGGCGGTGCAGACCACATGAGCGACAAACAGATTCGCGTTCTGCTCATCGACGACCATACACTGTTCCGCAAGGGGCTCGCAGAGCTCCTCGAGCAGCGCGGCGAGATCGCCGTCTGCGGCATCACCGGCAACCCGGAAGAGGCGATCCGCCTGCTGAATGAGAAGCAGCCGGACGTCGTCATCACCGATCTCAACATGCTGCCGGTCGGTGGACTGGCGCTGTTGCGGCGCATCCGTGCCGAAGAGTGGCGTGGCCCCGTGCTGGTGCTCACCGTCTCTGATGCCGAGGAAGACCTGGCCAATGCCATGCGTGCCGGTGCCCAGGGTTATCTGCTCAAGGACATGGAACCGGATGACGTGGTCGATGCCGTGCAGCGGGCTGTGCGCGGCGAGACCGTGGTGGCGCCGACCATGACCATGAAGCTGGTGCACCTCTTGCAAGGCGGCGCCGCCGCCGGCGACAAGGTCGATGCCTTGAAGCAACTGACAACGCGCGAGCGCGAGATCCTTGACCACTTGTCGCAGGGCCAGTCGAACAAGACCATCGCCCGCGCGCTCGATATCAGTCATGACACTGTCAAGCTGCACGTTCGCCACATCCTGTCCAAACTCAACATGACTTCGCGTGTCGAAGCTGCGGTGTTCGCCATCGAGCAGAAGTCCGCCAAGCGTGAGTAATCGAGCCCAGACGCCAATTGCCGTCTCCGATTTGATGCCACCGAGGCAATTTAGGTTACGATGGCGCGCGTCTCACTTGAGGAAGGGATAGCGCCATGCAGTTGCCCCAACTAGCGTTGCCGCCGGCCACGCCGCGTCGGATTGCCATTCTTGTCGGTGCGTTGCTGCTGGTCTATTTCGCCTGGCCGTTTTATTCGGTGCCAACGGGCAGCCGTGGCGTCATCACTCAGTTCGGCAAGATCGTCGGTATCGAGGGTGAGGGGCTGGCAGTACTACCGCCCTGGCAGAAGCTCTCCAACTTCAGTATTCGTGCCGAGAAGGCCGACATCGAGAATGCCGAAGGCTCCACCTCCGACACGCAGCCGGTGAAGGTCAGCATGACCGTCCGCTACAGCATCGCCACCGATCGTGTCGCCGAAGTGTTCGAGAAGTATTCCCATGATGGTGACTTGTCGTCCTATGTTCAGACGGCAACGCAGGAAATCTTCAAAGCGGTGACGGCCAAGTACACCGCCCCCGATCTGATCGCCCAGCGAGCCAAGGTTTCGGCGGACATCAACGCGGCGTTGCGGGACAAGCTGGCGCTCTACGGCGCCCAGGTGATCAACATCGATATGCGCAATTTCGCCTTTTCCGATTCCTACATGCACGCCATCAACGACAAGGTCACCCAGGAACAACTGCGTCTGGCGGCGGAGAACAAGCTGAAGACGGTGGAGGCCGAACAGAAACAGAAGGTAGCGATCGCCGAGGCGGAAGCCAACGCGCGCAAGGTGCAAGCCGACGGTGAAGCCTATGCCAATCTGGCCGTGGCTAAAGCGCAGGCCGAGGCGCTACGGTTGCAGAACGCGGCGCTGGCGCAGAACCGTGATGTGCTCGAACTCCGGCGCATCGAGGTCGAAAAGACGAAGGCAGAGAAGTGGGATGGGGCCCTGCCGAGTTCGATCTACGCCGGTACGCCGATTCCATTCTTGAACGTGACCAAGTAGGCTCAGTCTGCCGTCGTTCTGCCAGTTGCCAATTGGGCCAGCGCGAGCGGTAACATGTCGGCTGGTCTGAACGCTCGCCCCTGGAGCGCCGCAATGTGCCTGCGCGTGGTTGCCTGGATGTTCTTGTTGTGGCTGTCCTTTGGCCTGGCCGGCTGCTATAAGAGCCGCATCGGCGTCATCGAGCACGGCGAGCAGGCGCCGGTTGCCGGCGCCTTCAACTGCGTTTACATGGATCGCGACGGCGGCTTCTCGGTGGTCATGACCGAACAGCGTTCGGGCAAGGGCCGCTACGCCGCCTATCGCTATCTCGATCCCGATGGGCGTAGCTACAAGCTGGCCCGGCTGCAATCGGGGCTCTATCTGGTCCAGACCGGCAACGAAGGTGGCGAGTACGAATATGGCTTTGTCGATTTCACCGCTGGTGGTGGTTTCAGCGTTTTCGACCCAGACAGCTCCGCTCAGTGGCCTGCTCTGAAGGCGCGGTCGGTTGACGCAGGGATTCGTGCCCGTCTCGATAGTTCGGTGGTGACTTTACGCGGCCGTCCCGATCGCCTGCGCGCGTTCTTCGCCGGCCACGATCGCGCGCTGTTACGCGAGAGCTCGCGCTGCCTGCCTGGCTAATCCGTGCCTTCGCCGTTAGGGCGAAGCCGATTGATGCAGGAAAGATTTGTCGCCGGATGATCCCTATCGCTGCGCGTTCCCGTTTTATGCCGGTAGACAGGCAATTTCGACCTGCAATTTTCGGGAAAGGACAACTCATGACGAATGCCGTCTTCATTCGGAATCCGTTCGCCATCACGCTTTCGCCGGATACCGCGCAATGGCTGGCCAGCCTGTCGCCCGAACTGGCGCCTCGCCAGACGGCACGGAGCTTTCCGCACGTGGTGAACAGCATTGCCAGCCTCTGGAAGTCGCCTCGCCGGCTCGACGGCTATTTCGAAGATCTACTGGTCGACCACCGGGGCAACCGCCAAGGTTTTCCGTTTGCGGTCGCCCACGAGATTGCGCGGCTACGCGAGCACTATCAGTTGTCCGTGTTTCCCCTCAAGACCAACGTTTGGGAGGGAATCTCCTAACGGAGAATTGGGGCCTGGCGCCGGCTTGTCAGAGCGCTTGGCCGAAGCGGCCAAAGCGCGGCTGCCATTTGTCAAGGATGTCGGCCGAAACCAGCACACGCTCGGCGCGGCCGATCAGCAGGTTGCGGGGTACGAAGCCGAAGTAGCGCGAGTCGGCGCTGTTGTCGCGGTTGTCGCCGAGCATCAGATAGTGGCCGGCGGGCACCACCAGTGGTCCGAAGTCGTCGGCGCGGCCGTGCGGCGTCAGCCACTGGATGCGCCGCTCGCTGCCACGCAGTGTTTCGTCGACCGGTAGCTCGCTGGCGGTCGATGGCGTGCCGACGAGCGCATATTGCGCCGGTTCGCCGTTGATGCGCAGTTGTTTATCGCGCATAACCACCGTGTCGCCGGGTAGGGCGATGAGCCGCTTGATCAGCCGCGTGCCATCCTTGGGCGAGGAGAAGGTGACGACATCGCCGCGTTGCGGCTCGCCGGTGCGGGCGAGCACGATATCGGTTAGCGGCAGCTTGAGGTTGTAGGCCAGGCGGTTGACCAGGACCACGTCGCCTTCGAGCAGGTTCGGTCGCATGGAACCCGAGGGGATCGGGTTCCAGTCCGCCACTGCGGTACGGAACAGACCGAAGAGCAGCATGAACAAGATAAATCCACGGTTCTCGCGCACCCAGGCGTACATCCTGCGTCTCCCTCGATGAATGTTGAGATCGCTACGACCGCGTTCTCCGGGCAAGGTTCCGGGAAAATTGAGATAATCGGCGATCCCCAAGTTGTTGTCGCCACATTCATTCATCGTGAGTCGCATTCTTTTTGTCTGCCTGGCGCTCGTAGTTTCCGTGGTTTTTGCTCAGGAGGGGCCGCCGGTTGGCAGCGAGTTCGAACTCTTTGTCGAGAACGATATGTGGGCGAAGACGGATCGCTACTACACCAATGGCATCAAGTTCGGCATCGGACTGCCGCTGGAGATCCTTGAAGTGCCGGCGAAGGATCTGTTGCAGCAATTGACTGACGGCAATGCCGACGCCATCCATGCCGGCGTTTTTCTTGGCCAGAACATCTACACGCCGCGCAACATCCATGTCGCGACGCCGCAGCCCGGTGACCGGCCCTGGACGGCCTGGCTCTATGTTGGCGGTGTGGCGCAATTGGCGCGCGACAACCGGCTCGAAACGGTCGAGATCGATGTTGGTGCCGTTGGGCCGCCGGCTTTGGGCAAACAAGTTCAAACCGAGTGGCACAAACTGATCGGCGTCGCGACGCCGCAAGGCTGGGCCAACCAGACGACCGGGGAGGTGGCCTTCCTGGCTTCGTACCTGCAAAAGCGCAAGTACTCCTTGAATGGCCTGGAAGTCATTCCCCATGCCGGTGTGACCCTAGGCACCGTGATGACCATGGCTCGTTTCGGCGCCACTGCGCGCTTCGGCGAGAACATGACCGGCTTCGGCCCAGACACCATCGAACCCGGAGGCGCCATCCTCCACGATACCCGGCGGGCAGCCAACCTCGATCGGCGCGACGGCTTGGAATGGTCAGCCTTCGCCGGCTTCGATCAGCGCCTGGTCGGCTACAACATATTCCTCGACGGCGACGTCTTTCATCACGGGCCAAGCGTCAATCGCCGGCCACATGTCTTTGATCTGACGGCGGGAATTTCGCTGCGCTGGCGGGCGGTGAGGTTTTCCTGGACGCGCGTGCATCGCAGCGAAGAGTTCTACACCGCTACCAGCTCCGGTGGCCGCCAGACCTTCGATTCGCTCAATCTGGGAGTCGAGTTTTGACCGGGCTTGGCTATGATTTGAAATCGATTGCCGAATCAACTAACATGGATGTAGTTCATTCGTAAAGGGCACGCCCATCGAAAGGTGGGTTCGCAAAGCCGCTGACCTAAGGGCCTCGAAATTGGCCTACGGTGGCAGGGCTACCGGATGGAGCGTTTCCGCTCTCACCTTTGCGCGAACTCGCAACTGGAGCGATTCCAGCGTTGTTGGGAGAGTGAGATGAAACGCTTCGCTGTCGCCGTCGGCTGTGGCCTTCTGGTTGCCTTGTCCCTTCCTGCCGACGCCGCTTCGCTGCCGCGGGCCGTTCTATCAAGCGCCGTCGTTGTTGAAACCCGGCCGTTGATTGCCGTCAATCCCGGCGCGCTGACCATCGCCTTCGATCGCACGCTCTTGGCTCAGGCTAGAAGTGGCGACAAGCTGGATCTGGCGATCGTCGGCTCCGGGCGCTTTTCGTACGTTGTCGACCAGATCATCACCGACGCCGACGTCATCGAGATCAGTGGTCACCTGGCGGGCGACAAGGACAAGACGCTCTCCCTCGGTCTGCGTGCCGAAGGATTGAGCGGTCTGATCAAGACTGCGGACAGGATCTATGCGCTGGGCTACGCTAATGAAACCCAGTACTTCGGTCCGGTATCTTCGAGCTGGATGGCCGAGCAGCTTCACGATCAAACAGCGGCGGTCGAGACCCGGGTGTCCATGCCCGGCGCGCAGCCGCCAGTCAAGGGTGCGGAGGCCGTGGCCATTCGGCTGGATACCTTGGCCACCATGGCGTCTGGCGACAGCACGGTGATGCAGCTACCCGGACTTGGCTATGCGCGCATCGCGTTTGATGAGCTGCGCCCGGGCGACGGTTCGGCGACCTGGGTCGGCCACTTGAAGGATTTCGGCGACAGCTACAAGGCGATCCTGACCTATTCGCCGAGCGGCGCTGAAGGCACGATCCTGACACCGAATGGCGAAGTCAACATCACGACCGGTGCCGATGGTCAGACCTACATCTTCAGTCCAGCGGAGCTTGGCTTGAAAAACGGCATGGCCGCGGGAGGCGACTGTGCGAAGACCGATGTGCCCCTCGCCAGCGACCAGTTCGCTACCGGCCCGCAGTTCGGCGCGACGACGCCCGGAACACCGCAGGTCGGTACCACGGTCGCAGCAGGTGCAACTGCCAGCAATGTCATCGATGTCCTGGTCTATTACACGCCGGGTATGGTCACTGCCTACGGTAGCGTTGCTGCAGTGACGACGCGCATCGACGCGCTGATCGCGCTGGCCAATCAGGCCTATGCAGCGGGCAAACTTCCCTACCAGATTCGTCGCGTGGCCGTCGATCAGCTTTCCGTCGCCGACAACA
Source organism: Rhodocyclaceae bacterium (assembly GCA_003157035.1). GTDB lineage: Bacteria > Pseudomonadota > Gammaproteobacteria > Burkholderiales > Rhodocyclaceae > Fen-999. Next base: position 6,064 of record PMIF01000104.1, read on the forward strand.
CGACCAACTCCAGCCTGCTCAGCCAGATGCAGGCACGTTCGGGCGCCTTCAGCGGGCTCGATGCGCGACGGGCTCAGGTGGGGGCGGATCTGGTTTCGATCGTCCGGCCGTTCTATGCAACGGCGCAAGGCAATAGCTGCGGCGTCGCTTATGTTACGGGAGCCAACCAGACCAACGTAGGACAGTACAGCGGCTACGCTCTGTCGGTGGTCAGTGATGGGGCCGATCACACGGGCAAGGGCTATTACTGCGATAACGTCAGCTTCGCGCACGAGCTGGGCCACAACATGGGTCTGATGCACGATCGGGCCACGGTCGCCAGCCAGGGCGGCGGCACCGGTGCCACGGCCTACGCGTTCGGCTATGTGCCGGCGTCGGCCAAGTGGGGAACGATCATGAGCTACACGTTCCCGCACAGCATCAACTTCTCCAATCCGGCGAACTTCACGTGTAACGGCAGCGAAGTCTGCGGTATCGCCAAGACGGCTGCCAACAGCGCCGACAACGCGTCGGCGCTGGCTTACACCATGCCGCTGGTGGCCGCTTTTGCCAGTTCGACGCAAACGACGAGCACCTTCAGCGTTACTGGCGTCGTCACTCTGAATGGCAGCGCCGTTGCGGGTGCCGTGATGGCGGTGGCCAATGTCACCGGTGGCACCGCGAGCAACGTCAGTTGCACGGCATCGGGCAGCAATGGCGTCTATAGCTGCTCGGCACCGGCGGGCTATGGTTTCAAATTGACGCCGAATTACACGGCCAGCACTGCGAACGTGACCTGGACGCCCGCCAGCGCGACATTCACGTCGCTTGCCGCCAACCAGACCGCAAATTTTGCCGGCGTCGCGGCGACGACGAAATACACGCTGTCCGGCACGGTCAAGGTTAACGGCGTCGCCACGGCCGGAGTGGTCATGACGTTGAGTGGCACCGGCGCCACTGCAGTTTCGTGCTCGACAACCAACAGTGCCGGCAGCTACGCCTGCACAGCTCCAGTGGGCAGCAGCTTCACGGTGACGCCCACACTGGCGGTCAGCGCAGGTTCGCTGCTGACCTGGTCGCCCGCCAGCGCCAGCGTGAGCAAGATGGCCGGCAATGCGACGGCCTCCTTCGCCGGTACGCTGACGGCGCCAAGCAAGCATACGCTGACGATCATTACGACCGTCAACGGCGTGCGGACGGTTAGTGTGCCATTGAAGATCATGGTCAGCGGTACCGCTGGTCAAGTGAGTTGCCAGGCGACGAGCAGCGTTACCGTGACCTGTTCGATGCCATCAAGCTACGCTGTGTCGGTTACGCCGTCGGCGACGGGGGTCACCTTCACGCCGGCGACCAAGTCCGTAGGGTCGATGGCGGTCGATACCACTGTGACCTTTACCGGCAAGAGATAGAGACAGACGCATAAGGAAAGGAACGGGCCGCCCAGATTGTGGGCGGCCCGTTGCGCTTCTTCCTAATACTCTTTGATGGTGGATTGCCATGACCAACCACGCCACTGCCGCTGAGACTTACGACCATACACGGTCATGAGCCCTCCGAGGGGATGCGGAACAAGGCAGTATCGAAATCCGGCCAAGCGCCGAGGTTCTTGCGTTGAACGTCTACCGTGACAATTTGGTTGCCATCTCGCTCTACTCAAGTCTTGGTTTTGTCGAGGCGCCGCCTCATCCGCGCCCCGAAGTCTTTTCAATGCAGCGGAGCTTGTCGCGTGACTGACCCTTTTGCATCTGGAAGTCGTCTCGTGCGGAGAAGGGTTGGTGACGCCTAAACATACATATCTATGTTGACGAAACAAGGATTGTAGTTATAGTCTATGTGTATGCCAAAGACCGCTCGTGCCCTTTTGCAACTCCCGCCTGCCACTGCCGCCGCCATCGAGAAACTTGGCGCCGACCTGGCGGTGGCCCGTTTGCGTCGCAAAGAGTCACTAAAGACCTGGGCGAAACGCATGGGGGTTTCTGTTCCCACGGTACAGCGCCTCGAGGCCGGCGACCCCGCTGTTGGCATTGGCATCGTCGCGACTGCGCTGTGGCTTATCCAGCGAGACGGAGAGCTTAGAAGTCTCGCGGCGCCCGAACACGACCAAGGTGCTATCGACATGGATGTTCGGAAGGCCGTCGAACTAGGCCGCACCCGCGCCCTGGCCTCCGCCGAAGCGCGCGTGCGCAAAGCGAAGGGTTGAGCATGCGTCTGGATGACCTGTACCTCTGGTACTTGGGTGACCCGGCCAGGCCACGCTACGTTGGCGCACTGCGGCTGGTCTCCGCCGGCAAGGGCGTCTCGTTACACTACGGTAAGGAGTGGATGGACAACGGGTTCGCGCTGAGCGAGGACCTGCCGCTCGTCGACATCGAACACATGCCTCCCGGTCGTTTGGTGGCTGATGCGCAGCGCGCTGTCGGCGCGGTCGATGATGCGCGTCCGGACCGATGGGGTGAGAAGGTCATCCGCTTCGTGGACAAGCCGAAGCGCCTTTCCCTCATGGAGTACCTGTTCTATGCCGGCGACGACCGATTCGGTGCGCTCGGCGCTTCTACCTCGTCCAGTACCTACAGCCCGCGAGCCAGGAGTCCTCTACCTCGGCTCGGTGACGTGCAACAACTCAGTGAGGTTGTTGCCAAGATTGAGGCCTCCGAGCCCATCACCGCCCTGGAAGCGCAAATCATCGCTGGCGGTGGCAGCCCGCTCGGTGGGGCAAANNCCGCTTCGACCGCGAACAAGGTCGACGAGTTCACAGCATCTCGGCCGGCACCGCCATTCGGGCGGCCACTGCGTCAGGTGAGGAACCAGAGCTGGGCTACCCTGAGCTGGCGCGAATTCTCCGCCGTGTCGGCGTCACCCACGATGACAAGAACCAGCGGGACGCACGCGAGCTATTCCGTCGCATGGTTTTCAACATCCTCGTCGACAACACCGATGACCACGAGAAGAACCACTCCCTGCTGGTCGTGAGCCCGTTCGAGAATGGCCGCCTGAAACTAGCGCCGGCGTACGACGTCGTGCCGACCAACTCAGGGCAGGGATATCAGGAGTTCATTTGTGGTGCCGACGGCCGGGATTCGACGCTCGAAAACGCGATGTCGCAGTGCGAGGCATTTGGCCTGTTGCCCGCGGAAGCCGCAGCCGAAGTCGCCGTCGTCATTGGCGTCATAAGCAGCTGGAAAGACCACTTTGCGCAGGCCGGCGTGACGCGACGCGACATCGAGAACCTGGCGGAGCGCATCGACGGACAAGAGCTTTTGAGCCAGCGCATCGGCTTCGCCCCAACCCGCTTTCAGACCTCGCCGGCCAAGCGAAAAAGACCAAGCCCTTTCCGGCGAACCTAAAAGCGTCGCGAAACACTTCAGCCGCAGCTGCCGACCGCACCGCAGGCGGTGCAGAAGTCGCAGCCGTCCTTGCGGATCACGGTCATATTGCCGCATTCGGCGCACAGCGAACCCTGGGTCACCTTGAGTTGGCCCTTTTCGCGTGGCATTTCCAGGATGCCCATTTCGCGCGTTGGGTAGCCATTTTCGTCGAGGATGCCAAGCATGGTGTAGCGGTGCATGATCAGCTTGGCGATGTAGGCGACGGTTGACGGCCAGTTCTGCTGTTTCTGGCTGCCCGGCACGCGGGCCATGAAGTCTCCCAGCGGCTCGGCGTAGTTGGTCAGCTTGCGTAACTTCATGCCGATCCAGGCCGGATCGAGCACGCGCATGTCGAGCGACAAGAGCTTGGTCAGACCGTCCAGTGCCCGCGGATAATTGCCGGAGAGCCAGACCGAGTAGGGCCGGGTGACGCCGTCGGGCAGGGTGATTTCCTTCAATCCCAGGACGAACTCTTCGTTGGCGGTCGTGTTCACGATGTCGACTGTCCAGGACAATGTGCCGTCGGTGCCGGTCTTCGGTTCATCGCGCGAGAACATGGCTTCGAGCACTGGTGTTGGACCGTCGCCTTCCAGGGCGCCGAGTTGTTCGCAGCGATAGCGGATCACCTGTGCCATCGCAGCCACCGAGCCGGGCATCATCTTCTTCTCGCCCGATGGCGGGAATGGCATCTCGAACGGGGCATCGCCAACCGTGCGCGCCAGCACGTCCAGCTTCAGCTTGAGGAAGGCCTTGTCGTTGGCGCGCATGTCCATCGACAACGTCTTGGCGACGGCGCCCAGGCCGCGCGGTTGCTCGGTGCCGTTGACCCAGACTTCAAAGGGTACGGCGCGGCCGTGGCTGCTGTTTTCCGTTTGACCGACGAAGAGGGCGAATTCGCCGTGCGGCGTTTCGATCATGTAGGTCCAGGCCGTATTGCCGTCGGTGAGTCGCGGCCGGCCGGGCCAGCGCAAGCTGGCGAGCACCGGAGCCGGCAGCGAGCCGATCGACAGCCGCCGGTTGGCACCGTCGATGGTGACATCTTGAGGTTGCTTCTGCGTCGCCGGCTCGAGCGACAGCACGGCGCCGAGCACCTTGTTCGGGCGGTAGGTGGCGAGGCCCTTGAGGCCGGCCTTCCAGGCATCCAGGTAGAGGTGCTCGAATTCGGCGTAGGGGTAGTCCTCGGGCACGTTGACGGTCTTGGAGATCGCGGTGTCGATGTAGGGAGCCACCGCGGCGACCATGTCCTTGTGTGCGTGCGCCGAGATTTCCAGTGCCGTGACGAAATAGTCCGGCAGCTTTGCAACATCGGCGCCCATGTGTTTGTAGTAGCGCCAGGCGTAGTCCTCGACAGCGTATTCCTTGAAGGTGCCGTCGACCATGCGCTTCTTGCGTGTGTAGGTCCAGGAGAACGGCGGTTCGATGCCGTTGCTGGCATTGTCGGCGAAGGCCAGGCTGATGGTGCCAGTGGGGGCGATCGACAAGAGGTGCGAGTTGCGCAGGCCGTGCTTGCGAATCTGCTCCTTGAGTTCGACCGGCAGGCGTGAAGCGAAGCTGCCGCCGGAGAGGTAGAGATCGGCATTGAAGAGCGGAAAAGCGCCACGCTCCTTGGCCAGTTCGACCGAGGCGAGGTAGGCGCGGTCACGCATGTACTCGGAGATCCTGGCCGCCATGGCGCGAGCCAGCGGCGTGTCGTACTTGTGCTGAAGCATGATCAGGGCATCGCCCAGGCCAGTGAAGCCCAAACCAATGCGGCGCTTGGCTTGCGCCTCGGCATTCTGCTGTGGCAACGGCCAGCAGGTGACGTCGAGCACGTTGTCGAGCATGCGCACGGAGTCGTCGATGACGCGGCCGAAGCTGGCATAGTCGAAGTCGGCCTTGTCGTCGAACGGGTGCTTGACGAAACGCGTCAGATTGATCGAGCCCAGGCAGCAGCAGCCGTAAGGCGGCAGCGGCTGCTCGGCGCAGGGATTGGTGGCCTCGATGGTCTCGCAGTAATTCAGGTTGTTGTCGCGGTTGATGCGGTCAAGAAAGAGGATGCCGGGTTCGGCATGGTCGTAGGTCGAGCGCATGATCTGGTCCCACAACTCATGGGCGCGCAGCTTGCGATATACCCAGAGGCCGTCTTCGCGCTGGTAGGCGCCGGCCTGCTTGATATCGGCCGACGGCTCGGCCCGATGCGTGAGTTCGATCTCGCTGTCGGCCTCGACGGCGCTCATGAAGGCATCGGTGACGCCGATCGAAATGTTGAAGTTGGTCAGATCGCCGCCATCCTTGGCGTGGATGAAGGTTTCGATATCGGGGTGGTCGCAGCGCAAGACGCCCATCTGGGCGCCGCGGCGGCTGCCGGCGGACTCGACGGTCTCGCAGGAGCGGTCGAAGACGCGCATGTAGGAAACGGGGCCGGAGGCGCGCGATTGCGTCCCCTTGACGTGGGCGCCAATCGGCCGGATGGTCGAGAAGTCGTAACCGACGCCACCGCCGCGGCGCATGGTTTCGGCGGCCTGCAACAGCGCCGTGTAGATGCCCGGGCGACCGTCGACGATTTCGGAGATCGAATCACCGACCGGCTGGACGAAGCAGTTGATCAGCGTGGCGCAGAGGTCGGTGCCGGCGGCGGAATTGATGCGGCCGGCAGGCACGAAACCATTCTCCTGGGCATCGAGGAAGCGTTGGTGCCAGAGGGCGCGCTTGTCTTCATTTTCGATGGCGGCGAGCGCGCGGGCAACGCGATCGCGGACGTCATGGACACTGCGCTCGTTGCCTTTGGCGTATTTCTCGATCAGCACTTCGCCCGAAATTTCCTGCGCCAGGGGCAGGCCGAGTTGTTGAATGGGAACGATGTCTCCGGTCTCCGGCGTATCTCTTGTCATGGTTTTCCCCGAGGTTCGTAGCGTGAGGCTGAGCGGTATGGCGCGAGAGAATAATCCTCCCGCCAGGCGATGGGAAGCGGAAAATTTTTGACATAGTTAAATCAACTAGTTACGAGGCGATCTTGTGGTACAGCAAGCCTCATGCCACTACATATAGTAGGTCGCAAAACGGAAAAATCCAGTCCATTCAGGGGCTTGGAAAACGCTTACAATCGCGCCTGCGCCGGCATAGCTCAGTTGGTAGAGCAACCGCCTTGTAAGCGGTAGGTCCCCAGTTCGAGTCCGGGTGTCGGCACCAGTAAATCACGTCGTTACGCTACTGCGTACCGAGCACACTGGCCGTTCTTGCGCTCACGTAATCAACTTGCCAGCGGATGTCGCCTATTGCTGCTTGTGCAAGAGGGAACCTACTTCGCTGGCCCAGGCGTTGATTGCTGTGATCTTCTCTTGCGGCATCACATTTGCCGGCTCGGCAAGCGACACTGTCCGGTCAGCGGACAGGTTCCGGGAGCCGTGGAGTGCGGCCGCCTGGATTTGTCCGGGAAGACCATCGGTAATGCTTGTTTCGACTCCCGACGCGGTTGTGGTTCTCAATACGAACGTCTCGTTTATTGTAGTGAGCCCATAGGTCATGCCGTAGCCACTACCCCTGTCTCCCGCCATTCGAAAGACGTAAAGATTAGTCTGGCCCGTTACTACGGGGGCCTCGGCGCATACAGTGTCGCCGGCCAGAACACCAGATACCTGGTGCTCGCAGGTAAAATTTGCCAAGGTGTTCGTCACGACCCCGTTACCATTCAAGGTGTACACGCCAACAAGCGTCGTCATGTTCTTGTAGTCGCCAAGCAGCCCACCTGATGTTGGAGTCATCATCAGCCACCAGCCCAGAAGAGAGTTCGGGCTGTTGTCGTAGCCAAACTCGAATTTGCTTATGAGTGCGGGGCCTTCTCCAGGAAGATTCATGGTCCCGTCCATCCCGCTGGAGAACGTTATCGTGACGTTCCCCGGGGAAGTAGTAGCGTGGGCATTGACGGCGGGTCCCCCGAGGTATCGGCCACCTGCATACTCTTGCAGACTGCCGGTGAAGACGTTATTGGCAATGGCACCGGCCGCCAAGTAGAACGCGCCGCTGCCATCAGGGCGATAGCCGTAGTAGGTGAAGACGACGATCTCGTTCTCAACCTCGATATTGAAGCCTCGCCCAGGGTTGCCGTTTGCCTCGCTACTGACTATCCATAGTCCGGGGGCCGGCATGAACGCAAGCGCCGACAAACTGACAACAGAAAGGAATACCGCCGCAAGAAAATTGCGCACTGACATGAAAACCTCCGGGAGTAAAGAAAGCTATTGATAGCCGTCGTGTCGACGCCGGATCGAGTCTCGCCACAACGACGGTACGGACCGGTATGCCTTTGGCCAACTTGCTCTCATCATTGCACACTTTGGTTACAGCCAATCGGCGGTGCTGACCTGCCCCTTGTAGCCGTACCGTCATTGGTTGCCGAGGCGCTAGCCAACGCGCTTGTTGGCGCATAATCGCGAGGTTGTGAACAGGTCTCGGCAAGGACTGGATGAAATTGACCACAGACGCACAGCGGAGTTTCGACCAGCCACAGCTCAGCCACCCCGATGACCGAACAAGCCAATCCACTGCCAGGGCACGTCGCCATGCCACCCTCCAGTGACCTGCCCAAGTCCGTTCGAATTGTCGAAGTCAGTCCGCGCGACGGCTTGCAGAACGAGGCGTTGCCGGTGAGCAGCGAAATCAAGACCGAGTTGATCGGTCGCCTGGCCGCTGCCGGTTTGAAGACCATCGAGGCGACGGCGTTCGTCTCGCCGACCTGGGTGCCGCAGATGGCGGACGCGGCGGCGGTGATGGCGGCCATCGAGCATCGCACTGGTGTGCGCTACCCGGTGCTGGTGCCGAACATGAAGGGGCTTGAGGCGGCATTGGCGGCAGGTGCCGCCGACATCAGTGTGTTTGCCGCGGCCTCCGAAGCCTTCTCGCAGCGGAACATCAACTGCTCAATCGCTGACTCCTTGCGTCGTTTTGAACCGGTGATGGCGACGGCCCATCGGGCCGGTGTGCGCGTGCGCGGCTATGTCTCGTGCGTTCTCGGCTGCCCCTATCAGGGCGCGGTCGCCGCTGATGCGGTCGCGGATGTTGCCGGCGCGCTCTACGAAATGGGNNTACGGCATGGCCGTCGCCAACATCTACGCCTCGTTGCAGATGGGCATGACGGTTTTCGACGCCTCGGTCGCCGGGCTGGGCGGTTGCCCGTATGCCAAGGGCGCTTCGGGCAATGTCGCCACCGAAGACGTGGTCTGGTTGCTCCGCGGGCTGGGCATCGACTGCGGTATCGACCTCGAGCGCCTGGTCGACACCTCGGCCTGGATTGCGCAGCAACTGGGACGACCGCCGGCGGCGCGGGTTGCCCAGGCGCTGCTGGCGCGGCGCGCGACGCCGGGAAACTGATCCCGGCGGCAATGCCTTGCCTTTCGCCCCCGTCGCCGGCAGAATCGCGTCGGTTCAATGCAAAGGGAATCGGCCCCATGTCCACCATCATCAATGTCATCTTCGATCGCCAGCACGAGATCGAATTGATTGGTCACCCGCTGCCTTCCCGCGACGAAGCCAGCCGCTGGCTGGA
>PMIF01000019.1 GCA_003157035.1 Rhodocyclaceae bacterium
CTCTTGATGGTGGCGATCATGCTCGCCGGCATCGTCGCCTATCGGCTACTGCCGCTGTCGGCGCTGCCCGAAGTTGATTACCCGACCATCCAGGTCATGGCGCTCTACCCCGGCGCCAGCCCCGAGGTGGTCACGTCCTCGATCACTGCGCCGCTCGAACGCCAGTTCGGTCAGATGCCGGGCCTGGCACAGATGTCGTCGACCAGCTCCGGCGGCGCCTCGGTGATCACGCTGCGCTTCAGCTTGAGCCTGACGCTCGACGTTGCCGAACAGGAGGTGCAGGCGGCGATCAACGCGGCCTCGAACCTGCTGCCGACCGACCTGCCGCTACCGCCGGTCTACAGCAAGGTCAACCCGGCCGACGCGCCCATCCTCACCATCGCGGTGACCTCGCCGTCGATGCCGGTGCCGCGCATGCACGATCTGGTCGAAAGCCGCGTCGCCATGAAGATCTCGCAGATTCAGGGCGTCGGCCTGGTCAGCATCGCCGGCGGTCGCCGGCCGGCCGTGCGCATCCAGGCCAATCCGAAGGCGCTGGCGAGCGTCGGCATGTCGCTCGACGACCTGCGCACCGCTATCGGCAATGCCAACGTCAACATTGCCAAGGGCAGTTTCGACGGCGCCATGCGCGCCTCGACCATCGACGCCAACGACCAGCTGAAGTCGCCGGCCGAATACGGCGCGCTGGTGGTGGCCTACAAGAACGGCGCCCCGGTGCGCCTGCGCGACGTCGCCGATGTCATCGAGGACGCCGAGAATGCCCGCGTCGCCGCCTGGGCCGACGATGCCGAGGCGGTCATCCTCAATATCCAGCGCCAGCCGGGCGCCAACGTCATCGAGGTCGCCGACCGCGTCAAGAAGGCGCTGCCGCAGCTGCGCGCCAGTCTGCCGGCCTCCATCGACCTCGCCCTCCTCGCCGACCGCACGGTCACCATCCGCGCCTCGGTTTCCGACGTCGAGTTCGAACTGCTGCTGGCCGTGGCACTGGTGATCATGGTGATCTTCCTCTTCCTGCGCAACCTGCGAGCGACGCTGATTCCCAGCCTGGCGGTGCCGCTGTCGCTGGTCGGTACCTTCGGCATCATGTATCTGGCCGGTTTCTCGATCAACAACCTGACGCTGATGGCGCTGACCATCGCCACCGGCTTCGTCGTCGATGATGCCATTGTCATGATCGAGAATATCACCCGCTACGTCGAGCAGGGCGAGAACCCGCTCGATGCCGCCCTCAAGGGCTCGAAGCAGATCGGCTTCACCATCATCTCGCTGACCTTCTCGCTGATCGCGGTGCTGATTCCGCTGCTGTTCATGGGCGACGTTGTCGGTCGCCTGTTCCACGAATTCGCCATCACACTGGCGGTGTCGATCCTGATTTCCGCCGTCGTCTCGCTGACATTGACGCCAATGCTGTGCGCCAAGCTGCTCAGGCACGTGCCCGAAGCGGAGCATGGCCGCCTGGAGCGCGAGACCGGGCGCCTGTTCGATGCCGCCATCGCCCAATACGGCCGTGCGCTGGAGTGGGTACTCGACCGTCAACGCACGACGCTGCTGGTCGCAATCGGCACCCTGATCCTGACGGCGCTGCTCTACATCTGGATTCCCAAAGGTTTCTTCCCGGTCCAGGACACCGGGCTCATCCAGGCCACCACCGAGGCCGCGCAGACGAGTTCCTTTGCCGCCATGGCCGACCGCCAGCAGGCGCTGGCCGCGGAAGTACTCAAGGACCCGGCGGTCGACAATCTGTCGTCCTTCATCGGCGTCGACGGCAGCAACGCCACGCTCAATAGCGGCCGCATGCTGATCACCCTGAAGCCGCTGGCCGAGCGCGGCCTCTCGGCCAGCGAAGTCATCCGCCGGCTGGCCGACAACCTGCGCCGGGTGCCGGGCATCACCGCCTACATGCAGCCGGTGCAGGACCTCTCGGTCGAGGATCGCGTCGCACGCACCCAGTACCAGTTCATGATGGAGACGCCGGACGCCGCGGCGCTGGGGCAATGGGTACCGAAGCTGATGGACCGCCTGCGCCAAGTGCCGCAACTGGTCGACGTCACTTCCGACTTGCAGGACCAGGGGCTGCAGGCCTATGTCGACATCGATCGTGATGCCGCCGGGCGCTTAGGGATAACCACTACGGCCATCGACAACGCGCTCTACAACGCTTTCGGCCAGCGGCTGATCTCGACCATATTCACGCAGTCCAACCAGTATCGCGTGGTGCTGGAAGTGAAGCCCGAGTTCAAGGTCGGCCCGGCGGCGCTGGAAGCCATCTACCTCCCCACTGCCGGCGGCCAGCAGGTGCCGCTGTCCTCGGTGGCCACGGTCAGGGAACGGGCCGCCTCGCTGGTCATCAACCACGTCGGCCAGTTCCCCGCCGCCACCATCTCCTTCAACCTGGCACCGGGCGCGGCGCTCGGCGACGCGGTCGACAACATCAAGGCCGCCGAGGCGGAACTAGCCATGCCCGCCAGCATCGAGACCAGCTTCCAGGGCGCGGCGCTCGCCTTCCAGGCCTCGCTCAGCAACACGCTGCTGCTGATCATCGCCGCGGTGGTGACCATGTACATCGTGCTGGGCGTGCTCTACGAGAGCACCATCCATCCGGTCACCATCCTGTCCACGCTGCCCTCGGCCGGCGTCGGCGCGCTGTTGGCGCTGTGGATTTCCGGTTCCGGGCTCGACGTCATCGGCATCATCGGCGTCATCCTCCTGATCGGCATCGTCAAGAAGAACNNCGGCCGATCATGATGACGACCATGTCCGCTTTGCTCGCCGCCCTGCCGCTGATGCTGGGCGGTGGCATCGGCGCCGAGTTGCGCCGGCCGCTGGGCGTGGCGATGGTCGGCGGCCTGATGGTCAGCCAGGTACTGACGCTATTCACCACGCCGGTGATCTATCTGGCCTTCGACCGGCTGGCGCGGCGGATCGAGAAGCGATGAACTTCTCGCTGCCCTTCATCAATCGCCCGATCGCCACAACAATGGTGACCATCGGCGTTACGCTGGCGGGCGCCATCGCCTTCTTTCTGCTGCCGGTGACGCCATTG
>PMIF01000121.1 GCA_003157035.1 Rhodocyclaceae bacterium
CAATATAAGGCGAGGCAGACTGTACCGCCAGCAGGCTTAGGCAAGGAAAAATCGGCGGGAGGTAGCCATCGCAAGCGATATCTACCTCCCCAGGAACCAGATCGGCATGGGAGCCGCTGATCGGATTCCAGGACCGCTAAAGGAGAACAGCGGAATTGATTCTGGCTCCAGCGGCTTACAAGCCGCTTACAAGTAGAATCTATCGAGCCATGAGAATACTGTTGGCGGAAGACGATGCCATCATCGCCGATGGCCTGATTCGCGCCCTGCGTAAAGCCGGTTATGCCGTCGACCATGTCGGCAACGGTCTCGACGCCGACACCGCCCTGCTGTCGCAGACGTTCGATCTGCTCATCCTCGACCTCGGTCTGCCCAAGCTCCACGGCATCGATGTCCTGCGCCGGCTGCGTTCGCGCAAGTCGGTGACGCCGGTATTGATCCTGACTGCCCAGGACGGCATCGAGGATCGGGTGCGCGGGCTCGATGCGGGCGCCGACGACTATCTGACCAAGCCGTTCGCCTTGCCCGAGTTGGAGGCGCGCGTCCGGGCTCTGACCCGACGCGGTACCGGCCAGGCGACGCGCATCGAATTTGGCGCCCTGAGCTACGACCAGGCGGAACGTATCGTCAAGGTGCATGGCCAACTGATCGACCTGTCGGCGCGCGAGATGGCTGTCCTGGAAGTGCTGATGCTGCGCGCCGGACGCCTGGTCGGCAAGGAACAACTGGTCGATCACTTGTGCGGCTGGGGCGAGGAAGTGAGTACCAATGCCATCGAGGTCTATGTCCATCGGCTGCGCAAGAAGATCGAAACTGCCGGCGTGCGTATTGCCACGCTGCGCGGCCTTGGCTACTGCCTGGAGAAGATACAGGCTGATGGCTAGCGCGCGACCTGCAGGCGGCAGCCGATAACGGAAGCGATGAGTCCCGGCCGCTTCCGCCGTGTCACCTACGCCTTTGATTCGCTGCTTGGCGAGGTTCTGCTCTGGATTCTCATCCTGCTGCTGTTTCTTTGGGCAATCGCCGTCGTCATGACCTATCAGGTGGCCGACAGCATTGCCAGGGGGCCATTCGACGAATTGCTCGCCGAGCGCCTCGAAGGACTGGTCAAGTGCGTGCGGATCACGGAACGGCAAACAAGGATGATCTGCAACGAATCATCGCCAAACTGGCCGCGTGCGGACCACAAGGATCATGCCTACTTTCAGGTCATGGACGCCGACGACCATTGGTTGGCAGGCGACAAGGAATTTCCCCCGCTCGATCCGCTCGAGCACGACGAGACGAGTGATTTGCGCTTCCGCGATGACCAGATCGGCGATGACGACGTGCGCATCGCCTACCGTTTCCTGCCGACGAAGGACGGCAGTGTGCTGGTGCAATTGGCAGAGACCCGCAACAAACGTCGTGCCCTGGTGGCCAGCATCGTCTCCGGCGTCATCGTGCCGCAGTTCGTCATCGTACCGATGGCAATTCTGCTGATTTATCTGGCGCTCTCGCGCGGCATCACGCCGCTGCAACGGCTGCAGGAAGAGCTGCGCCAGCGCCGGCCGACCGATCTATCACCAATCAGTGTCAAAGGCATACCCGCGGAAATCCGCCCGTTGCTTGTTGCGCTCAACGATGTCATGGTTCGGCTGGAAGAGAACCTCATGGCCCAGCGGCGCTTCATCGCCGACGCGGCGCATCAGTTGAAAACGCCGCTGACCGGGCTGCGCATGCAGACCGAACTGGCCCTTCACGAGAGCGATGTCGGCGCCATGCACGAGCGCCTCAAGCAAGCGGCGATCAGCGCCGAGCGCTTGTCGCACCTGACGCATCAGTTGCTGTCGCTGGCGCGGGTCGAAGCAACCACGGAGAGCAGCGATGCCTTCAAGCCGCTCGATCTCGAGGCCCTCGCTTTGGCGACCACTCGCGACTGGGCCGAACGGGCCATGGCCAAAGGGATCGATCTGGGCTACGAGGGTAGCGACCGACCGGCGCCGATTATCGGTAGCGCCTTCTTGTTGCGCGAGTTGCTCAAGAACCTGATCGACAATGCCATCAAGTACACGCCGCAAGGCGGTCAGGTTGTTGTCCGGCTGAGAATCTACGATGGCATTCGGCTGGAGGTCGAGGATACGGGTATCGGCATTCCGATTGCAGAGCGGCATCGGGTCTTCGAGCGGTTCTATCGGATACTCGAATCAGGCACCGAGGGCAGCGGGCTCGGGCTGTCCATCGTCGAGGAAATCGCCGACTTGCATCGGGCGACAATCGAGCTTGACCAGGGGCAGGGCGGAGTCGGCACCTTGGTGACCGTCATTTTTGCCGTATCGGCAGAGGCCGAAACCGATCAAGTAAGCGCCACGTAAGCCGGCCTTTCTACTATTGCCGACGCTGCAGCGATGGTTTTTTTGGCGGCGGTTGAATTCAAAATCGTGGAGGAGCGGCTATGGCCGATGCCAAAGCAGTTCAAGGTCGGGGCATTAGCGCGGACGAACGGCGGGTCATCTTTGCCTCGTCACTCGGCACGGTCTTCGAGTGGTACGACTTCTACCTGTATGGTTCGCTGGCCGCGATCATCAGCAAGCAGTTCTTTTCCGGCGTCAACGAGACGGCCGCCTTCATCTTCGCCTTGCTCGCGTTTGCTGCCGGCTTCGCCGTGCGGCCTTTCGGCGCCATCATCTTCGGCCGTCTCGGTGATTTGATCGGTCGCAAGTACACTTTTCTGGTGACTATCCTGATCATGGGCATGTCGACGGCGATCGTCGGTATGCTGCCCAACTATGCGCAGATCGGCGTTGCCGCGCCGATCATCCTGATCTGCCTGCGCCTGTTGCAGGGCCTGGCACTGGGCGGTGAATACGGCGGTGCCGCCACCTATGTCGCCGAGCATGCGCCGAAGGGCCGGCGTGGCTTCTTCACCAGCTGGATCCAGACCACGGCGACGCTCGGCCTGTTCCTGTCGCTGCTGGTCATTCTCGCTTGCCGCACCTTGCTGGGCAAGGAATTCGACGAGTGGGGTTGGCGCGTGCCGTTCCTGCTCTCCATCCTGCTACTGATCGTCTCGGTCTACATCCGCCTGCAGCTCAACGAGTCGCCGATTTTCCAGCGCATGAAGGAACAGGGCAAGGCTTCCAAGGCACCGTTGACGGAATCGTTTGCGCGCTGGAAGAACCTCAAGATCGTCATCCTGATTCTGCTCGGCGGCACGGCTGGCCAAGCGGTGGTCTGGTACACGGGCCAGTTCTATGCCCTGTTCTTCCTGTTGCAAACGCTGAAGGTTGAACCCCAGGCGGCCAACCTGTTGATCGCCGCCTCGCTGGTCATCGGCACGCCATTTTTCGTTGTCTTCGGCTCGTTGTCGGACCGGATCGGCCGCAAGCCGATCATCATGATCGGTTGCGTCATGGCGGCGCTGACCTACTTCCCGATCTTCAAGGCGATGACGCACTATGCCAATCCGGATCTCGAAGCAGCGCAACTGAAGTCGCCGGTGACCGTGGTTGCCGTGCCGACGACGTGTTCGTTCCAGTTCAACCCGGTCGGCACTTCGACATTCGTCAGCTCCTGCGATATCGCCAAGTCCTTCCTGGCTCGCAACAGTGTGAACTACTCCAATCTGCCGACCTTGCCGGGCACGGTCGCCTCGGTCCGGATCGGCGAAGTGGTGGTCGAGAGCTTCGAGGGCGCTGGTCTGCCCAAGGACGAGTTCAAGAAGAGAAGCGACGAATTCAACAAGCGGGCTGCCGCAGCGATCAAGGCGGCCGGTTATCCGGCGAAGGCGGACATGGCCAAGGTTGACTACGTGATGATCACGGTGCTGCTGACCATCCTGGTCATCTACGTCACCATGGTCTACGGGCCGATAGCCGCCTTTCTGGTCGAGCTGTTCCCGGCGCGAATTCGTTATACCTCGATGTCGCTGCCCTATCACATCGGCAACGGCTGGTTCGGCGGCTTCCTGCCGACGACGGCTTTTGCCATGGTGGCTGCTACGGGCGATATCTATTACGGGCTGTGGTATCCGATCGTGATTGCCGCCGCAACGGCCATCATCGGCACCTTCTTCCTGCCTGAGACCAAGGATCGGGAAATCCATCACGACGCCGACGCCTGACAAAGATTAATCCTGGAGGAGGAGGCCCTCGTTGCGCATGCGCACGAGGGCATTTTTTTCGGTATCTTCTCGGCAGCCCGTTCCTCACTGCTGCGAGACGCCCGTGAAACTAGCCTTGCTTGCCGATCTGCACAGCAATATCGAAGCTGTCGATGCCTGCATCGAGCACGCCCGCCAACAACGGGTCGAGCGGTTTGTCTTCCTCGGTGATCTGGTCGGCTACAACGCCGACCCGGCTGCCGTGATCGAGCGCGTGCGCGAGCACGTTGGCTCCGGTGCCGTGGTCGTCAAAGGCAATCACGACGCCGCNNCGTTCCTGGCCAACCTGCCGTTGCTGGTGCGCGAAGAAGACCGGCTGTTCGTCCATGGCAGCGCCGCCTCGCCGCAGCGTTGGGGCTATGTTTACGACAGTCTGGCGGCCGCAGCCAGCATGGATGCGACCGACGCCGCGTACGTCTTTTGCGGCCACGTGCATGAGGCCGCACTCTATTACCAGGGCAGCGATCGGCGGCCGCAACGCTTCGAGCCCGTACCGGGCATGCCGATTCCGGTTGGCCGACACCGCCGATGGCTGTCGATTGTCGGTGCCTGCGGTCAGCCGCGTGACGGTCACTCCGCAGCTGGCTATGCGCTGTTCGATACCGAGCTGGCCATGCTCACTTATCATCGCGTTCCCTACGACTACGAGGCGGCGGCGCGCAAGGTGCGGGCGGCGGGGTTGCCCGAAGAGTTTGCCCGGCGCCTGGAGACCGGAGCCTGAATGAACGCCTTTGACATCGGCGAGCAAATCGATGGTTTTCGCAATCGCGGCCGGCTTCACGTCGGCGGCATGGCAGTGCTCTATCGGGTCGATGCCGTCGAGGACCCCGGATTCCCGCTGGTGCTGAAGGTGCCGCGTCTGGAACAAGGGGAGGATTCGGTTGCCGTAGTGAGCTACGAAGTCGAGCAGATGATGTTGTCGACGCTGACCGGCCCGCACGTGCCGCGACTGGTCGCGTCCGGCGATCTGGCGCGGCAACCTTATCTGGTCATGGAGTTCATCGACGGACCGGCGCTGAGCGACTGGGTGGGCAAGGCACCGCTGTCGGTCGCTGAACTTGTCCGCCTGATCGTGCCGCTGGCCACGGCGGTGCACGATCTGCACGGGCAGCAATTCGTCCATCTGGACTTGAAGCCTGCCAATGTCATGTATCGCGCCGATGGTCAGGCGGTGCTGATCGATTTCGGCCTTGGCCATCATGCGCACCTGCCGGACTTGCTGGCGGAGGACTTGCGCAAGGCGGTCGGCTCGGCGCCGTACATGGCGCCCGAGCAGGTGGTCGGCATGCGCTGCGACCCGCGCAGCGACATTTTTGCCATTGGCGTCATGCTTTACGAACTGGCTACCGGCAGGTTGCCGTTCGGCAAACCAAGCACCACTGCCGGCTTGCGGCAACGCCTGTATCTCGAACCGCCGCCGCCAAGAATGATCCGGCCGGAGCTGCCGGAGTGGCTGCAGGAGATCATCCTGCGCTGCCTGGCGCTGGATGCCGACCAGCGCTATGCCAGCGCCGCACAGCTGATGATGGATCTTGCTCATCCAAGCCAGGTGAGCGTCACCGAACGGGGCACGCGGCTCCAGCGGCAGGGACTTCGCCGCCGCCTGGGCCGCTGGCTGCGCGCGGCCGGCTGGGAGCCGGCGCCATGCCCGTCGCCACGCGCCAGCATCGCTGCGGCGCCGATCGTTCAGGTAGCAGTTGCCACTCTGTATGATCAACCAGCGCAGTCGGCGGCATTGCAAGAGACAGTGAAGCGAATTGCCAGCATGGACGCTGACTACCGGATTGCCGTGGTGACGGTGGTGCGGCCGCTGCCCTTGCTCGGTACCAGTCAGGCCAACGAGTCGGCCGGTGCGCAGCATATTCGCCACTTGATTCTGCTTCGCCATTGGGCAGAGGCCCTAGCCCTGCCTGCCGGACGCATCACCTGTCACGTCATCGAGGCAGCGGATCCCGCGTTGGCGCTGCTGCAATTCGCGCGGTCCAACCAAGTGGACCAGATCGTCATCGGCGCGCCACCCGTGATCGATCTCGGCGTCGGCCAGAAGACCCTGCCCGGCACCGTGGCTTCGCGCGTCATGCTCGAGGCCCCTTGCACGGTAACGCTCGTTCGCGCCAAGGGCGAAACGGAAGTTAGTCGCTGATGTAAGTAAGCCGTAAGCTGGCCACTATAAAAGCCCTACTGGACAACTTCGGAGTTTGGCACCATGCGTCCCACAGACGTACTCGACAAGTCGGACAAGGGGCAGGAAGAAATCCGCACCCGCAAGCACAAGCTCACCGGCAAGGCGCGCATGCTCTTGCTCTTGATCGACGGCCGACACCCGGCCTTCGTCGTGCGTGAGCAGGGGGCCAAGATGGGTCTGCCGGAGAACACGCTCGATCTGCTGTTCGATCAGGGTTACCTCGAGGTACTGCGTACGGCCAGCGGCACGGCGGCAACCACCTCGACAACGACAAGGGAACTCCGGCCTGCCGGCAATGCGGCGGCGGAAGACCGCTTTGCTCACTACACGGCCGCCCGCCGGCTGATGACCGAATCGGTGTTCACCACCCTTGGCCTCAAGGGATTCATGTTCACCTTGAAAATCGAGAAGACCGGCAATCTCGACGACTTGCGGACATTGATTCCCGATTACCAGCGACTGATGGCCAAGGCGCTCGGCGACGAAGGTGCGGCGCTGTTCGTCGGTCGCCTGGACGATTTGATGGGCGGAACCTTGTAACCATCGGCAGACCCCATGTAAGCATGGCGTCAGGCCTCTCGGCTACGATAGCGTCCAATGGGTGGCGAGGGATGTTGCGGTGCCGCCCAATACGTCGCATTGAGTTCCCACCGTTGGGTGCGATGACACAGAACTTCCATGAGGAGGCGGGTGGGGATGGAGACAATCCGGTTTAAAACCAAACGAGGCATGGAGGAGACATATGACATCTGATCTCTACGCAAAAATTCGGGCCAACCCGAAGTACCAGGAGTTCGTGGCCGTTCGCTCGCGCTACTCCATCATCATGGCGATACTGGGCGCTTTGGCCTATTACGGTTTCATTGGCCTGGTTGCTTACGACAAGTCATTCCTCGCCATGAAGATCGGTGAAGGCTACACGATGAGCATCGGTATCCCGATCGGTTTGGGCGTGATCCTGTTCACCATCATCATCACCTGGATCTATGTGCGTCGCGCCAACAGCGAGTTCGACGACACCACCGTCGAAATTATCAAGGAGGCGCAGAAATAACATGACCCACGTGCAACGTATTGTTCTGGCCATCGCTGCGCTCGCCGTCGCCGGCCTCGCCTATGCGGCCGGCCCTGACGCGGGGCAGACCGTCAAACAGGCCACCAACTGGACGGCCATCACCATGTTCGCGGTGTTCGTCGCCATCACGCTTGGCATCACCAAGTGGGCGGCGGCGCGCACCAAGACGGCCGCCGACTTCTACACCGCCGGCGGCGGTATCACCGGCTTTCAGAACGGCCTCGCGATCGCCGGCGACTACATGTCGGCCGCCTCGTTCCTGGGGATTTCCGGTCTGGTGTTCGGCAGCGGCTTCGACGGCCTGATCTTCTCGATCGGCTGGCTGGTCGGCTGGCCCGTCATCACCTTCCTGATGGCGGAGCGCCTGCGCAACCTCGGCAAGTTCACCTTCGCCGATGTCGCCTCCTACCGCTTCTCGCAGACCCCCACCCGCAGCTTTGCGGCTATCGGTTCGCTGGTCGTCGTGGCGTTCTACATGATCGCCCAGATGGTCGGCGCCGGTCAGCTCATCAAGATCCTCTTCGGCCTGGATTACATGGTTGCGGAAATCCTGGTGGGCGTGATCATGATGATGTACGTCTTGTTCGGCGGCATGACCGCGACGACCTGGGTGCAGATCATCAAGGCGTGCATGCTGCTTGGTGGCGCCACCTTCATGGCCTTCTTCGTGATGTACCAGTTCGGCTTCAGCCCGGAGAACCTGTTCACCAAGGCCGTTGAAGTTCACAGCAAGCACGACGCCATCATGGGTCCGGGCGCGCTGATCAAGGACCCGATCTCGGCGATCTCCGTCGGCATGGCGCTGATGTTCGGTACCGCTGGTCTGCCGCACATCCTGCAGCGCTTCTTCACCGTCCCGAACGCCAAGGAGGCCCGTAAGTCGGTGGCCTGGGCGACGACCTGGATCGGCTACTTCTACATCCTGACCTTCATCATCNNATCATCGGCTTCGGCGCCATCGTGTTCCTGACTCAGGATCCGGGTACCTACTTCGTCGATGGCGATCTGGCCAAGGGTCTGAAGGGTGGCGGCAACATGGCTGCGGTGCATCTCGCCAACGCCGTCGGCGGCAACGTATTCCTCGGCTTCATCTCCGCCGTGGCCTTCGCCACGATCCTGGCGGTGGTTGCCGGGCTGACGCTGTCCGGCGCCTCGGCCGTCTCGCACGACCTCTACGCCTCCGTCTGGCGTCA
>PMIF01000173.1 GCA_003157035.1 Rhodocyclaceae bacterium
CACGATCGTCTCGGTGCAGAATTCACTGGCCTGCGGCATTACCGAAAAGTACGGGTCAGAAGCCCAGAAGCAGGAATGGCTGACCAGGCTGGCTTCCGGTCGGTCACTGGGCTGCTTCTGCCTCACTGAACCGCACGTCGGCTCCGATGCCTCCGCCATCAGGACCAGTGCTGTCCGCGACGGCGACCACTGGGTCATCAACGGTGTCAAACAGTTCATTACTACCGGCAAGTATGCCGACGTGGCGATCGTCTTCGCTGTTACCGACAAGACCGCCGGCAAGAAGGGCATCTCCTGTTTCCTGGTGCCAACGGCGACCCCGGGCTACATCGTTGCCCGCCTCGAGGAAAAGATGGGGCAGAAGGCTTCCGACACGGCGCAGATTCTCTTTGAGAACTGTCGCGTTCCGGCCAGCGCCATGATGGGTACCGAGGGTGGCGGTTACAAGATTGCCTTGTCGAATCTGGAAGCCGGCCGCATCGGCATCGCGGCCCAGTCGGTGGGCATGGCCCGGGCCGCCCTGGAGGCCGCCATCCGATACGCCAAGGAGCGTGAGACCTTCGGTCGCCCCATCATCGAACACCAGGCGGTGAATTTCCGTTTGGCCGACATGGCGACCCAGGTGGACGCGGCCCGTCTCATGGTTTGGCGCGCTGCCACACTCAAGGACGCCGGCAGGCCCTGTCTGGTCGAAGCCTCGATGGCGAAGATGTTCGCCTCGGAAATGGCTGAGAAGGTTGCCTCCGACGCCATCCAGATTCATGGCGGCTATGGCTACGTCAGCGACTTCCCGGTCGAGCGCATCTACCGCGACGTGCGCGTCTGCCAGATCTACGAGGGCGCCAACGACATCCAGCGTCTGGTCATCGGCCGCGCCATCGCCCAGTAACAGGTTGCTCTTGGACTAGTCGTCACCAGCGAGGCGGAAAGAAGTGGGACCGTTGCATGGCATCAAGGTAGTCGAATTTGCCGCCCTGGGCCCGGCGCCCATGGGCGCAATGCTCTTGGCTGATCTGGGGGCGACCGTGTTGCGCATCGAGCGCAAGTCCGCTTCTGGCGGCCGACCCAGCGCGGATCTGTTCGATCCCAAGGTTGATATTCTCAACCGCAACAGGCAAGTGATCGCCCTGGACTTGAAACGCCC
Organism: Rhodocyclaceae bacterium; assembly: GCA_003157035.1. GTDB lineage: Bacteria > Pseudomonadota > Gammaproteobacteria > Burkholderiales > Rhodocyclaceae > Fen-999. The sequence continues at coordinate 1,145 of PMIF01000173.1, forward strand.
CGAGGGCATTGCCGCCGCCTTGCAGTTGATCGCCGGTGCCGACGCGCTGATCGAGGGTTTTCGTCCCGGGGTCATGGAGCGGCTGGGCCTGGCGCCCGATGTCTGTCTGGCGCGCAATCCGCGCCTGGTCTACGGGCGCATGACCGGCTGGGGCCAGACGGGAACCTTGTCCCAAGCAGCCGGGCACGACATAAACTATCTATCCCTCTCCGGAGCACTTCACGCCATTGGCGAAAGAGGTGGCAAGCCGGTGGTGCCGCTCAATCTGGTTGCCGATGGCGGCGGCGCCATGCTGCTGGCGCTGGGTATCCTGGCAGCCCTGCTCGAAGCCAGGGTGTCGGGTCAGGGTCAAGTGGTCGATGCGGCCATGACCGATGGTTGTGCAACCCTGATGACCATGGTGCATACCTTCAAGGCCATGGGGCAATGGACGCAGGATCGCGGCAGCAATGTGCTCGATGGTGGCGCCCATTTCTACGACACCTATCGCTGCCGGGACGGCAAGTACATTGCCATCGGCCCCATAGAACCGCAGTTCTACGCGCTCTTCCTGGAGAAAACCGGCATCACTGATCCCGAATTCAAGCTCCAGTGGGATCAGGCCCGCTGGCCGACGCTCAAGGAAAGACTACGCGCCATTCTGCTGGAAAAGACGCGCGACGAGTGGTGTGGCTTGATGGAAGGAAGCGATGCCTGCGTCACGCCCGTGCTCGACATGGACGAGGCCCGCCAGCATCCCCACAATCTCTCTCGTAATACTTTCATCGAGGTCGATGGCGTAATCCAGCCGGCGCCGGCGCCGCGCTTCAGCCGTACCGCGCCAGACAGGCCGACGCCGCCGACGGCAAGGGGCGTTGCCGCAGACATTCTGCACGAATGGGGTTTCGGCTCTGAAGCCATCGCTCAGTTGGAAGGATGCGGCGCCATTTGAGAGGGAATTCCAGATTGCAGCTTGAATAGCCGCGGGACATCAATTGCTGTCCTGCATTTTTCGGCACCATGAGGAGGAAAGTAGCGTGGCTTCCAACAATCCGTACACCATCGGACTTGAGCGCAATCCGGCTAACTATGTTCCGTTGTCACCGTTGAGTTTTCTCGAACGGTCCGCATTCATCTATCCCAAGCGGATTTCCGTCATTCAGGGGGCGCGCAAATACACCTGGGCGGAAAGCTACAGCCGCTGTCGGCAATTGGCGTCGGCGCTGGTTCGGCGAGGCATCGGCAAGGGTGATACGGTGGCGGTCATGCTGCCCAACACGGCGTCGATGTTCGAGGTGCACTTCGGTGTGCCCATGTCCGGTGCCGTGCTCAATACGCTCAATACGCGCCTGGACGCGGAATCGGTGGCGTTCATGTTGCAACACGCTGAAGCCAAGGTACTCATTACCGATCCGGAATTCTCCGCCGTCGTCAAAGCGGCGCTCGAGCTGCTGCCAGGCAAGAAGCCACTGGTCATCGATTCCACCGACCCTGATTTCAGCGGCGGTGAATTGCTCGGCGAGATCGACTACGAGTCCTTCCTTGCCCAAGGGTCGCCCGACTTCGCCTGGTCGCTGCCGGAAGACGAATGGGATGCCATCACGCTGAACTACACCTCGGGTACCACAGGTAATCCGAAAGGCGTTGTCTATCACCATCGCGGCGCCTACTTGAATTCGGCCAGCAACATCATCTCCTGGGGCATGCCGCCGCATGCCGTCTATCTCTGGACCCTGCCGATGTTTCATGCCAACGGCTGGTGTTTCGTGTGGACCCTGGCCGCCAATGCCGGGACCAGTGTCTGCCTGCGCAAGGTCGATGTCGGGGCAATCTTCTCCCTGATCCGCGAGCACAAGATCACGCACATGTGTGGTGCGCCCATCATCTACGGCATGATGATCAATGCGCCGGAGGAATTGCGCGCCGGTATCGATCACTCGGTCAGCGGTCTTATCGCCGGCGCGCCGCCGCCCGCCGCCATCATCGAAGGTGCCGAGCGCATCGGCCTCAACATCACCCACGTCTATGGCCTGACTGAAACCTATGGCCCGGCGTCCGTCTGCGCCAAGCACCCGGAGTGGGATACGCTGCCGATCGACATGCGCGCTGTCCGCAATGGTCGCCAGGGCGTGCGCTACCACATGCAGGAAGCCATCACCGTACTCGACTCCGACACCATGGAGCCGGTTCCCTGGGATGGCGAAACCATGGGCGAGATCATGTTCCGTGGCAATCTGGTGATGAAAGGCTATCTGAAGAACGAGGAAGCCAGCAAGCTGGCTTTCGCCGGGGGCTGGTTCCACACCGGCGACCTGGCGGTGGTCCATCAGGACGGCTATGTGAAGATCAAGGATCGCTCCAAGGACATCATCATTTCCGGTGGTGAGAACATTTCTTCCCTGGAGGTGGAGGATGTTCTCTATCGCCATCCGGCGATCATCGCCGCCGCCGTGGTCGCCAAACCTGATCAGAAATGGGGCGAGGTGCCTTGCGCCTTTGTTGAACTGCGGGACGGCAGTGTGACGACCGAAGCCGAGATCGTCGAGTTCTGCCGTGGCCACATGGCGCACTTCAAAGTCCCCAAGCAGATCATATTTGGCGAACTGCCCAAGACTTCGACCGGCAAGATTCAGAAATTCATTCTGCGCCAGACTGCCAAGTCGGCAATGGCCATCGAATAGGAGTGGTCGGTTTATCTCCGCATAAGCTATTATTATCAACAGGGCCCTCGGCTGTGTTCTGGTCCGAGAGGGGCAAGGCGTTGGGGACGCCGATCGATACAGCCATTTGAGGAGATGGATGGTCATGTTCTTTTCGCGACCAGGAAGCAGCGCTGCGCGCGACAACAAGGATATTTCGGCTCGGCGCGAGGAGCCGGGTTCGGCGCAGAGCGAGCAGCTGTTTCTTGCTACTTTGCAGGAGATGGGCGTGGCGTTGGCGCATGTCTGCCACACCCTGACGTCTCTGACCAGGGAATCGGATCAGGCGGCGACCCAGGCCAATACCATTGCCGACGAATCCCTGGCCATTAAGACCGCCGCCGACACCGTGGCCGAAAGCGCTGGAATCGCCGCCCAAGCGGCGGTGCGCACGCGTGAAGAGTCCGAGACTGGGTCCAGCGAGCTGGCCCGCGTAGTGAAGAGCCTGAGTGAAATCGTCACCCGGGTTCGCGAAGCTGAAGCCTCGATCAAGTCGCTGGCGGAAGAGATCGGCCAGATCAGGGTTGCGTCGGCATCGATCCACGGCATCGCCAAGCAGACCAACCTGTTGGCGCTGAATGCCGCGATAGAGGCGGCCCGGGCGGGGGAATACGGCCGCGGCTTTGCCGTCGTTGCCGATGAAGTGCGCAAGCTGGCCAACTCGGCGATGTCCGCGTCGGCGGACATCACGGCAGTAGTCGATCGCATTCATGCTCTGACCGGCAGTTCCGTCACCGCCATCGGCCAATTGGCAGCCGAGTCGGGGCGCGTGTCCACGACGGCGAAGGAAGTCGGCGAGCAGCTGGCGGCCATCCTTGGCGACGCCGTATCCACCGAACAGCGGTTGGCGACGATTTTCGCCAGCGCCCGCCAGACGGCCGAGAGTGCCGATGAGATCGTCAAGCACGCTCACGACAGCTATGCGCGCATGGGCCGGCTGCAGAACGAACTTGCCCATGCCGCGACCCTGGCCGACAAGCCTGGCGAGCAGGTGTTCAAGATCATGGTCACAGTGGGCATGAACTCGCCGCATACCCGCATCTATGCCACGGCGAGGCAGACTGCCGATGCCATCGGCCGCGCGTTTGAAGCTGCCGTCGATCGGGGTGAGATCACCATCGAGAACCTGTTCGCGGAAAGCTACCGGGAGATTCCGCACACCCAGCCGACCAAGTACGAGACGCCGTTCGACAAGCTTGCCGACAAGATCCTGCCGCCGCTGCAGGAGCCCTTCTTCGCCAGCCATCCGGAGGCGATCTACGCTATCGCCGTCGATCGGCGCGGCTACGCACCGACGCACAACAACAAGTTCTGCCAGCCGCTCACCGGTGACCCGGCCCGGGATCTGGTCGGCAATCGGACCAAGCGCATTTTCGACGATCGCACCGGCGCGCGCTGTGGTGCGCATAGCGAAACAGTGCTGGTGCAAACCTATGAGCGCGACACCGGCGAGGTCATGCATGACCTCTCGGTTCCCATCGTCATCCGCGGCCGGCAGTGGGGAGGCTTCCGGGTCGGCTATCCGCCAGCGGTCACCGCCAAGAACTCGACCTACGCCAGCGCCGAGTTGTTCTGATGGTGCCTAGCGGATGTGCGCCAGCGCGCTCCTGACGATCGGCAAGAGCGCCTGATCGCCGTTCTCGGCGACGTGGTTGATGAGCGCGGTTTGCATGCGCGGCTCCCAATGCCTGCGGATGTGCTCGGCGACGCCGGCAATCGCCTGCTGGCCATCGGGCATGGCGGCGAAGAAGGCGCCGATCTGATTGGCCATTTTGATCAGGTTGGCGGCATTCATGGCTTCACTCCCTGCAGTCGTTCGGCGTGGCTGTAGACGGCGCAGTGATCGCCGCGCAGAAAGCCCACCAGGGTGACGTTCAGCCGTTCGGCCAGACGCACGGCAGCGGCGGTTGGCGCCGAGACGGCAGCGAGCAGACCGTAGCCCAGCGCCGCGGCCTTTTGCACCATCTCGAAACTGGCGCGACTGGTGACAATCAGGCCGCCCTCGGCGGCGTTGCCGGCGCGCGCCAAGGCGCCAAGCGTCTTGTCGAGCGCGTTGTGGCGTCCCACATCCTCGCGGACGAACTCGATGGCGCCATCGCTGCCCACGCGGCAGGCGGCGTGCGCAGCGCCCGTGGCCTGCTGCAGGTGCTGCAAATGTGGCAGGCGGCGCATGCCCTCGTAGAGTGCGGCGACGGCAAACGGGCGACCGGCGCCAACCGGCGGCAGGTCGCGAACCACCTGCTCGAGGCTTTCGGTGCCGCATAGGCCGCAGCCAGTGCGGCCGGCGAAGCTGCGCCGGCGCGCTTTCAGGCGAGCGAATGCTTCGGCTGCGACTTCGATCGACAGTGTGATGCCTTGCTCGCCGACATCGACTTCGACGTCGAAGATATCGCGGGCGCGGTCAATGATGCCCTCGGTCAGGCTGAAGCCGAAGGCGAGATCCTCCAGGTCGGCCGGACTGGCCAGCATCACTGCGTGGCTGATGCCGTTGTATTCGAAAGCGATCGGCGTCTCCTCGGCGACGCTGTCGAGCGCGGCTGCTAGACCCGGTCGAGTGACCGGGACGGCACATTGCACGGTCACGGTGTGCCGGCGCCGGCGAGCAAACCGCGCTGCTCGGAGTCGTTGCGGACATTCTGGCGCTGCCATTCCGATGGCTGGCTGACCCGGAACACCTGCACCGCGGTCACCTTGTACTCAGGACAGTTGGTCGCCCAGTCGGAATTGTCCGTCGTGATGACATTGGCACCCGACTCGGGAAAGTGGAACGTGGTGTACACCACGCCGGGCTGCACGCGTTCGGTGACCTGCGCCCGCAGCACGGTCTCGCCGGCGCGCGACTGGATGCCGGCCCAGTCACCGTTCTTGATGCCGCGCTCGTCGGCGTCGTGGGGATGGATTTCGAGCAGATCCTCGGCGTAAAAGCGCACGTTCTCCGTGCGCCGGGTCTGTGCGCCGACGTTGTACTGCGACAAGACGCGGCCGGTGGTCAATAGTATGGGGAAGCGCCGGGTCACCTTCTCGTCCGTAGGCACATATTGCGTGACGATGAAGCGACCCTTGCCACGGACGAAGCCGTCGACGTGCATGGTCGGTGTGCCTTCGGCATTGCTGTCATTGCAGGGCCACTGGAGGCTGCCCAGACGGTCGAGCTTGTCGTAGCTGACGCCGGCGAATGTGGGCGTCAGAAGTGCGATCTCGTCCATGATCTGTGCCGGGCTTTCATAGTGCATGGCATAGCCGAGCGCCTGCGCGAGTGCCATGGTCACTTCCCAGTCGGCCTTGCCGGCCAGCGGCGGCATGGCGCGGCGCACGCGCGAGATGCGGCGTTCGGCATTGGTAAATGTGCCGTCCTTTTCCAGGAAGGAAGCGCCGGGCAGGAAGACGTGGGCGAATTTGGCCGTCTCGTTGAGGAAGAGATCCTGCACCACCACACATTCCATCGCCGACAGCGCCGCCTGGACGTGCTGGGTGTTGGGATCGGACTGCGCCGGGTCTTCGCCCTGGCAATAGAGGCCGCGGAAAGATCCGTCGAGGGCGGCTTCGAACATGTTCGGGATGCGCAGCCCCGGCGTGGCTTGCAAGCTCACACCCCAGTTGCGCTCGAACAGCTCTCGCGTTGGCGCATCGGAGATATGGCGGTAGCCGGGCAACTCGTGCGGGAAACTGCCCATGTCGCACGATCCCTGGACGTTGTTCTGGCCGCGCAGGGGATTGACGCCGACGCCCTCGCGGCCAACATTACCGGTAGCCATGGCGAGATTGGCGATGGCGATCACCGCCGTCGATCCTTGCGAGTGCTCGGTGACGCCAAGGCCGTAATAGATGGCGGCATTGCCGCCGGTGGCGTAGAGCCTCGCTGCGGAGCGCACAGCAGCAGCCGGCAGGCCGCTGGTGGCTTGCGTCGCCTCGGGTGAGTTGGCGGGGCGGGCGACAAACGCGCGCCAGTCGTCGAAGGCCACCTTTTCGCAGCGTTCGCCGATGAAGGACTCGTTGACCAGGCCCTCGGTGACGATGACATGCGCCAGCGCCGTCAGCACGGCAACGTTGGTGCCGGGCTTGAGCTTGAGGTGATGGTCGGCACGCACGTGCGCTGTGGCGACGATATCGATCTGGCGCGGGTCGATGACGATCAGTTTGGCGCCCTCGCGCACACGGCGCTTCAGGCGCGAGCCGAACACCGGGTGACCCTCGCTCGGGTTGGCGCCGATGACCATGATGACGTCGGCTTTCTCGATGGATTTGAAAGTCTGGGTGCCGGCCGAGGTGCCCAGGGTCTGACCGAGACCGTAGCCAGTGGGTGAGTGGCAGACGCGGGCGCAGGTGTCGACATTGTTGTTGCCGAAGGCTGCGCGCACCAGTTTCTGCACCAGATAGTCTTCCTCGTTGGTGCAGCGGCTGGAAACCAGTGCGCCGATCGAGTCGCGGCCGTGTTTCTGCTGAATGCGGCGAAACTCGCCCGCCGCGTATTGCAGCGCCTCGTGCCACGATACTTCGCGCCAGGGGTCCGAGATCCTGGTTCGGATCATCGGTTGGGTGATGCG
>PMIF01000144.1 GCA_003157035.1 Rhodocyclaceae bacterium
GTGCACCGTTTCAACAAGTCGCAGCAGGATGCTTTCCTGCCCTTCGTCGAGCGCGGGCTGCTCACCTTCGTCGGCGCGACGACCGAGAACCCGTCGTTCGAAGTGAACTCGGCGCTGCTCTCGCGCGCTTCGGTGTATGTGCTGAAGAGCCTGATCGAGGCGGAATTGGCCCAGTTGTTCGAGCGGGCGCGGGAGAATGCGTTCCCCGATCTGGAGTTCGACGCCGAGGCGAAGGCGCGCCTGATCGGTCATGCCGACGGCGACGCACGGCGGCTACTGAATGTGCTGGAAACATTGAAGACCGCAGCCCTTGCCGCGCAACGGCTTACCGTCACGGCCGAATTCCTGGAGCAGACGCTGGCGCACGACCTGCGCCGCTTCGATAAGGGCGGCGACGCCTTCTACGACCAGATCTCGGCGCTGCACAAGTCGGTGCGCGGCTCCAATCCGGATGCCGCGCTGTACTGGTTCGTGCGCATGATCGACGGTGGTGCTGATCCGCTGTATCTCGCCCGGCGCATCATCCGCATGGCCACCGAGGATATCGGCATCGCTGATCCGCGGGCGCTGCGTTTGGCGCTCGATGCCTGGGAGACTTACGAGCGCATCGGTTCGCCGGAGGGCGAACTGGCGCTGGCCGAAGCCGTGCTGTACATGGCGGTGGCGCCCAAGTCGAACGCCACTTACGTCGCTTATAATTCGGCCCGCCGTTTCATCAGTCAGGACAAATCGCGGCCGGTACCCGAGCATCTGCGTAACGCGCCGACCAAGCTGATGAAGGAAATGGGTTTCGGGTCCGAGTACCGCTATGCGCACGACGAGCCGGAAGCCTACTCACCGGGGCAGACCTACTTTCCCGACGACATGCCTGCGGTGGCCTGGTACAAGCCGACGCCGCGCGGCCTGGAACAGAAGATCGCCGAAAAGCTCGCGTACCTGCGCGAACTCGACCGCAAAGCGAAAGAATAGGAACCGAAATGTTGGACATTCAACTTCTCCGCAGTAATCTTGCCTTTGTCGCCGAGCGTCTTGCCACGCGCGGAGTGAAGCTCGATACCGCGACCTTCGAGGCTCTGGAAGGCGAACGCAAGGGCTTGCAGATGCGGACCCAGGACTTGCAGGCCAAGCGCAACAGCCTGTCGAAGCAGATCGGCATGCTCAAGGGCAAGGGTGAGGACACTTCTGCTGTCATGGCCGAGGTGGCAGGCCTGGGTGACGAGGTGAAGGCCAACGAAGCGAGATTGGCCGAAGTACTTGCCGAGCAGAATGCCTTCCTGGCCGTGATTCCGAACCTGCCGCACGAGAGCGTGCCGGTCGGTGCCGATGAATCGGCCAACGTCGAAGTGCTGCGCTGGGGCACACCGAAGAACTTCGAATTCCCGGTCAAGGATCACGTCGAGATCGGCGAGGGCCTGGGCGGGCTGGACTTCGAGACCGCGGCGAAGATCGCCGGCAGCCGCTTCTCGCTGATGAAAGGCGGTGTGGCGCGTTTGCATCGGGCGCTTGCCCAGTTCATGCTCGACACTCATACGGCGGACCATGGCTATACGGAAGTGTACGTGCCCTATCTGGTCAATCCCGACAGCATGGTCGGTACCGGTCAGTTGCCGAAGTTCGAGGAAGATCTGTTCCGCGTGCTGCGCTCGGACGGCAGCCGGCTTTACCTGATCCCGACCGCCGAAGTGCCTGTGACCAACATGGTTCGTGACACCATCCAGGCAGCCGAAGCGCTGCCCCTCAAGTTTGTTTGCCACACGCCCTGTTTCCGTTCCGAGGCGGGCAGCGCCGGTCGCGACACCCGCGGCATGATCCGCCAGCACCAATTCGACAAGGTGGAACTGGTGCAGATCGTCAAGCCGGAGAATTCCTGGCAGGCCCACGAGGACCTCACGCATCATGCCGAGGTGATTCTGCAGAAGCTCGAACTGCCCTACCGCAAGATGGCGCTTTGCAGCGGCGACATGGGTTTCGGTGCGGCCAAGACCTACGACCTTGAGGTATGGCTGCCGGCGCAGAATGCCTACCGCGAGATCTCCTCATGCTCCAACTATGAGGCCTTCCAGGCGCGGCGCATGCAGGCGCGCTACCGCAACGACAAGAACAAGCCCGAGCTGGTGCACACCTTGAACGGTTCTGGCCTCGCGGTTGGCCGTACGTTGGTGGCGATACTGGAGAACTACCAGAACGCCGACGGCAGCGTCGACATTCCCGACGTTCTGCGTTCCTACATGCGTGGCGCTGACCGCCTCACTGCATCGTAAGGTCGGTCTGCAGCGGCGAAACGAACGCCGGTTGGAATCGGGCCAGGATGTCGTAGTAGGTACGCACGTTCTCGACCATGATCACCGCTTCGCCGCCGCGCGCCCGGCCCGCCTTGAGCCGTGCGTAATACTCGGGACGCGCCATCAGCGGCAGCACCTTCTTCATTTCGTACCACGACGTCGAATCGTGCTTCATGCCCTCGGCCATCTGTCTGGCGCCGCGCAAGTGACCCATGCCGAGGTTGTAGGCGGCGAGCGCGAACCATAACCGGTCTGGCTTGGCGATGGGGCGAGGCAGCTCGTCCATCAAATCCGCGAGGTAGCGGGCGCCTGCTTTGATGCTTTCTTCGGCGTCAAGTCGATTGTGCACCTGAAGCCGGTCGGCGGTCTCCTCGGTCAGCATCATGATGCCGCGCACGCCGGTCGGCGAGGTCGCCAGCGCGTCCCAATGGGATTCCTGGTAAGCCAGTGCCGCCAGGATGCGCCAGTCGATGCCTGTCGTGGCTGCGGCGTGGAGAAAGTTCTGGCGAAAGTGCGGCAGCAGGCCGCGCATGTCTTCGAGGAACTGCGCAGCGCCCTCGGTGGTGATCCGATGAATGTGGCCGAAATAGCGGTCATGCAAGCGAGAGATCAGACCGTTGTGACGCGAACGGGCAATGAAGTCTTCCGCCTTCTGGCGCAATGTATCGTTGTCGGCAGAAAACGCCCAGGCGTAGGCCACCGAGCCGGTCAGTGCCTGGGTCTCTTCCAGCTCCGGAAAATAGTTGGCGGCGACGTCCAGGTGCGCGGAGTCGGTGGCAACGGCCTCTATCTTGCGTTCCGCCACCTGAGCCAGCAGCGAGATGTCGTCGCCGCGCTCGATTTCGGTGATCGGAAACGGCGTCGTCTCGGCCAGCCTGTGTAACGCTGCCGCGGCGGCGGAACCGGCGATCACGGCGACGGAATGATCCGCCAGGTCGGCAGCGTCGGCGACCGGAAGTGCGTCTTCGTGCTGGGCGATCAACAGACGGGCGCCGCGGATCGACGAGGTGTAGTGCAACGAGGCATCCGCGCTCAGCGGTGCCGATGTGGCGAAATGCACTTTGCCGCGCGTGACGAGGTCGGTAAGTTCTGACGGCGTGAATACCGGCACGAAGCGAACCTGCAGTTGCATTTCCTCGGCGAAGGCGTGCACCAGATCTGCCTCGAAGCCGCTTTCCTGGCCATCGCCACCGTTTGCCTGGTAATGCACGGGATCGTCAAGCACCGCGACGACGAGCTCGCCGGCGGCACCGGGCGAGCCGACCCGGCTGCAACCGAGCGAAGTGAGCGCAACGCCGAGCAACACTAACAGGAGCCGGGGACTTGGCAGTGCCATCGGTGCTGTCCGTCATGAGCCAGGGGCCTATTTTGCCACGACTCGGTCAGTGCTAGAATGCGCGCCTCCGGAGAGGTGGCAGAGCGGTTGAATGTACCTGACTCGAAATCAGGCGACGTCGCAAGGCGTCCGTGGGTTCGAATCCCACCCTCTCCGCCAGGACACCATCCAAGAAGATCCAATAAAGGCCAGAACGCCCAGTAATAATCAGGCTTCTGGCCATTTTTGCGTCCAACATCGTCCAAGTTGAGCGATTGACATCCGGGGCCCCGGATGTGACGCGAGCGCGCTAAACCTAGTCCTGGCCCACCAAAAGAGGCGAGACGATATTCTTTGGCCTCGGTAATTCGCCGTCGGAAGGCGTGCCCCACTTGGATTCGCTAAGGTCTCGTGGTGTCGCTTGGGGAACGCTCTTTACCTCGGGTCGATATTCGGTCTTCGCTGCGCTGACTTCTGTGATCAACCCCTGGGGCATCAGGATATAGAGACAAGCACTCGCCGCCAGCACGCCAATCAAGGCAATCTTGAGGTTAGGCGTGTCGCAGTCTGTAGGTGCGGCAGGCTGCGCGCCTTGGTCGGAAATGTCTTTGGTCAGCATTGAACGATCCTTGTGAAGTAATTTTCGACGCATGCGTCTTGATCCTTTTCGCGGTCTCTTGCAGCACATACGGAAAAGCGGGCACAAACCGGACGTCTGGGCCGAAATGTTCAGTTCGCAGATTGGGACGACGTCTGCTTGAGGGCCGGGCCGGTTCGGCAACCTCGGTATCGCTAGGCGGCCCAGCCAAATGAGGCATCGAGAGATCCGTCCGGAGGCTGGATGCCAGCAAGCTCGCAGCAGCGTGCCACCGGCCCAGAAGGGAAAGCCTCCCTGAGCTCATGGAACCGTTCCGGACCCAGCACTCCATTGAGTTCTGTCGCCGCCCCGACCGCGCTGTCATCAGCACCCAGTCTGCGGCGCCTCTCCCTGAGAGTCATTACTGCCTCCAAAACCGTCTCAGAGAGTTCCGCGCCCATCGCACGAGCCTTGTCGGCCGCCTCCTTCGGATTGAAGGGCGGGAGAGCCCCTGGATTGGACATCTCCCCTAGCATCTTGGTAAGCAGCGGAACCTTGCACTCGTCCCCTTCACAGTTGACCTCAGTGATATTCCCGGAATCAGCACTTGCCATTTTTCGCTCCCTCAAGAGACCGCGCGAACCACCTATAACGACGGCATGGACCACACGCGACGCGTGGTTAAGCCCGCTTTGCGCGATTGAGTTTGATCGCTTGACGATCGTCGGTCTGTTTGCTGCCGCACATAATCACGCCTGAAATGTAAAGTCGCTCTTCAACGCCGCGAATGATCGTCATGTATCTTGCAATACAAGGTATCATGTTATAGACTGGCATATATGAGAGGTGGATACGACAAGATGGCCGAGACTCTTCGGGTTCAGCTCAAGAAGGGCGTAATGGATCTGTGCGTCCTGGCGCTACTTGCGCGTCAAGAGGCCTATGCCTATGAAATTGCCAGTCGCTTGGCCGAAGATGTGGGCATGGGCGAAGGGACGATTTATCCGCTGATGCGTCGTCTGCAGGATGACGGGTTCGTGACGACCTACCTGGTGGAAAGCAACAGCGGACCGACACGCAAGTATTACCAACTGACGGCAGCAGGCCGAAAAGCCTATGCGGCACAAAAGGCTGAGTGGGCGGACTTCGTAAGTTCGATCAACCGGGCACTGGGAGATCATCAATGACCCGTACGGAATTTCTCGCGCAATTGCGCCAGGAACTGAAGGGCTTGTCGGCAGCGGAGATTGATGGCATTGCCGCCGACTACGCGGCGCACTTTGACGAAGCCAGCGTGTCCATTGCCGGTTCGGGCGATGTTCGGCTACATTCGCATCCACGGGTCCTGAGATCGAGGGTCTCGGGGTCGGGGGAAGTGACCGAATTGCCGCCGGCCGTGACGGGCTAGACCAATGTCCGCAGGCGTGAGCTGTGCGGCCGATCCGGACGTCGGCCGTGACATCCTTCTGCTCTCGCTGGCGGCATTCGCCAGCGCGGCCGCCTTGCGCATCTGCGATCCGATGCTGCCGGCACTGGCGCAGGCTTTCGACACCACGACTGCCAGAGCTGCCATCGTGATCACGGCGACCAGCATCGCCTACGGTATCTGTCAGTTGCTGTTCGGACCGCTCGGCGATCGCTTCGGCAAGTTTCGGATCATCGCCTGGGCCTGCCTGGTGTCCACGTTCGGCGCGGCAGCCTGCGCGCTGGCGCCGACACTTTTCGCCCTGAGTCTGGCACGTGCCCTGACCGGGGCGACGACGGCAGCCCTGATCCCGCTGTCGATGGCCTGGATCGGCGATGTCGTGCCTTTCGACCGGCGCCAGCCGACCCTGGCGCGGCTGATGTCCGGGCAGATCGTCGGTCTGGTCAGCGGCCAGGCTTTCGGCGGCTTCTTCGCCGATACGATTGGCTGGCGCTGGGAGTTTGTCTTCCTCGCCGTCATCTATTTCATCGCCGGCGTCTTCTTGCTGCGCGCCCAGCGGCACTTGCGACCCCAGGCGAACTCGATCGGCAACGACGGCCCGGGCGCATTTGCCGGCATCGCCATGGTTCTGCGCAGCGGTCGGGCGCGCTGGATCCTCGGCATTGTGTTCGTCGAAGCAATGGCGACCTTTGGCGTCATCGCCTTCATTCCGGCGCATCTGCACGAGCATTTCGGTATCTCGCTGTTCCACGCTGGCGCGGTGGTGGCCGTATTCGGCCTGGGCGGCCTGCTCTACACGTCGATGGCAAGGCGCTGGGTGCGGGCTCTGGGCGAGGTTCGCCTGGCGCTGCTGGGTGGCGTGCTGCTGGCGGTGGCCTTTCTTGTACTGGCGCAGGCGCCGACCTGGCACTGGGCGATCGGCGCCTGCCTGATTGCCGGCCTCGGCTTCTACCAGTTGCACAATACCTTGCAGACACAGGCGACGCAGATGGCGCCTGCGGCACGCGGTACCGCGGTGTCGATCTTCGCCTCCAGCTTCTTTTTGGGGCAGGCACTTGGCGTCAGCATGGGGGCCTTGGTGGTCGAGCACTTCGGTGCCGTCCGGCTCTTTGCCGTATCGGCGCTGTTGCTGCCGCTGGTCGGCTGGGTTTTCGCGGGGTACCTTCGTCGTCAGGCGGGGCAACCGCGGGCCACGCCCTGAAGCGCCGTGGCGAGCACCCTGAGGGTAACGATGCGGCGCAGCAAATTATTGTTTCATTGCTAGCGCACACGTGTAATATCCCGCCGCAATAAGAACATGGACGGCTTATCGTCGGGCGCCCCGGCAAGGGTGACACGGCGGTTGTTCGCTGCCAGCCGACCCTCCTCACGAGAGAATGGAAATCATTCAAAATCAATCGTTAGGGAGATCAGCATGACTGCAACAGCACAAGCGGTCCAGGTGACCGAAACCAAGATCGTGATGGCCGACCCGACGGCCCTCGGGGTCTTCGGCCTGGCCATGGTCACCTTCGTTGCCGCATCGCAAAAATTGGGGCTCACCAACGGCTCGGCCTACATCATTCCCTGGGCCATGTTCCTCGGCTCCGCCGCACAGGTCTGGGCCGCGACGGTGGACTTCAAGAAGAACAATTATTTTGGCGCCACGGTGCTCGGCGCTTATGGCCTTTTCTGGATGGCGGTCGCCATGCATTGGGCGATCAGTCAGGGTTGGTTCGGCGCCATCGATCCGGCCAAGGCCGACCCCAGCCAGCTCGCCTACGCCTGCTTCGGCTACTTCATCTTCTCGATCTTCATCATGATCGCCGCCTTTGAGACCAACAAGGTGTTCGCGGCCATCCTGGTACTGATCAACGTCTTGTTGCCTTCACTCGGTCTTGCGGTCCTGAAGATCATGCCGGAGATCTTCTCGCCGGCGGCTGCCTGGTCGGAACTGGGCATCTCGTTGCTCGGCTTCTACGCCGCCGGCGCCATCTTCCTCAACAACCATTTCGGCCGGGTGATTTTGCCGCTGGGCAAGCCTTTCGGCTGGATACGCAAGGGACCGGCCATCACTGCGCCGGCCACCGGGCAGTTGAAGGCGGCCTAGGCTTACGTCATGACCGCCGTCCGCCGCTGGTTCGGGGTGATTTGACCCGAGCCGGCGGTTTGTCGGCCACGCCGGGTTGCCAGGTGGGTACCAGGTGTTTCTTGCCATTGCCGATCAGATCGCTGCGCCCCAGGCGCTTGAGTGCTTCGCGCAGCAACGGCCAGTTTTCCGGATCGTGATAGCGCAGGAAAGCCTTCTGCAGCCGACGCTGGCGGCCGCCACGGACCACGGCGACGGTTTCGCTGGAGGATGTGACCTGCTTCAGCGGATTGCGCTCCGTATGCCACATGGCCGTGGCCAGGGCGAGCGGCGTCGGCAAGAAGGTCTGCACTTGGTCGAGGCGGAAACCGTTGCGTTTGAGCCAGAGCGCCAGTTCGACCATGTCCCCGTCTGTTGTGCCCGGGTGGGCGGCGATGAAGTACGGAATCAGGTACTGTTCCTTGCCGGCGGCCACCGATGCCTGGTCAAAGAGGCGCTTGAATTTCTCATAACTGTCGATCCCCGGCTTCATCATCTTCGCCAAGGGGCCGGACTCGGTATGCTCGGGGGCGATCTTCAGGTAGCCGCCGACATGATGCGCGGCGAGTTCCTTGATGTACTCGGGCGAGCGAACGGCAAGGTCGTAGCGCAGGCCCGAACCGATCAGCACCTTCTTCACCCCTGGCAGCTGCCGGGCGTGCCGATAAAGTTGAATCAGCGGCGCGTGGTCCGTGTTCAGGTTGTCGCAGATGTCCGGATAGACGCAGGACAGGCGGCGGCAGGCGGCTTCGATGGCCGCATCCTTGCACGCCATGCGATACATGTTGGCAGTCGGTCCGCCAAGATCCGAGATGATGCCGGTATAGCCGTCGGTCCGGTCGCGTACCGCTTCGATCTCGCGCAGGATGGAAGCCTCGGAACGGCTTTGCACGATGCGTCCCTCGTGCTCGGTGATCGAGCAGAAGGTGCAACCGCCGAAGCAGCCGCGCATGATGGCCACCGAGTGGCGGATCATCTCCCAGGCCGGGATGCGTTCGGCGCCGTAGCTCGGATGCGGTGCGCGGGCGTAGGGCAGGTCGTACACGTGGTCGAGTTCGGCGGTCGATAGCGGCAGCGGCGGCGGATTCAGCCATAAGTCGCGGTCGCCGTGCGTCTGGACCAACGCCCTGGCGTTGCCGGGGTTCGACTCGAGGTGAAAGGCGCGCGCTGCCTGGGCATAGCGCAGCGTATCGTCCTTCACTTCGTCGTAGGCAGGCAGCCTGATGAAGCTGTGGCTGCGGTCGGTGGTCGACGTGCGGCTGCCGGCCTCTTGCCAGTCGTCGGCCGGCCGCCAGCCTTGGGGCACCATGTAGGCGCTGCCACGCAGGTCGTGAATGGCAGCGATGTCCTCGCCCTTGGACAGCCGGTGGGTCAGTTCCACCAGGGCGCGCTCGGCGTTGCCGAACAGCAGCATATCGGCCTTGCAGTCGGGCAGGATGGAGCGGCGCACTTTGTCCGACCAGTAGTCGTAGTGTGCGATGCGGCGCAGACTTGCTTCGATGCCGCCAATGACCAACGGCACCTGGGCGTAGGCTTCGCGGCAGCGCTGGGCGTACACCATGGTGGCCCGGTCGGGCCGCTTGTCGGGACTGCCGCCTGGCGTATACGCATCGTTGGACCGGATCCGTCGCTCGGCCGTATAGCGGTTGACCATCGAATCCATGTTGCCGGCGGTGACGCCGAAGTACAAGTTGGGCTTGCCCAGGCGCGTGAAATCTGCCGCCGACCGCCAGTCCGGTTGGGCGATGATGCCGACGCGAAAGCCCTGGGCTTCGAGCAGGCGACCGATCAGCGCCATGCCGAAGCTCGGGTGGTCGATGTAGGCGTCGCCGGTAACGATGATGACGTCGCATGAATCCCAGCCCAGCGCTTCCATCTCCGGCCGCGACATCGGCAGAAAGGGCGCAATGCCGAATCGCTGCGCCCAGAACTTGCGGTAGCTGGTGAGTAGCCTGGCGGATGTCACGCCGCGTCCCGCCAGTCGATCAGGTGGTGCATGCGCCGGGTCAAAGCCGTACGCGGCTTATGCTGGGCACCTGTCCGGCCAGGAAGTCCATCTGATCGCCGAGAATATTACGGTTGCAAAGGATCAGGTATTCGGCCTTGTTCGGCACGTAGGGCGCGTAGATGAGTTCCATGCGTGCCTGCTCGGGGGTGCGTCCGCTCTTGACCTGGTTGCAACTGCGACAGGCGGTGACGACGTTCATCCAGCTGTCGTGGCCACCCTGGACCACAGGCAAGATGTGGTCGCGCGTCAGGCGCTGGCTCGGTAGCTCCTCGCCGCAATAGGCGCAGATGTGGCGGTNNATGATGCTGTTGGTGCAGATTTCCGAGCGCAGTCCGGTCAGGCGATTGAGCCCGCCGTGGAAGACAAAGCTGTACTCGCCTATGGCCCAGGCGACCAGATCCTTGGCGTAGTAGAAGCAGGCATGCTGCCAACTGACCCAGCGGTGTGGAGTACCGTGCTGGTCGAGGGTCAGTATCAGCGGATGCGCGCTCATTACCTTAGAATCCGAAAGTTGTGACAATCTAGCAGAGGCTGATGAGTTTTCAAAGTCTTGGCCATGTCTCCCTGCGCCGTGCCTTGGCAACCTCATTGCTGGTGCATGTATTGTTGCTCTGGCCGACTGCCCCCGAGCGCCGAGAAACAAGCGCACCGCATCCGCTGTTGGCAACATTGCATGCCGCAGCGACGGCGACGAAAACACGTCCGGCATCGGACGCCGGCGAAGGCAGGACCATGGTGCGCGCCCCCTCGGCAGGCAAAGCCATCTCGAGTGGTTCGACCGCCGCCGAGGCGACTCGTTCCCCAGCCATCGGCCGCATGGCTGGGCCGGATGCCGAAGGACTCCGTGGTTATCGTCTGTCATTGGCACGCGCCGCCGCGACATTCAAGCACTATCCCCAACAGGCCATCGAGAGCGGCTGGCAGGGCAGCGTGGAAATCCGCGTTGACGTTGCGGCCGCAGGCGGCGCAGAAGAACATCTGCTGACGTCGAGCGGAGTCGTGCTGGTCGATCAGGCGGCCGAAGAAATGATTCGTCGCGCACTGCCCGCGACGCCACTGCCGGAATCGCTGCAAGGCAAGGCGTTCTCGGTGACCTTGCCGATCGTCTTCGAGTCAGCCGAGTGAAGTCGGCTGGGCGGCCGTAGTTTCTTCCGTCGACTCGAACACGAGCTTGATCTTCTCCTCGGCATCGAGGCCGATCGTCACCTTGCCACCATGCAGCAAGCGGCCAAAGAGCAACTCGTCGGCCAATGCGGCGCGGATCGAATCCTGAATCAGGCGGGCCATCGGACGGGCGCCCATCAAGGGGTCGAAGCCCTTTTCGGCAAGCCATGCGCGCAAAGCGTCGGTGAACACCACTTCGACCTTCTTCTCGTGCAACTGGCCTTCAAGTTGCATGAGGAACTTGTCGACTACCTGGAGAATGACCTGGGTATCGAGCGCCTTGAACGAGATGACGGCATCGAGTCGATTGCGGAACTCCGGCGTGAACATGCGCTTGATGTCCGCCAGTTCATCGCCGGCCTGCTTGTTCGACGTGAAGCCGATGGAAGTCTTCTGCAACGCTTCGGCACCGGCATTGGTGGTCATGACGATCACCACGTTGCGGAAGTCCGCCTTGCGGCCGTTGTTGTCGGTCAGGGTGCCGTGGTCCATCACCTGCAAGAGGATGTTGTAGATGTCCGGATGGGCCTTCTCGATTTCGTCGAGCAGCAGCACGGCGTGCGGCTTCTTGGTTACCGCCTCGGTGAGTTGGCCGCCCTGGTCGAAGCCGACATAGCCGGGAGGTGCGCCAATGAGGCGCGAGACGGCATGACGCTCCTGATATTCGGACATGTCGAAGCGAATCAGCTCGATGCCCATGCAGTAAGCCAGTTGGCGCGCCACTTCGGTCTTGCCGACGCCGGTGGGACCCGAAAACAGGAAGCTGCCGATTGGCTTCTGCGGATTGCCCAGACCCGAGCGCGACATTTTGATGGCGCGGGACAGTGCCTCAATGGCGGGATCCTGACCAAACACCACGGCCTTGAGGTCGCGGGCGATGTTCTTCAGCACCGAGCGATCGTCGGCCGAGACATGTTGCGGCGGAATGCGCGCAATCTTGGCGACGATCTCCTCGATTTCCTGCTTGCCAATCACCTTCTTCTGCTTCGACTTCGGCAGTATGCGCTGCGCTGCGCCGGCTTCGTCGATGACGTCGATCGCCTTGTCAGGCAGGTGGCGATCGGTAATATATTTGGCCGACAGTTCCGCCGCGTTGGTGATCGCCGCCGCCGAATACTTGACGCCGTGGTGTTCTTCGAAGCGGCTCTTCAGCCCGCGCAGGATCGACACCGTCTCCGTGACCGAGGGCTCACTGACGTCGATCTTCTGGAAGCGCCGGGACAAGGCATGGTCTTTCTCGAACACGCCACGGAATTCGTTGTAGGTGGTGGCGCCAATGCATTTGAGCGCACCCGAGGACAAGGCCGGCTTGAGCAGGTTCGATGCATCCAGCGTGCCGCCGGACGCCGCGCCGGCACCGATCAAGGTGTGGATCTCGTCAATGAAGAGGATGGCATCCGGGTTGTCGAGCAATTGTTTGAGCACACCCTTGAGGCGCTGTTCGAAGTCGCCGCGATACTTGGTGCCGGCGAGCAGCGCGCCCATGTCGAGCGCATAGACCGTTGCCTTGTGCAGAATCTCGGGAACCCGGCCCTCGATGATCCGGCTGGCCAATCCCTCAGCGATGGCCGTCTTGCCGACGCCGGCTTCGCCGACCAGCAGTGGGTTGTTCTTGCGCCGGCGGCAGAGCGTCTGGATGACGCGCTCGAGTTCCTTCTCGCGGCCGATCAATGGATCGATCTTGCCGACCAAGGCGGCCTGGTTGAGGTTCTGGGTGAAATTCTCCAGCGCTCCGGCCGCGGGCGCCTGGCCTTCGCCTTCCGGCTCGGCAGGCTCTTCATTCTTTCCTGCCGGAGCCGGCCCTTTGCTGATGCCGTGCGATATGAAGTTGACGACGTCGAGTCGGGAGATGTTCTGTTTCTGGAGGAAAAATACGGCGTGTGAATCCTTTTCGCCAAAGATCGCCACCAATACGTTGGCGCCGGTGACCTCCTTCTTGCCGGAGGATTGCACGTGCAGAATGGCGCGCTGTATGACGCGCTGAAAGCCGAGCGTCGGCTGGGTGTCGATTTCCTCGTTGCCAGCGACCGTCGGGGTGTGCTGGTCGATGAAGTCGGAAAGCTCCCGGCGCAACTGGTCGATGTTGGCGGCACAGGCGCGCAGGACATCGGCAGCCGATGGGTTGTCGAGCAGGGCGAGCAGCAAATGCTCGACGGTGATGAACTCATGACGCTTCTGTCGGGCCTCGACAAACGCCATGTGAAGGCTGACTTCAAGTTCCTGGGCGATCATTTCAGTTTTCCTCCATGACACAGGCCAGCGGATGCTGATTCTGACGCGCAAAGGCGGCTACTTGTTCCACCTTGGTTGCGGCCAAATCCCGCGGGTAAATCCCGCAGACCCCCTTTCCTTCTCGATGCACCTTCAGCATGATCACAGTAGCTTCTTCCCGTGTCTTGGCAAAGAACTGTTGCAACACGACAACCACGAAATCCATCGGCGTGAAATCATCGTTGAGCAACACCACTCGATACAGCCTCGGCGGCTTGACCCGGGTCCGCTGGGGTTCGAGCACGGCGTTGCCTTCGCGCAACGTCTTATGCGTGGTCATGGTTCGATTCTAATGCGATTCCCGATCGCTGCAACAGCGCTGTCAATAGGGGAATAGCGCTGCTTTGAGTACTCAATTTGACCGTCGCGGCGGCAAAATATCAGGCATATCAATGCTGTTGCGCAACAAAAAATTCTCTTGACGTTATCCTGCAAAGTAGGTAAAAGGCAA
The DNA here is from genome assembly GCA_003157035.1 of Rhodocyclaceae bacterium. GTDB lineage: Bacteria > Pseudomonadota > Gammaproteobacteria > Burkholderiales > Rhodocyclaceae > Fen-999. The sequence continues at coordinate 13,602 of PMIF01000144.1, forward strand.
GACGTGTTTGGTTCAAGATTCACCGCAGTCGCCGCATCAGGAGTGGCCTCGCAGTTCTTCAGTTTTCTGAGTCACCGCCCGGCTTCCCAAGCTGTTGAGAACTTGTAACGCAAACATGTTCCGGCATGCCATGACTGCCGGTGTGTTTTTCGCTTTATGGGAAGAGATTTATGGCAACAGGTACCGTCAAGTGGTTCAACGATTCGAAGGGTTATGGATTCATCACGCCTGATGATGGCAGCGAGGATTTGTTTGCGCATTTCTCCGCCATCAACATGGCCGGGTTCAAGACCCTGAAGGAAAGCGAAAAGGTTTCCTTCGACGTCGTGCAGGGTCCTAAGGGCAAGCAGGCGTCAAATATCCAGAAGGCCTGAGCGGTCGACGGAACTCGAAGAGCCTGCCAGGGAAAGCCTGGCAGGCTTTTTTTCGCCCCACGTCAACCGGCAACTTTCACCGGCGTTATTTCAACTGACGCGCGGCGAAGCCGCTTGTGTCAAGAATCCGTCAAACCGTCATTTGAATTCGTGAAAGGAACCGTAATGAGCAAGTTGTTCGCTGCCCTGACTGCCGGCCTGTTCGCTGCCACCATCGCCTTTGCTGCTGACGCGCCGGCCCCGGCTGCCGCGCCTGCCGCTGCTCCCGCGCCTGCCGCTGCTCCCGCTCCGGCTGCAGCGCCGGCTGAAAAGGCCCCGGCTCCCAAGAAGCACAAGAAGCATGGCAAGAAGAAGGCCGCTGCGCCTGCTGAAACCAAGTAAGCGTTCTACCGGCAGAACGGCAAGAGGGCAGGGCAACCTGCCCTTTTGTCGTTCACGGTGCCAGCGCCGCCGATAGCGCAATGGGTGTCAGGCGAACTGACCGGATCAGCCCTCGGCAACGCGTTCGGCGATATGCCCGAGAGCGGCGTCGACCTGATCGACGAGAATGAGGCAAAGGTCTCCTGCCTGCAAGCGGGATAGTGCCCGATCGATAGCAAGAAACTCGCCGCGGATTTCTTCGACAGCGACCGTGCGCTTGGCCTTGTCGAGTCCGGTGCGCAACAGGCCGAGTACTTCTCCGTCGGAGCGTCCGCGTTGGCACTGGTCCTGATACAGGATCACGTCGTCGAAGGCGTCGCCGAGTATCTCTGTCTGCTGGCGAATGTCCTCATCGCGGCGGTCGCCAGCGCCGCTGATGACCACCATGCGGCGCCTTGCCGGCATGTTGTCGACCGCGCGGACCAGCGCCAGGATGGCATCCGGATTGTGGCCGTAGTCGGCAATCAGCGTCGCGCCACGGTAGTCGAAGACATTGAAGCGTCCGGGAGCGGTTGCGGCGTCATTGACAAAGCTGGCCATGCCCTGGTCGATGACCTGCCAGTCGAGTCCGAGTGCCCAGCCGGCGGCCATTGCCGCCAAGGCGTTTTCGACCTGAAAGCCGATGGTGCCGTTGCGCGTCAGCGGAATATTGGCCACGGGGATCCGATGCTCGAAACTGCCCTGGTTGGCGACAATTGCATCGCCGTCGAGATAGGCGACCCGTTCGCCACGGGCACGGTGGGTGGCGAGCAGCGGATGCCAGCGATCGGTGGCAAAGAAGGTCACTTTGCCGCGACAGGCGTCTGCCATGCGGGCAACGATCGGGTCGGCGGCGTTGAGAACCGCCATACCGTTCGGAGCGACGTTCTCAACGATTACGCGCTTGACCACGGCAAGGTCCTCGACCGTGCTGATATAGCTTAAGCCCAGGTGGTCACCCATGCCGATGTTGGTGACGATGGCGACGTCGCAGTGGTCGAAGGCAAGGCCTTCGCGCAGGACGCCGCCGCGCGCGGTCTCGAATACCGCGGCGTCGACTTCCGGATGCAAGAGCACATTGCGGGCGCTCTTCGGTCCTGAACAATCGCCACTGTCGATGCGTTGGCTCNNGCGGTCAGCCGGACGGTGGTGGTCTTGCCGTTGGTACCGGCAACCGCGACGACCGGAATACGCGCATTGTCCTTTTCCGGGAACATGCTGGCGATGATCGCCTCGCCGACGGCGCGCCCCTTGCCGAATGACGGATTCAGATGCATGCGCAGGCCGGGCGCCGCGTTGACCTCGACGATGCCGCCGCCCTGTTCATCGAGCGGCCGCAGCACACTATCGCAGACGACGTCGATGCCGCAGACGTCAAGGCCGACCATCTGCGCCGCAGCGATAGCGCAAGCGGCCAGTTCCGGGTGCACGTCATCCGTGACGTCGGTCGCCGTTCCGCCGGTCGACAAGTTGGCGTTATTGCGCAGGACGATGCGCGCGCCTTTTGGTGGCACCGACTCGGCATCGTAGCCTTGTTCGGCAAGCCGACGCTGGGCGATGTCGTCGAAGCGGATCTTGGTCAAGGCGGTGGCGTGGCCGTCGCCACGGCGAGGATCGCTGTTGACCTGCTCGACCAACTGACGCACGCTATGTACGCCATCACCGAATACTTGCGGTGGATCGCGGCGGGCAGCGGCCACCAGGCGATCGCCGACCACCAGCAGGCGGTAATCGTGGCCGGGCAAATAGCGTTCGACGAGAACATTGCTGCTGATTTCCGCTGCCGCCGTATAGGCGGCCGTCACTTGTTCACGGGTGCGCACGTTGACCGCCACACCCTTGCCCTGGTTGCCATCTTGCGGCTTGACCACCACAGGCAGGCCGATAACTTGCGCCGCCTGCCAGGCTTCTTCGGCGTTGCCCACCGGCTGCCCGAGCGGAACCGGTACGCCGGCTGCCCGCAACAGGCGCTTGGTCAGTTCCTTGTCCTGCGCGATGGCTTCCGCGATGGCGCTGCTGCGGTCGGTTTCCGCGGCTTGGATGCGGCGCTGGCGGCTGCCCCAGCCGAACTGCACCAGGCTTCCCGATGTCAGACGCCGATGCGGAATGCCGCGCGCCACGGCGGCTTGGACGATGGCCCCCGTGCTCGGTCCGAGGCGGATGTCGGCATCGAGTTCCGCCAGGCGGCGCAGCGTCGTCGGAAGATCGAAGGCGCTGTCGTGAGCCGCAGACGAGCAGAGTTGTTGGGCAAGCTCGAATGCCAGCAAGCCGACATCTTCCTCGCTGTACTCGACCACCACCAAATAAACACCTGCTTCGACCGTCGCAGTCGTGCGGCTGAACGTGACCGGACAGCCTGCCTGCGCTTGCAGGCCCAGCGCGGCAAATTCGAGTGCGTGGGCCATGGAGATTTCGTCCGCGTGATGCGTCGGCGTGAGGAAGCCGATCTCGGGGAAACGCTCCCGCAGGCGCGCTTCGAATCCCGGCAGGCGGCCGATGACCCGTTCATCTTCGGTGCAGGAAACGATGGCCTCGATGGCGGTATGGCGGCTCCACAGATTGGGACCGCGCAGGGCTCTGATACGGGAAGCGTCCACGAATGGCTATCCTGTCTTCGATTGGTTCATGCCAGATCGGCAGCGTGCGCCTCGATGCCGGCAAGGAGAATGCCGGTGCCGATGCCGAGTGCCCAGGCCGCCGCGGCGGCTGCGACCACGGTTTCGCCCGCGATTATGCGAGTGCTGCCGCGCAACGCCGCCATGGCCGGCAACACCGTTTCATTATTGCCCTCGGCAAGCACCAGCCGCGAGTCGCGCAGGAACACGGCGCGCTTGCCATCGGCCAGATGCCGGGCAATCACCGGGTTGTCGCCTTGTGCGGCGAAGAAGATTACTTCGCCGTCGCACAGTGGCGCCATGTCGACAGCCAGGGGATCGGCGGCATTGAGTACGGCGGTGCCGTCCTGCATGACGACATCGACTACAGTGCGCAAGACGTTGAACATCTGCTCGGTAGTCTCGATGTAGTACTCGGGCAATCGCGCATCGGCATCGATATTGGTGACGACGGCAACCTGGCTGCGGTCATAGGCCAGTCCTTCGGCGACGATGGTGCGACAGCCGACCTCGAACACGGCGGCCTCGACGGCACGATTCATCAGGACACGTTGGCTGGCCTGCCAATTGGCGCAGTCCGCGCTATCGATGCGTCGGCGATCGACAAAGCCACCGGCGCTGCAAGCCAGGCCGACGTGTTTGCCATCCAGGTAGATCAGGCGTGCCAGCAACTTGGCCACCGCTGTCTTGCCGCGCGTGCCGGTAATGCCGACGATGGGGATGCGGCCGTTGTCGGCTTGCGGAAAGAGATGATCGACGATCGCCTTGCCGACAGGACGGGGTTTGCCCTCAGCCGGCTTCAAGTGCATTAGCAGTCCAGGCCCGGCATTGACCTCGACCACTGCTCCCCGCTGTTCCGCCAGTGGCCGCGAAATATTCTCGGCCACGACATCGACGCCGGCGATGTCGAGGCCGACGACGCGCGCCGCCAGCACGGCAGCCGCGGCAACCTCGGGATGAACTTCGTCGGTAACATCGAAGGCGACATTGCCGTTACGTTGGATCAACACGCGTTGCCCATCGGCTGGAATCGACGTCGGCTCGAAACCTTGGCGCGTCAACTCCAGACGCACCGCCGGATCGTCGTCAAGCAGGATCAGATTGAGCGGAAAGTCTTCCGTGATGCCGCGTCGCGGGTCGGTATTGATCTGGTCGTCGATCAATTCGAGGATCGACGAGCGGCCGTCACCGCTTACCCAGGCAGTCTCGCCACGCCCGGCGGCAATCAGCCGGTCGCCAACGACCAGCAGCCGATGCTCGTCGCCGGGGACAAAGCGTTCGACGATGACTTCGCTACCCTCCTGCTCGGCAAGACGAAAGGCGGCTTCGATTTCCTCGCGCTGCCGAAGCTCCGTCGATACGCCGCGGCCGTGGTTGCCATCGCTGGGTTTGATGACCACCGGCAGGCCGATGTCCTCGGCGGCGTTCCATGCGGCCTCGGCAGTGGCGACAATTTCGCCCTCGGGAACGGGAACCCCGCAGGATTGCAGCAGCCGCTTGGTCAGGTCCTTGTCACGGGAAACAGTTTCGCCGATGGCGCTGGTGCGGTCTGTTTCGGCGGTCCAGATGCGGCGTTGACGCGCGCCGTAGCCCAATTGCACCAGATTGCCTTCGGTGAGCCGGATGGACGGGATACGCCGTTCCGTCGCCGCATCGACGATGCAGGCAGTACTGGGCCCGAGGCAGTAGGAGTCGGCGACGCCGCGTATCTGCGCCAGGGCGGCAGATACGTCAAACGGAAGGTTGTCGATGGCGGCAAGAACCAGATCGCGGGCGGTGGTGAGGCAAATGCGGCTGACTTCTTCCTGCCGCGAGCGGACGACGACCTTATAGACTCCCCGGGTGGACGTGCTGCGCGCCTTGCCGAAGCCGGTGCGCTGGCCGGAGAGATTCTGCAACTCAAGAGTGACGTGTTCCAGGATGTGGCCGGCCCAGGTGCCGTCGCGCACCCGCTGCATGAAACCACCGTGTTCGCCGACGCTGCAACGGTGTTCGATCAGCGAAGGCAGCAGCGCCGCCAGTCGCTCGGGGAAGCCCGGTATGGTGTTCGACGGCTTGTCCTCCAGATCGCCAATGTCTACCCAGGCTTCCAGTGCCGGACGGTATGTCCAAATGTTGGGCCCCTTGAGGGGCAGGATACGCAGGAATTCAATCTTCTTGTTTGCCATCAGGGAGATGTGGTGCAAGGAGGGCCATTGCGAAGTACTGTCATCAGAATAACGCCTGAAGACGTTATTGGTTTACCGAAAGCCAATTTTCGAACTGGACAGGCGGGCAGCGAGGCGGGCGGGGCAGGGCACGGGCGGGGTATACTCCGCGCCTTCGTGAGCTGTGGCAAAGAACGCTGTCGGCCGATATCTCCATGACTGCATCCCAGATTTCCGTTCTGCCGCTGAACCTTTCCCTTCCTGAAGTCTGGCGCAGCACCGCGCTCCCCGCCCTTGGCGACGACGAGGATGTCCTTGCCTGGCTGGAAGTCGACCTTGACGCCAAACTGCATTTTCGCCGCAGCCTGCTGGTCATCACCGCGCGCCGCCTGCTCGTCTGGCCGGGCACCGGCAATGAATTCGAGGAATGGCGCTACCGGTCGGGCCGGATGCTGCGCAGTTTCGACCACGCTGGCGTTGGTACGATCGAGCTGTGTGACGAGCAGCAGCGGTTGGCCTCGTGGCGCTATACGTTGAGCCACACCATCGCCGTCCAGCGGCTGGTTGACGAATTTGGCCGCCAATCCGAGGCCCTCCTGCTCGGCAAGCCGCTCGAGCCGCTGGCCGAGACCTACTGCCCCACCTGCAAGGCAGCGCTGGAAACAGGCCAGGAGGATTGCCCAGTCTGCGCCCGGGAAATCCAGACACCGCCATCGACCTGGACCTTGTTTCGCTTGTGGCGCTTCGCTCGCCCGTACCAGGGGCAATTGCTTTCCGGCTTTCTGCTGACCTTGGCCGGTACGGCGGCGACGCTGGTGCCACCCTATCTCACCATGCCGCTGATGGACAACATACTGATTCCCTATCAGAACGGCAAGCCAATCAACGTCGGGCTAGTGTCGATGTATCTTGGCGGGCTACTCGGCGCGGCATTGGTGGCCTGGTCGCTCGGCTGGGCGCGGACGTATATCCTGGCCCTGGTCTCGGAGCGCATCGGCGCCGACTTGCGGGTTGCCACGTATCAACATCTGCTGCAACTTTCACTCGAGTATTTCGGCGGTAAGCGCACCGGTGATCTGATGGCGCGTATCGGCTCGGAGAGTGATCGTATCTGTGTCTTCTTGTCGCTGCATCTTCTCGACTTTGCTACCGATGTGTTGATGATCATCATGACCTCGGCCATCCTGTTTTCCATCAATCATTGGCTGGCACTGGTCACCTTGATACCGTTGCCGCTGATTGCCTGGATGATCCACGTCGTTCGCGACAAGCTGCGTACGGGCTTCGAAAAGATCGATCGGGTGTGGTCGGAAGTTACCAACGTGCTGGCGGACACGATTCCAGGCATTCGCGTGGTCAAGGCTTTTGCCCAGGAGAAACGCGAGACGGGGCGCTTTCAGGAGGCCAACCGGCACAATCTGGCCGTCAATGATCGCCTGAACAAGGTCTGGTCGCTGTTTTCACCAACGGTATCGCTGCTCACCGAGGCGGGGCTGCTCGTCGTTTGGGCGTTCGGCATCTGGCAGATCGGNNGCTGGCGCCAAGCGTATTTTCGACGTCCTCGACCAGGTCTCCAGCGTTCCTGAACCGACGAATCCGGTGCACCTGCAACGGATCACCGGTGCCATTGAGCTGCGCGACGTCGGCTTTCGCTACGGTAATCGGTCGGTTATCCGCGGGCTCGACCTGACGATCCGGCCGGGGGAGATGATCGGCCTGGTCGGCCACAGCGGTTCGGGCAAGAGCACGCTGGTCAACCTTATCTGCCGTTTCTACGACGTCAGCGAAGGCTCGATTCTGGTCGACAGCGTCGATATTCGCTCGCTGCCGGTGGCCGAATATCGCAGCCATGTCGGCCTGGTATTGCAGGAGCCTTTCTTGTTCTTCGGCACCATCGCCGACAACATCGCTTACGGTCGGCCCGCGGCCACGCGCGAGGAAATCGTTGCCGCGGCGCGGGCCGCGCACGCGCACGAATTCATCTTGCGCTTGCCCCACGCCTACGATTCGCTGGTTGGCGAGCGCGGCCAGGGGCTTTCCGGCGGCGAACGCCAGCGGATTTCGATCGCCCGGGCGCTGCTGATCGATCCGCGCCTGCTGATTCTCGACGAGGCGACATCATCGGTCGACACCGAGACGGAAAAAGAGATTCAGAAGGCGCTGGACAACCTGGTGCGCGGCCGCACGACCATTGCCATCGCCCACCGGTTGTCGACCTTGCGCAAGGCGGATCGGCTGGTGGTCATGGATCGCGGCCGGATAGTCGAAATTGGCAGCCACGATGAACTGATGGCTCGCGAAGGTCACTATTTCCGGCTCTATCAGGCGCAGGCGCGCAACGTCGACACCGAGATTGTCGAGATCGATCGCCGGCAGCCGGAACCGAAGGTGGCCAATGTCTGAGAGCAAGTTTTCCCTGACCCGCAACGCCTTCGGTTACTTGGTACTGGAGCGGGCGGGCGTACGTTACGAGCGGGTGATGCCGGTACGGGCGTTCCCTCTGGCGGCGCCGGCGGCTGGTGTCTCCCTGGTGGCCGAGAGTGGCGAAGAGGTCGTCTGGATCGATCATCTTGACCAGCTGGCGAGCGATGTTCGCACGCTGCTTGAAGAAGATCTGGCCGGCAGGGAATTCATGCCGGAGATCCTGCGGATCGTTGATGTCTCCAGCTTTGCCACCCCGAGCACATGGCGTGTCGAGACCGATCGCGGTGCCACGTCGCTAATCCTGAAGGGCGAGGACGACATTCGCCATCTTGCCGGCAACGCCCTGCTGATTGCCGATAGCAACGGCATTCAGTTCCGGATTCGCGATCCGCATTGCCTGGACCGGACAAGCCGAAAATTTCTCGACCGTTTTCTCTGAGGGTTGCCATGAACAAAGCCATTGCGCTTGCACTTGCCTGTATTGCCGGCGCCGCCTGGGCGCAACAAAACACGCCAGTATTGGAACTGGCTGCCGGCATCCACCGCATCGAGGCTGAGGTGGTCAATACCATGGACACGCGCATGCGTGGCCTGATGGGGCGCCGTGCCATGCCGCGGCAGCGCGGCATGTTGTTCGTCTTCGATACCGAAGCCCGTCACTGCATGTGGATGAAGAACACCCTTTTGCCGCTGTCGGTGGCCTTCCTCGACGACCAGGGGCGAATCGTCAATGTCGAGGAAATGGTGCCGCAGACGGAAGACAACCATTGCGCGGCCAAGCCGGTACGTTACGCGCTGGAGATGAACGCTGGCTGGTTCCAGAGCCGCAGGCTCGGCGCCGGGACGGCAATTACCGGTATGGATCGGGCGCCGCCGGCAAGGTAGCGGCGCGCCTCGCGTGCTGGGCGCAGGGCAGAGTTGTCACCTTAAGGCGCGGGCGATGTCCTGAGGGCCACTCTTGGCAGGGTATCGGGCGCGACGATCAGGCGGTCGAAGGGCAGATTGCTGCCGTTGCTGAGCGTCACGATGCGGATGTCGGCATCGACACTTGCGACCTGAGCGTCGATCACGTCCACGCCGTGCTGGCGGCAGAATCGTGACAGTTGCTCGCGATCGAGAGTTGCAGCGCCTATCGGGTCGTCCGAGCTTCCGGCCCGGATCAAGGTGACGTCAATGCCACCCGCCCCCCATAGTTTCAGGAATTTGGCATAGGCAAACCCCAACGGCGTCTGGCCAACGATCACGACCCGGTCCAGCGCGCTGCCGCGCGCGCTTGCCGCCTGAGTACCACAGTGACCGGATATTGTCGTCACGACCGCCCCTCTGTTGAGCATTTCGTGTCCAGGGCAAGTGGCGGGTGAGCCTCAAGTGGGCCTGCTTGTTCGCCGCATTCGACCCGCCAACTTTCCCAGGATGGATCCTCGCGCATTTAGTTTGGCCATGCTAGTGTCTCAATGCCACGACAACCCGTCGTCGACTTCAATACACGTACTATCTGCCCGGTGAAATACCCTTACCCACGCTCCTTCCTGCGCCTGATTTTGCTCGGCAACGTCTTCGTGGCTTTGCCGCTGCTGCTGGCTATCGCCTATGGCGCCATCAGCATCGAGCGCCTGACCGAAACCAGTCAGACCATGATTCGCGATGCGGCGCTGGCTGCACGTCTGGGCAACGAGTTGCCGGAGGATCTTGTCTCCATGGACCGGACGTTACGCCAGTATGAAGTGCTGCGGGACGAGTCTCTGCTCGACGACTACGCCGTGCTGCGCAATGAGTGGCGAAAGAACACCCAGCAATATGCGGATATCTCGCTGCTCAGCGCGCTGTCCGATCGCCTGCAAGGCGTTCTCGGCGAGGAGGCCAGCGCCTTTGATGCCTTCAGGACCAAGGGATTGCCGAGCCCGGACTTGCGGCATGTGCTGGCGGATCTGCGGACGCGTTGTCGCCAAGTGGCGGTAGACGGTGCAGCGACGGTCGATCTGGAAGTCAGCCGCTTTCGGGCCCAGGCCATCGAATTGCGTCAGCGCCTGTTTCTCGCCCAGGCTGTCGGCTTGTTGGCCATGGTTCTTTTCATGGGCTTCGGTCGCGAGTTGCTGACGCGCGTCTTCGGCCGCTTCGAGCGGGCGGTGATGACTCTCGGCGAGGGTAAACTCGAGCAGGAGATCGAAATCGACGGACCGGCCGACATGCGGCGGATGGGGCGGCGCCTGGATTGGCTGCGCCTGCGCTTGCTGGCCCTCGAGGAACAACGTACCTTTGTTTTGCGCCACGTCTCCCACGAGCTGAAGACGCCGCTGGCGGCGCTGCGAGAAGGCTCGAGCCTGCTGACCGAGGGTGCGGCCGGTTCCTTGACCGGAGCGCAGGCAAAGATCGTCGGCATCATGCGCAACAATGCCCTGCGCCTGCAGACATTGATCGATGGGCTGCTCAAGCTGCAGCAAGCCGGATACGCCGGTGGCACCATGGAGACAGTGGCGATGCGGTTCGACGAACTGATCCAGCAAGTGGTTGCCACCCATCAACTGGCGGCACGCAACAAGCGACTTGTCTTCTCTGGGACCTTGGCGCCACTGACGGTCAGCGGCGGTCGCGAAGAACTGACCACTGTGGTGGACAACCTAGTGTCCAATGCCATCAAGTATTCACCAGAGGGAGGCACGGTGACGCTGAATCTCGTCAGGCAAGAGCGGATGGCCGTCCTGGCGGTTACCGATCAGGGACCTGGCGTTCCCGCAGTCGACCGGCAGCGGATCTTCGAGCCATTTTTTCGCAGCGCCGGAACCCGTGCGGTCGCCGGTGTCGGCCTCGGTCTGGCCATTGCCAAGGAATTCACCGTCGCCCACGGTGGCACGCTGGAATTGGCCGACGAGGCGGGCGGGGCGCATTTTTGCGTCTCATTGCCAATCAGAGGAAGAAAGAAATGAGGATGTTGGATTGCCGACGGTGGCTCTGTGTCTTGGCGCTCATGGCCACTGCAGGTTGTGCAAGCTTGCCGCCGCAGTGGCGACCGGGCGGCGAGGGGCGCCAAGTGGCCGAATTGCTGGCGCGCTATGAACAATTGCTCGGGCAGGCGGCCGATGAGCAGCAGCATGAGCTGGTGGCCGCCCAGGAGGCATTCGAGGCCGATCCGGCTGAAATCAACCGATTGCGGCTGGCGTTGGCTTTGGGCACGCTGCCCGCGGTGCGCGACGACGGCCGAGTGATTGCGCTGGTGGCGGACTGGCATGCCGGGGCTGACATCTCGCTGGCACGCGAAGTCGCCCTGGTCCAGTTGCGGCAGGCGACTGAACACTTGCGGGCGGCCAAGGAGGTCAAGGACGAACAACACCGCACAGAAGCCGTGCGCGAAGAACTGCGGCGTGATGAAGGCCAATTGCGCGAAGAAAAGAAGCGATCGGAAGAACTTCAGCAAAAACTTGAAGCCTTGCGCGCGATTGATCGCGACGTGCACCAGGCAGGAAGGCACTAAATGGACCGACCAAGAATTCTTGTTGTCGACGACGATCCGGACTTGTTGCATCTGATCAACGTTCGCTTGTCTGTCGCCGGGTACGATGTGGTGATGGCCTCCTCGGGCCATCAGGCACTCGAGTTGTTTCGCACGACTCATCCCCAGGCCGTGATCACCGACCTACGCATGGACGGCATGGACGGCCACGCGCTGTTCGCCCGCCTGCACGCCGAAGCGCCGTCGGTGCCGGTCATCATCCTGACGGCCCACGGCACCATCCCGGACGCAGTGGCGGCGACGCAGCGCGGCGTCTTCAGTTTTCTCACCAAGCCGTTCGACGGCAAGCAGTTGCTTGAGCGCGTTGCCGAGGCCGTTGCCTTGTCGCCGCCACTGGGAATACTCGGCGAGGAGGACAATTGGCGCGCCGAGATTACCTCGGTCAGCATCGCCGTCGATGAGCTGCTGCGCCAGGCGCGCCGCGCCTCCGAGGACAGTCGCCCCCTGCTGATCGTCGGTCCGCCGGGGTCCGGAAAGTCGACCCTGGCGCGCGTTATCCATCGCGTCAGCTTGCGTGGCAAGGTGCCTCTAGTGGTGATGCCATGTGCCACCCTGCCGCCGGAAGAAGTCGAAGCACAGCTGTTTGGCGGCTGGGGCGACAAGGGGCTGCCGCACGGCGTCGGCCATACCCTGCTTGCTGCCAAGGGGGGCACACTGGTACTCGACGAGGTGTCGGCGCTGTCTCCTGTAGCCCAGGCGCGGCTGTTGCCGCTGGTCCGTACCACTGCCGAATTATTCGGCCAGTCGCGCTCGGGACTGCCGGATGTGCGCGTCATTGCGGTGACGGCACAGCCGCTCGATCGGGCGATCCGCGATGGTAGTTTCCGCGCCGATCTCTACTATGCGCTGGCATCGACAACGTTGCGTGTACCGCCGCTGGCGGAACGAGTCGAGGACATTCCGGCGCTGGTGGCCCGTTTCTGCGCCGAATTGTCACCCGATCGGCGCATGAGTCCGGAGGCCCTCAACCTCCTTCAGGAGGCCCATTGGCTGGGCAATATCGGCCAACTCAGAAACGTTGTCGATCAAGTACTGAGCCTGGCCGTGACGCCGCTAGTACCGGCGACCTTGGTCCGGCGCGTCCTGTCCGAAGAACAGGAACGCAACACGGTCGGTTTCGACGAGGCACGGCGCAACTTCGAGCGCGAATATCT
>PMIF01000117.1 GCA_003157035.1 Rhodocyclaceae bacterium
GGGTGACGCCCTTCGGCGCCCTGCTGCGCCGCACCTCGCTCGACGAGCTGCCCCAGTTCATCATCGTCTTGCAGGGCACCATGTCCATCGTCGGCCCGCGGCCGCTCGCGGTGGCGCACAACGAGCAATACCGCGGCCAGATTCGCGGTTACATGCTGCGCCACAAGGTCAAGCCCGGCATCACCGGCCTGGCGCAAATCAACGGCTGCCGTGGCGAGACCGATACGGTGGACAAGATGCACCAGCGCGTCACCTACGACCTGGCCTACCTGCGCGGCTGGTCGCTGTGGCTGGACGTCAAGATCATTTTCATAACGGTGTTCAAAGGCTTCAGCAATCCGAACGCGTATTGAGGGCTATCAACCTGATGCGAGCCTCACATCGTCTCCTGGCTGGATGTTACTGTGCCGCACCTATATCTAAATGAATGTCGGATTTTTTTACATGAGCTCATTCGCCAAGTTGGCCGCTCTTTATAAAACAATACGTTGCACAATCGGCATATACCTTGCTTTTGTTTTCACGTACTCATACTAAGCTTATTTTCCGGGGTGAATCATGTCCAAATACCTGAAATACCTGGTTGCCGCGTCTGCCGTTATCGTCGCCGGGCAGGTGCAAGCCGCCGTTTCCACCTATTCCAACGAAGCGGCCTTTGGTGCGGCGGCACCGGCTGGCGCCACCTTCGAAAGCTTTGAGACTGCGGTAGCCGGTACGACTTCGGTTTCTTTCACTGGCGGGACGTTCAGTTGCAGCGGCAGCGCCTACTGCCCGGGTTTCTTTGGCATCAATACTGACCTCGCTAACACTGGCAGCCAATCGGTGTTTTTTGCATCTCCCGATTCGGCGACCTTTACCTTTGATACGCCCATCAATGCGTTCGGTATTATGATCGGCGGTGCTGGCGATGTGGCCCCAATTACCCTGGACGCCCTACTGAGCAATGGCGATAGCGCTGCTGCTTTAACTGACTACAGCGGTAGCTTCTGGGTGTTCAATACAAATGCCGGCGGCGGAGCTTCGGATGGGCCTAACCAGCAGTATTTCGGCGTCATTGATACCACCCCGTTCACTTCGGTCACGTTTAAGCCATCGAATATCGATGACGGCATTTTCTTCGATTCGATGACCTACGGAGCATCGGGGACCCCTATTCCCGAGCCGGCAACGCTGACGCTGCTCGGGCTGGCTCTGGGTGGGCTCGGCTTCATGAGTCGGAAAAAGGCGGCCTAAGCGAGCAACTCGCTAGCCCACTGAAAAACCCCGGCCACGAGCCGGGGTTTTTTTGGCCGCTACGCCGGCGCACACGTCGCCTGAATCAGAACCGACCCTAGTACACGACCGCCGCCTTGCGGTTGGTGGCGTTGNNGCCCAGAGGACGTGATTGGCACCGCCAACGGCCTGGCGGTCGAGGCTGAAGCCGCGCATGCGCGGTTGCGGCGAACCGAAGGCGCGGCTGGGCGGCATGACGAAGCGGGCGCGCGGCGCATGCGGACCGAACTCGGCGCCACGCAGGCCGCTGCCGCTGTGGCAGGTGTCGAGGTAGACCTCCAGCAGTACGGCGTCCGGCAACTGGACGAACAAATCGTGCAATTCGTCGTCGCAGATAACGTGGGCGGGATCCCAGTTGCCGTTCTTCTCGGCAATGTCGTGGGGGACGAAGGCCTCGTCCTGACCGTCCGGTTCATCGCCGCTGGTATCGGCGATCTGGGTGCCGTGCGACGACATGGCAAAGACCAATTGATCGAGCTTGCCGGCCTTCGCCGCCTTCACCATGGCGGCGAGTTCGGCCATGATGGCCTTCTTGGTCGCGGCAGCATCGGTGAGCACGGTGATCTCGGCGGCTTTGAAGCCGAACTTCTGCCGGTAGGTGGCGGCCATGTCGCGGGCGTCGTTGACGCAGCCGTTGAGGGTGAATTGCGGATACTTGGCAAACTTGTTGATGCCGACGAACAGTGCCTTCTTGGCTGACATGGAAGTCTCCTCTCTCAGCTGGCGGCGAAATGCCGTCGCGCTGGCATTATGCCTATCGCATCGCTTGCTGACAAGAATCGGAGTATCGGCGAAGGATCAGCTCGGGGCGCCGAACAGGTAGCCCTGGCCGCCATCGACGGCCACGGCGAGCAGCACGCCGACCTGCGCCTCGTTCTCGACGTTCTGGGCGATCACCTGCACTTCGAGCGAGTGGGCCAGACGGACGACGGATTCGACGACAGCACGCGCCTGCGCATCTTCGGCAGCGGCGCCGACCAGGCCGCCGTTGAGCTTGACGTAGTCCGGCGGCATCGCGCGCATCAACTGCAGCGCCCGCGGATCGAGGCCGAAATGGTCGATGCCGAAACGGGCACCATGACGGCGGGCAAGATCCATGACCCGGCGCGCCGCCTCGGTGTCGGCCAGGCAGCCGAACTCGGATATCTCGATCAGCAGGCGCCGCGCCTCGTCCTTGAGGCCGGCAAGCCGCACGCCCAGCCAGTCGACGAAGCCCGGGTCGGCGGCGCTCTGCGGCGAGAGGTTGATGGCGATGCGGCTATCCGGGTCGCCCTGGGCACTGAGGTAGTCGATGGCCAGCGCCACCAGGCCGCGATCGATATCGGGCATCAGGTCATGGCGCACGGCCATGGGCAGGAATTGCGCCGCCGGCACCAGCCTGCCGTCGGCATCGACCAGGCGGGCCATCAGTTCGCCGTGCAGCTGCTGGCCGCGCTGGGCCAGGCTGACCACCGGCTGCGAGACGAGGCGCCAGCGATTCTCCTTGAGGGCATTCTGGATCAGTTGCCGCCAGCCGAATGATCCCAGCGTGCTCGGCTGATCGCCGGCATCGGGCAGCACGGCCAGTTGGTCGCGTGAGCGCTGGCGCGCGGTCTCGACCGCCAGGTCGGCGCGGGCGAAGACATCGGAGCGCTTGTCGGTCTGGCGGAAGTAGGCCAGGCCCATGGCGAACGTCGGCCGGTCGCCAGACGCCACGGCGGCCAGNNAGACCGGCGGCGAAGCCGTGGGCCCGCGTGTAGGTGCGCATGCCGTCGAATTCGACGGCGACGACGGCCGCCAATTCGAACTTGTGCTCGCCCTCGAGCAGCTCGCCCAGGCGCAATTCGAAGCCGCGGCGATTGGCCAGACCAGTCAGTTCATCCTCGTAGGCCTGGCGGCGCAGGGCATCGGCGCGCGCCGTTTCCTCGTCGAGCATCTCTGCCACTCGCCGCGACATTGAGTTCATCGCTGCCACCACGCGCGCCAGCTCCGGCGCCCGCGGCGTCAGCGGAATCTGGCCGAAGCGCTTTTCCTGAACGGCAATGGCCGAGCCCTCGATCAATTGCAACGGCTTGAGGACGACACCGAGCAACAGGCGCAGCGAGGCAAAGGCGGCGACGAAGATGCCGACCACCCAGAGCGCCATTTCGCTGGCCGACCGCCACAGGTACTGGTAGGCGAAGGTCGGCTGGCTCTCCACCAGCACTTTGCCCAGCTGGCGCCAGCCGGCGGCGACATGGGCTTCACCTTGCGGCGTCTCGATCGGCAGCAGGCGGGTGAACCAGGTCGGTACGCCTTCGATCTTTTCCGGCAGGGTGCGGGTCACCAGTGGCGCCCGGTCGACGCTGAGGACGTCGATGCGTTTGAAGTAGCCGCGATCGAAGACGCTGGCCACCTGCGCCTCGGCCAGCACGCGGTCGCCGCGGCCGAGCGATTGCGCCAGCGGAATCGACAAGGCGGTGGCGGCATCCTGGGCGTGCGAAGCCAGTTGCTGTTCGAGATAGCGGCGCGTACCGGAGACCGATGCCACCAGCAGCACCAGCAACAGCAGCGAGAACAGCACCGCCAGCACCGCCAGCAGCTGGCCGCGCAGGCTCATGCGGCTTCCCTGCCAGCGGATTCACTGCCGCTGGGCGACGGCAGCTCGCGCGCGATCCAGACCATGGCCAGGATCACGGTCATGGTCAGCGCGTTGGCCGGAATCTGCAAGTTGAAGTCGACAGCGCTGTGGATCAGCAGCGCGACGATGCTCATGGCGGCGCCGAAGGCGATGCCGCGGGGAAGATTGGCCCGCCGCCTGACCAGCACCGCCAGCGCCTGCCACAGGGTCAGCGCCGCCAGGCTGCCGAGCACGGCCAGCCCCGGCCAGCCGTAGTCGGTGGCGATCTCGACATAGTCGTTGTGGGCGTGATCGACATAGCCGACGCGCGGCGTCCGGTAACGCAGGAAGCTGGCGTAGAAGCCGCCACCGCCGGTGCCGGTCCACGGAAAATCCTCGACCACGGCCATCGCCACCCGGCCGGCTTCGGTGCGCGCCTCGACCGATTCCTCGCGGCCGCCGGCGCCCACCGTCATCTCGGTATCCTCGATGCGTTGCACGACGCGCTCGATGCCCACCCAGCTGCCGACGATGACGACATCGATGATCACCAGACTGGCGATCAGCGCAACGGTGGTCGGCGCGCTCTTGCGCGACACGGCGATGGTGAACACGCCGACGACCAGCAAGGCGATGAAGAACGAGGCATTGCCCATGCGCGAGCGGGTCAACACCAGGCCGATGACCATGACCACGAGCAGGATGCGTAGCCGCATCTTCGGGCTCAGGATGAAGGTGAACACCGCGCGCAGCCTGTGTTTCCAGTCGGCCGGCCAGTGGCTGCCCCGCCCCAGACGCGCCAGCATGAGGCCGATGCCGATCGACAGGCACATCACCAGGTAGCCCGCCGCACTGTTGTGATAGCCATAAGTGCCGAACAGGCGGAAGTGGTTCATCTCGAAATGGAAGATCCAGTAGTGGGCTCCGAGCGAGAACAGCACCGAGCCGAGCGCCGCCTGGAAAACGCCGCTCCAGACAAAAAGCCTGGCCAGCGCATCGAGACGCCGGAACGAACGGATGCTGAGCACGGCCACCAAGAAGGCGCAGAAGTAGGTAAAGGCCAGCGTCGCCACCACGCGCGTCTGATAGACGTCGAGCGACAGGTAGCTTGCCGCGCTGCCCTCCTGGACGCGGGCGGCTTCGGGCGAAACTGCGGCAATCCAGTCCGCCGGCCAGGGTAGGGTCTGGGCCACGGCGAACAGCACCATGATGGCGATCAGGGTCAGCGGTACGGCAAAGCGGGCGATGCGCCGCGCGGCTTCATCGAGCGCGTGGCGCCAGGCGACAACGCAGGCGATCACCAGTGCCAGGGCGCTGGCGAACAGGAGCCCGATCGCCCATATCCGGTTGCTGCCGAGCGGCAAGGGTGCCCAAAACAGCAGCACCAGCAAAGCACGAAAGATCCAGATGTCGCGAACTGGGCCGCCGTGCGGCTCGTCAGGGAGAGATCCGTGTTCCGTCAAGGCGACCGACTCCGAAAACCAGTAAAAGAAAAATGGCAGCACCAGGCTGCCATTTCTCGCATCAAATTAAACGCCGATCAGCTACGACTGACGCTCCGGTTGCCGCCACCGCCGCCGTAGGTCGAAGCGCGCGACTGACCGATGGCCGGGGCACCGCCAGCGCCGCCGGGGGCGGCTGCGGTCGGATCCAGCAGGCAGGAAGTATTGGGGTCGGCACCACCGGCGATCGCGGCCTGAATCATGGCCTTGCGTTCATAGCCGCTGGCCACTGCAGAACCGACCACCGGGCAAATCGCCAGGCCGGCTTCAACCAGCGAGGTTACCGTCGTCGAGCCGGCAATGCCGTTGAGGATCAGGGACGTGGTCAGCGAGGCCGGCGAGATCGTCGCCACCTCGGCCGCTTTGGCGATGGCCTTCAGGCTCTCGCCGGTAGCCAATCGTTGATGGACTTCAGTGTCCAGAGAGCCAGACGACATACCGGCCTGGAACGAATAGGACGGCAGCGCAGCCAGAAGGCCGGCGCCGGCGAGCATCAGGGTGGTAAGTTTTTTCATTTGCTCCCTCATTCCAAGTGGGTTAACTCGGATCCAGCCAAAATGTTGAAAGTTATGAGGCAGGTTACCACGGAGCCGGCGAAAATGTCAATGGAAAATTGCCTGTGGGCGACAGCGCACCGCGGCGGCGGCGATAAGGTACCCTTGCATTTTTGCCCATCTCAATCACCCGCCAGGAGCCCGCTATGACCGTGATCCGCCTCGCCTGCAGCATACTTGTCCTGATCCTTGCTCAAACTGCGGTATCAGCCGCCGATGACATGCCACGGCGAAAGTCGGGGCTGTGGGAAGTGAAGATGTCCATGGGCGGCAAGGCCAGCCCGATGGGCACCATGCAAACCTGCGTCGATCAAGCCTCCGACGACCTGATGCAATCGAATGCCAAACGGGCGACAGCGAAGAATTGCACCCGTTCCGATATCAAGCGCGACGGCAACCGCGTTCTGGTGCATTCCGAATGTACGCTCGACAAGATGAAGACCATCTCCGATGCCGTGTTCTCGGGGAGCTTCGATTCCGGCTACCGGGGTGATATCACGACCCAGTATGACCCGCCAATGGCCGGCCACGGGCAGATGCAGATGACCATCGAGGCTCGCTGGCTTGGCCCCTGCAAGACGGGACAAAAGGCCGGCGATATCGTCATCAACGGTCAGACGCTTAGCATCGGCGGCGCCAAGGGTGCAACGCCATGAGGTCGAAGCATCTGGGACCATACCTGTCGCCCTTTGGCGACAGCACCAACAACCATTCCACCGGTATAGGCTAGCGCTGTTGCCTGGACATCCGGGTAACTGATTTACCTCCCAGCCCTTGAGACCCGGCCGTTTGGCCGGGTCTTTTTTTGCACGCCATGAGCAGGGCCCGGGCAGGCTCAAATGAGATATACTTAAGTCTCAAAGGAGACTGCCATGGAAGCTGCTGTCCGCAAGATCCCCAAGGTGGCGAGGCCGGCGGTGGCCAAAGCGCCAGGCGCCAAACCGATTGCCGTTGCCCGCCACACCCCCGGCATCGAAAGCTTTTCCGGCGCCTATCTCGCTTCGCCGATCGAGCGCGTCGAGGCCATCCGCCGCGGCTTGCCGGCAAGCGTCATCGTCCAGACCGGCGAAGCCATGAACCTGCCCCGCGAGCAGATCTACACCATCCTGCATTTGCCGCGGGCCACCGTCAGCCGCAAGATCTCGTCGAAGGCAGTGCTGTCGCCGGAAATGTCCGAGCGCCTGCTGGGCCTGCGCAAGTTGATTGGCCAGGTCGAGGTCATGGTGCGCGAGTCCGGCCGGCCCGATGACTTCGTGGCGGCACACTGGGTCGCACAGTGGCTCACCGAGCCTTCCGCCGCCCTGGGTGGCCGCAAGCCGCGGGACTTCATGGACACCGCCGAAGGCCAGGAGATCGTCTCCAGCCTCATCGCCCGCATGCAGTCCGGCGCCTACGCATGAAGGCAGCGTGGCGCATTGCCACGGACACGCCGCGCTACACCGCGGACGATCTCACCGGGGCAGGCGCCAAGGCGACCGGCGGACGCTGGAACAGCAAGGGCAATGCCATGCTCTATTGCGCCATGAGCATTGCCCTGGCCAACCTGGAAACCGTCGTCCATCTGGCGGCCGGCGGCCTGCCCCTCAACCGCTATCTGGTCCGCGTCGACATCCCGGATGCGCTTTGGGCCGCCCGCCAGGAACTGACCGATCGCACGGCCGCAGTCGGCTGGGATGCCCTGCCACCGGGCCGAACCAGCATTGGCTACGGCGATGCCTGGCTTGCCGGCCTCGCCAGTGCGGTGCTCTGCGTGCCTTCGATCGTCGTCCCCGAAGAGCAGAATGTCCTCATCAATCCCTTGCATCGGGACGCCGGCAAGATCACCGCGACCAAGCTGCGCCGGTGGCAATACGATCCGCGGCTGGCACCGCCCTGAGCGGGTATCATTCGCGCTTCAGCAGTCTGTCATTCCCTGCCATGATCATTCCCGTGATTCTTTCCGGCGGTTCGGGTACGCGCCTGTGGCCGCTATCGCGTCAGCACGCGCCCAAGCAGTTACTGCCCTTGCTCGACGCGCAATCGCTGCTGCAAACCACCGCGACCCGGCTCGACGGCCTCGACGACATCGGCGAGCCGCTGCTGGTGTGCAACGAGAGCCACCGCTTCGTCGTTGCCGAGCAAGTGCGGCAGCTTGATCGGCAAGGCACGATCATGCTCGAGCCCGAGGGACGCAATACGGCGCCGGCACTGACCATCGCCGCGCTCTGGGCCAGCCACAACGGCGACGACCCGGTGCTGGTGGTGATGCCGGCTGACCACGCCATCGTCGATCTGGCCGCCTTCCGCGCCGTGGTGGTGCGCGCGGCGGCGCTGGCCGAGGCCGGCATGATCGTCACCTTCGGCATCACGCCGGATTGCGCCGAGACAGGCTACGGCTACATCCGCCGCGGCCCGTCACTGGTTGCGGACAGCGGCGCTTTCGCGCTCGCCGCCTTTGCCGAAAAGCCCGACCGGGCGACGGCTCAGCGCTATCTCGATTCCGGTGACTACTACTGGAACAGCGGCTTGTTCGTGGTCAGGGCCTCGGTCTGGCTTGCCGCCATCGCGGCGTGCCGGGCCGATATCGCCGCCGCGTGCCGGACTGCCCTGACCGATTGTGCCGGCGACGGCGATTTCGTCCGCATTGCCCGCGAAGCTTTCGTTGCCTGCCCGGCCGATTCGATCGACTATGCGGTGATGGAAAAGATTACCGCCGGCAGCCCCGGCTTGCCGGCAGCCGCGGTGATTCCGCTCACGGCCGGCTGGTCGGATGTCGGTTCCTGGGATTCGCTCTGGCAGGTGCTGGAGAAAGACGCGTCAGGCAACGCCTGGCGCGGCGATGTCATGCTCCACGATACGACCGGTACCCTGGCCTTCGCCGAGAGCCGGCTGGTGGCTTGCGTCGGCGTGGACAACCTGGTGGTGGTGGAAACACCGGATGCCATACTGGTCGCCGACAAGGCGCACACCCAGGAAGTGAAGAAGATCGCCGAGCGGCTCGCTGCTGCCGGCCGCAGCGAGGCGCAATCCCACCGCAAGGTCTATCGCCCCTGGGGCTGGTACGACGGCGTCGATGCCGGCGAGCGCTTCCAGGTCAAGCGCATCATGGTCAAGCCGGGCGCCGCCCTGTCGCTGCAGATGCATCACCATCGTGCCGAGCACTGGATCGTCGTCCGCGGCACGGCGAGAGTGACGCGCGGCGACGACGTGGTGCTGCTCTCGGAGAACCAGTCGACCTTTATTCCGCTCGGCACCAAGCACCGCCTGGAAAACCCCGGCAAGGTGGCACTGGAAATGATCGAGGTGCAATCGGGCAGTTATCTGGGCGAGGACGACATCATCCGCTTCGAGGATCAGTACGGCCGCTAAGGCCTTGGAAGACCAGGACGCCGCACTGTCGCGGCGGATTTCGTGAGGGCGGGATGATAAGCGGCAACAGTGTTCGTCGGATCGCCAGCATCTTGTGCATCGCGTTTGTCGCTGGCCTGTTCATCGGCGGCGCGCAGCCGGTGGCGGTTGGCTTGTTTGCCGAGCCTTGGGACAAGGTCGCCCACGCGGTCGCCTTCGGCGCGCTGGCGGTATTGCTGGAGTTTGCCCTGCGGCCGCGGCTGTGGCTGTTCTTCGCCCTGCCGCTGGCGGTTTCGGCTGCCGACGAAATTCACCAGATGTTCCTGCCGGGACGTTCGGCCGATGGCGACGACTGGCTGGCCGGGGCGGTAGGCGTCGCCATCGCCTGGTGGCTGTTGCGCCATACCGGACTGCGCAAGTCGGTGACGCGACTGCGCCAAGGAACCTAAGTACGCGTTTGTCCTTAGCCTGCGGGTATTATTGGCGCTTTGTCGGCATCGACGCTTCGATGCGCTCTTGAGAAGGCAACTGCAATGATTCTGGTCACCGGCGGCGCCGGGTTTATCGGCGCCAATTTCATCCTTGACTGGCTGCGCAACGGTGGCGACGCCGTGGTCAATCTCGACAAGCTCACCTACGCCGGCAATGCCGAAAACCTGGCCGCGCTCGAAGGCGACAGCCGCTATCGCTTCGTTTGTGGCGATATCTGCGATCCGGCGCTGCTGCAACACCTGCTCGCCGAGCTGCAGCCGCAAGCCATCGTCCATTTCGCCGCCGAGTCGCACGTCGACCGCTCGATCTTCGGCCCCGGCGAGTTCATCCGCACCAACATCGAAGGCACGTTCACGCTGCTCGAAACGGCGCGTGCCCACTGGGGCACCCTGAGCGCTACCGGGCGCGAGCAATTCCGCTTCCTCCATGTATCGACCGACGAGGTCTACGGCTCGTTGGCGCCGGAAGATCCGCCGTTTACGGAAACCACGCCCTACCAGCCGAACAGTCCCTATTCGGCGTCGAAGGCATCGTCGGACCATCTGGTGCGTGCCTACCACCACACCTACGGACTGCCGACGGTGACCACCAACTGTTCGAACAATTACGGGCCTTACCAGTTCCCGGAAAAGCTGATCCCACTGGTGATCAGCAATGCGCTGGCCGGCAAGCCGCTGCCGATCTATGGCGACGGCATGAACGTGCGCGACTGGCTCTATGTCGGCGATCATTGCGCCGCCATCCGCTCGGTGCTCGCCGGCGGCCGGCTCGGCGAGACCTACAACATCGGCGGCTGGAACGAGATGCCGAACCTGACCATCGTGCGCACCATCTGCACCCTGCTCGACGAGCTGCGGCCGGATGCCGCCGGCCCGCACGAGCGCCTGATCAACTTCGTCAAGGACCGGCCGGGCCATGATCGCCGTTACGCCATCGATGCGCGCAAGATCGAGCGCGAACTCGGCTGGCGGCCGGCCGAGACTTTCGCCACCGGCATCGCCAAGACAGTGCGCTGGTATCTCGATCACGCTGAATGGGTGGCCCACATACAAAGCGGCGCCTATCGCGAGTGGGTCGACAAGAACTACGGGCAGCGGCAATGAAAATCTTGCTGATCGGTCAGGGCGGCCAGGTCGGGTTCGAGTTGCGGCGCGCGCTGGCGCCATTGGGCGAAGTGGTCGGCGTCGATTATCCGGACATCGATCTGGCCGATTCGGGCTCGATTCGTCACTGGATCAAGGAGACCGCGCCCGACACCATCGTCAATGCCGCCGCCTACACGGCAGTCGACAAGGCTGAGGCCGAGCGGGATCTCGCCTACGCCATCAACGCCCGGGCGCCGGCGATCATCGGCGATGTCGCGCGCACGGTACGCGCACGGGTCATCCACTATTCCACCGATTATGTCTATGACGGCAGCCGCAAGACGCCTTATCGCGAGGACAGCCCAACACAGCCTCTGAGTGTCTATGGCAGCACCAAGCGTGACGGCGACGCGGCGCTGATGGCCAGCGGCGCCGCACACTTCATTTTCCGCACCAGCTGGGTGTTCGGCGCCCACGGCGGCAATTTCGTCAAGACCATCCTGCGGCTCGCCGCCGAGCGCGACACGCTTGGCATCGTCGCCGACCAGATCGGCGCCCCGACCACCGCCGCGCTAATTGCCGATGTCACCGCCCAGGTGCTCGGCCAGATTGCTTTTCGCGGCGCCGGCGATATTCCTTCGGGCATTTACCATTTGACGGCTGCCGGCGAGACTTCGTGGCACGGTTTCGCCCAGGCCATTGTCCGCGGCGCGGCAGCTCGCGGGGGCGTCTTGAAGCTCCCGGCAGAGGCCATCAAGGCCATCAGCACGGCCGATTATCCATTGCCGGCCAAGCGCCCAGCCAACTCGCTGCTGGACACCAGCCGTCTGCGCGAGACATTCAATCTCGTCCTGCCCCACTGGCAGGCGGGACTCGACCACGTACTGACCCAACTGATCTGATTTCGACTATGGCATCGCGCAAAGGCATCATCCTCGCCGGCGGCTCCGGCACTCGTCTATACCCTGTAACCATCGCCGTCTCCAAACAATTGCTGCCCATCCACGACAAGCCGATGATCTACTATCCGCTGTCGACACTGATGCTGGCCGGCATCCGCGACATCCTGATCATCTCGACGCCGCAGGACACGCCGCGCTTCGAGCAACTGCTCGGCGACGGCAGCGCCTGGGGGCTCAATCTTTCATATGCCGTGCAGCCCTCGCCCGATGGTCTGGCGCAGGCCTTCATCATCGGTCGCAACTTCGTCGGTGGCGATTCGACGGCGCTGGTGCTCGGCGACAAC
>PMIF01000279.1 GCA_003157035.1 Rhodocyclaceae bacterium
CGCCCTTGTCTATATCGTTCGACTTGGCGTGGGCAAGCCCCGGCCGTACAATGAACAGGGTCTTCTACCGGCGTAGTCCATACCATGCCTGAACGTTCCCTGGCGCAATTGATGACGTGGAACATCGTCACGGTGGAACATGATTCGAGCCTGGTTCGGGCGGCAGAGGTCATGGAAATGGCCCACATCAGTTCGGTCCTGGTGGCCGAGCTTGGCAAGCCGGTCGGCATCATCACCGAGCGGGACATACTGCACGCCCTCGAGGCGAAGCTACCCCGAGAGAGGACTGTAGCTACGGTGATGGGCCACCCGCTGGTCAGCGCCCGACAGACCCTGTCCCTGCATGATGCCTACCACCTGATGGCGGAAAAGGGTGTCCGCCACCTGTTGGTCACCGACGAGCAGAACCAACCGGCCGGCATCGTCAGCGAAAGCGACTTCCGCTTCCACCTCGGCCTGGAGTTCTACCGTCGCTTGCAGGATGTGCGCACGGTGATGAGCGCCCGGATGCCGGTGCTGGCACCGACCGCGCCCCTGCGCGACGCGGTGACAGGCATGGCCGCTCGGGATGCGAACTGCGCCATCGTCGCCATCGATGGCGCCCCGGTAGGGATGGTCACCGAACGGGATGCCGTCCGCTTCTATCGCCAGGGCGAGAGCGCCCTGGATCAACCGCTGGCCGAGGTGATGAGTTCCCCGGTGACCACCATTCCGGCCGGCACTCACCTGCACGACGCGATGGATCTGATGCAGAGCCGGCATATCCGCCACTTGGTCGTGGTGGCGGACGACGGCCAGCTGGCTGGCGTCCTCTCCGAACACGACGTGGTGCGGCAATTGGAAAGCGAGTATCTGGACTTCGCTTTGCGCGAGAGTCGCCGGACGCGCGAGCAGCTGCAGAACAGCGAAATGCGCCGCCGCGCCGTGTTCAACCAGGCCAGCGAATACATGAGCATCCTGGATCTCGACGGCACGTTGCGCGACCTCAACCGCTCGGCCTTGGCCCTGCTCGGCAACAGCGCGCCCGAGGAAGTAATCGGCAAGCCATTCTGGAACACGCCCTGGTGGTCCCATGATGTTGCCCTTCAGGCCCGGCTGCGCCAGGCCTTCGTTGATCTGGCCAGCGGTCGCTCGAGCCGCTTCGAGTCGAGCCATCCCGGCCCCGACGGCAGCCTGCGCTTCGTCGATTTCCAACTGCATCCCATCCTCGACGACAACGGCAAGCTCGCCTTGGCCTTGGCGGAAGGCAGCGATATCACCGACCGCAAGCGCGCCGAGACTGAATTGCGCCAGTTCCAGCGCGCGGTGGAACAATGTCCGGTGTCGATCGTCATTACCGACACCGACGCACGCATTCAGTACGTCAATCCCAAGTTCTCGGAAATCACCGGCTATTCTCGTGCCGAGATTCTCGGCAAGAACCCGCGTCTGTTGAAGTCGGGCCTGACGCCGGAGACAATCTACGAGCAGCTCTGGGCCACTCTCGCGACCGGGACGGTGTGGACCGGAGAGCTCTGCAACCGGCGCAAGAGCGGCGAAATCTTCTGGGAATTCGCCCGCATCCTGCCCATCACCGATGCGCTCGGCACGGTAACGCACTACCTTGCCGTGAAGGAAGACATCACCGACCGCCACCGGGTCGATGAGCAACGCAGACTGGCCCTGAAGGTGTTCCAAAGCAGCCATGACGGCATTCTCATCACCGATGTCCAGGGCATCATCCTGGACGTCAACCAAGCTTTCTGCACCCTGACCGGCTACTCACGCGAGGAAGCCATCGGCCATTCCTCCCACATACTGAGTTCCGGACACCACGATCAGGACTTCTTCCGGCACGTCTTCGAAAGCCTGGCGCAACAAGACCACTGGCTGGGAGAAATCTGGAACCGCACCAAAGCCGGCGCCGTGAGCGTGGTGCTGATGACTATCAGCGCCGTGCGCGACGCGGCAGGTCAACTGACTCACTATGTCGGGGTATTCACCGACATCACCCAGAAGAAAGAAAGCGAACAGCGGCTCGAGCACCTGGCGCATCACGATGCCCTCACCGACCTACCCAACCGCAGCCTGTTTCGCGACCGCCTGCAGCAGGCAATGCGCAAGAGCCGCCGCGACGACCAGTCACTGGCCCTGCTCTTCATCGACCTCGATCGCTTCAAGGACGTCAACGACACGTTCGGTCATGTCACCGGTGATCAACTGTTGATCGAGGCAGCCCGTCGTATTTCCGCCTGCGTGCGCAGTTCGGACACCGTGGCGCGTTTGGGCGGAGACGAATTCACGGTGGTGCTGCAGGGCCTAGAAAGCCGGGAAGCCGTGGAGCGGGTGGCGCGCGATGTGATAAATGCCCTGACCGCCCCCTTTGTCCTGGGCCAGGCAAGCGCCAGTGTGTCGGCAAGCATCGGCATCGCCATTTGCCCGGATGACGGCGAAGATCCGGAAACCCTTACCCAAGCGGCCGACCGGGCCATGTATGCCGCCAAGATTTCGGGGCGCAACGGCTTCAGCTTCTGCGTCAATTTGAGACCGGGGGCAGGAAACGGGCAGTAGCAGCGCGCCCGGTCCAACCCGATCCTCGCGCCAGGCTAGCTACTTGCTGTTACCAAGAAGGCTCTTGAGATCGGCAAACGGGTTGTGCGTGGCGACCTTGCCCTTTTCGGTGACTATCGACCGCCCGGCCGAAGCTTCCAACAGTCGCTGGTGTTCGTTGTCGTGGCAGTAGAGGCAGAGCAGTTCCCAGTTGCTGCCGTCGGGCGGATTATTGTCGTGATTGTGGTCGCGATGATGGACGGTGAGTTCGCGCAGATTGGCGCGGGTGAATTCGCGGCGACAGCGGCCGCAAATCCAGGGATAGATCTTGAGCGCGCGCTCGCGATAATCTGCTTCTCGCAGTTCCGACTGCTTGCGCGCACCGGCAACCAGCTTATCCAGGCGAGAATGGTCCGGCGTCTTGTTCGTCGGCATGACTCAGGCGATCCGTTAGCACTGATCAGACGAAACCTATCACAAAGACACGAGTGGCGTGTAATCCAGCGGCAGAACTGCTGGTCCAGGCTGTGATGCCGGTTACGGACTGCCATCTGGATGGTGCAATTCTCATGGCCTCCGATCGGGTAGTATTCACAGGCAGGTACAACAATCAGCCGCCGCGGAGGGCCGCATGACGACCAAGAAAGTGCGGAGCAAGCCGCAACGCCGATCGTCGACAGCCTCGGCCGCTTCTGTTGTGCCGGCTGAAGATGCCCTCGACGCCCGGTTCCCCATTATCGGAATCGGTGCTTCCGCCGGCGGCCTGGAGGCCTTTGAAAAGTTTTTCCGCCACCTTCCGCCCGACTGCGGCATGGCCTTCGTGCTCGTGCCGCATCTCGATCCCAGCCACGCCAGCATCCTCACTGAAATCCTGCAACGGACCACGACCATGCCGGTGGTCGAGGCGCACGACCAGGTAAAGGTGGCGCCCAACGGCGTCTACGTCATCCCGCCCAACCGGGACATGGCCATCTTTCACGGCATCCTGCAACTTTCCGTGCCGGAAGTGCCGCGCGGCCAGCGTATGCCCATCGACGCCTTCCTGCGCTCCCTGGCGGAGGATCAGGGCGAACGGGCCATTGGCATCATCCTCTCCGGCACCGGTACCGACGGCACCCTGGGGTTGCGCGCCATTCTTGGTGGCGGCGGCATCTCCCTGGTGCAGGAGCCTGCCACCGCCAAGTTCGACGGCATGCCGACCAGTGCCATCAAGGCCGGCTATGCCACCCAGGTCCTGCCCGTGGAAGAGATGCCGGAGGCGCTCAAGGGCGAAATGCGCTCGCTGGCGACCCACCGGGAACTGCCGCCGGCGATGGCGAGCGGCCTCGGCCGCATCCTGATGCTGTTGCGTACCGCCACCGGCCACGACTTCTCCCTGTACAAGAAGAGCACCATCGGCCGGCGCATCGAGCGGCGCATGTCCCAACACGACATTACCGATACGGAGGTCTATGCCCGCTATCTCAAGGAGCATCCGGCCGAACTGCAAATCCTGTTCAAGGAACTGCTGATCAACGTCACCAGTTTCTTCCGCGACCCGGAAGCCTTCGTCGCCCTGAAGCAGAACGTCCTGCCGCAATTGGTGGCGGGCAAGCCGGCGGGTTATGTTTTTCGCGCCTGGGTGGCCGGCTGCGCCAGCGGCGAGGAGGCCTATTCCATCGCCATCCTGCTGCGCGAATTCATGGAGGAATGCCGGCAGGACTTCAAGGTCCAGTTCTATGCCACCGACCTCGACGATGACGCCATCGCCCTTGCGCGGGCCGGCGTCTATCCGCCCAACATCGCCCAGGATGTCTCGGCGGAGCGGCTGCGCCGCTTTTTCACCAAAGAGGAGACCGGCTATCGGGTGAAGAAGGACATCCGCGAAATGGTGGTGTTCGCCGTCCAGAACGTCATCAAGGACCCGCCTTTCACCAAGCTGGACCTACTCAGCTGCCGCAACCTGATGATCTACCTCGAGGCGGAATTGCAGAACCGCCTGATCCCGGCGTTCCACTACGCGCTCAAGCCCGGCGGCGTGCTGTTCCTGTCGCCTTCAGAAAGTATCGGCAACCATCCCGGGCTGTTCACCGCCCAGGACAGGAAGTGGAAGTTCTACCGCGCCATCCATTCGTCGGCCTCCACCCGCGCCGTAATGGCCAGCGGTATGGGCTGGACAGCGGGCAGCGGTGGCCAGGCCCCCGAGGAAGCCATGAAGAAGACCAAGGAAACCAACGTCGGCGAACTGGCCAGACGAGCGCTGCTCCAGTCCTTTGCGCCCGCCTCGGTGGTGGTGGACGCGAAGGGCAGCATTCTCTACGTGCATGGCGACACCGGCCGCTACCTGCGCCCGGCCCCCGGCCAGGCGACGCTCAACGTGGTCGACATGGCCCGCGACGGCCTGCAACTGGAACTGCGCGCCGCCGTTCATGGCGCCGGCCAGGGCACGCCGACCCTCGGCCGGGAAGTGTCCGTGAAGACCAACGGTGACTTCCAGGTCGTCAGCTTCAGCGTGCAGCCCTTGTCCGATCCGGATGCAGGCGAGGGCCTGCTGCTGGTGAGTTTCCGGGATGGGCCGCCGGCGGTGCCCGCCAAGGCCAGGCGCGGCAAGCGCGCGGCCGGGCCGGCGGAATTGGGCCGTGTCGAGGAACTGGAGCGCGACCTTTCCTATACCAGGGAAAATCTCCAGGCCACCATCGAGGAACAGCAGGCGTCCAACGAGGAATTGAAATCCACCAACGAGGAGATGCAGTCCACCAACGAGGAACTGCAATCAACCAACGAGGAATTGGAAACTTCCAAGGAGGAACTGCAATCGGTCAATGAAGAACTCATCACGGTGAATGCCGAATTGCAGGCGAAGATCGAGCAACTGTCCGGCATGCAGAACGACATGAAGAATCTGCTCGACAACATCAGCATCGGCACGGTCTTCCTGGATGAGCGCATGGTCATCCGCCGCTTCACGCGCGAGGCGGCGCGCGTCTATCGCTTGGTCGCCTCGGACGTGGGGCGGCCCCTGGCCGACATCAAGTCCGACATCGAGGGCGGAGACCTGCTGGCCGAGGCCCGCGCCGTGCTCGATACGCTGGCGCCTTGCGAGCGCGAGGTACGCACCGTCGACGGCGCCTGGTATCTGGCGCGCATCCAGCCCTACCGCACGCTCGATAACGTCATTGAGGGTGTGGTGCTGACTTTCACCGACATCAGCAAGCGCGTTGCGGCCGAGGCGGCGGTGCAGGCGGCGCGGGAACTGGCCGAAGGCATCGTCGATACCGTGCGCGAGCCGCTCCTGGTCCTGAACGGCGCCTTCGAGATAATGGCCGCCAGCCGTTCGTTCTACCGCAGCTTCCAGGTTGGCGCGGAAGAGACGCTGGGCCGCGCGATCTACGATTTGGGCAACCGGCAGTGGGACATTCCCGCCTTGCGCGAATTGCTGGAAACCATCCTGCCGCGCGACCAGAGTTTCGACGGCTACGTGGTCGAACACGATTTTCCCGCCCTGGGACGGCGCCGGATGCTGCTCAACGCCCGCCGCCTCGTCGGCAAAGCCGGTGGTACGCCGTTGATTCTCTTGGCCCTGGAGGACGCGGGCGCCGCGTAAAGCGATAGCGGTTGTGACGGCCAGGACTATCGTCTACTCTGTCCAGGTCGCCGCGATTCGGGTAGGAGATGGAGAGCATGAAACAGAAGCTGGATTGGATTGAAAAGCGCCAGTCGACCAGGAGGAAGGCTGAAGTTATGCTTGGCAGCATATCCGCGGCAGAGTTGGCGGTTCAGCCTGCCGAGGTTCTGCTGCATGAACTCCTGGTGCATAAGGTCGANNTCTGGAGTTCTACGATTTCGCCCCGGTTGGCTACGCCACCATCAGCCGGGAATGTTTGATCAGCGAAATCAACCTGACCGGGGCGGCAATGCTGGGCATCGATCGCGTCAAGCTGCTCGAGCGTCGTTTCTCAAAGTTCGTTGCCCCTGTTGATCAGGATCGTTGGCATCGCCTGTTCATGAACATCATGGCACACGCCGAAAGTAAGCCGCAGGCGTTCGTTCTGGAGATGGTGCGGGGCGATGGCTCCGCCTTTTATGCTCATCTCGACTGCCAGCGCCGGGAAGTCGCCGATGCGCCCCCGACGCTGCGTCTGGCGCTGATCGACATCAGCAGGATAAAGCAGGCCGAGGCGGAAGTTCAGGGCTTGCATACGCCCTGAACTTGGGCTGCGACGGCTGCCCTGCCCACTGCATTGCCGTCGCCCGCCGCTCGCCCTAGTGTTTCTGCGCCTCTAGTTCGGCCTTCTTCTTCTCCTCTTCGGCCTTCGCGTCAGGCCCGGGTTTCGGAGCGGGCGGGTGAGCCGCAGGCGGTGCGGCCGCGGCTGCCGAAGCGGCTCTTGCTGCATCGGCCCTTGATGCTTCGCTCCTGACTGCCGCGGCCCTGGCGGCATCGGCCTTCATGGCATC
>PMIF01000038.1 GCA_003157035.1 Rhodocyclaceae bacterium
TGCCATTGGCATCACGTAGATTGACGAAGGGACCGGGACCAAAGTGTTCATAGGAATCGAAGGCGCTCGACTCGGCGAAGATGAACGAGGTCATTTCCCCGACGTCGACCTCGACCCGTCCGCCATGCGAGACGCCATAGTCGTACCAGGCATCCGGACCGCCGCAGCCTTCCAGGACCGGGGACGTCTTGCTCGACGAGCGATCAATCCAGGCAACCAACTCGGGCTCAAGCATCTGACTATCGGACTCAGCAAGGGAGAGGGCAAGAGTCCTGGCGGCGTCAAAGCACATGTTGGAGGCCACACTGGGGGCAAGTTGCGAAGCGTTGAGGGTTTTCATGTTCGACTCCTTGAAGTTGTTGGCGGTCGAAGTTTCGGCCGCCCGGCGGAGAACGACCCCGCAAACCCAGTATTGAGTACCATAGTTACTTAGTCAACTATTATTTTCAATTGCCAGCGGAATATGCCTGGAAGTCGCCTGGAGGCGGCATTCGCGACCAACAGNNGCGGGCAGTTCTGCGGCATAATGGCGGGCCATGGGCACCGCCACATGCGCCTGGCGAATGCCGCTGCAGCCACCTTGCCGAACCCACCTTTCCTGAACCACGCCCACGAACATTTCCATCATGAAAACGCCTGCTCTCGTCGCCGCGATCGCGGTCCCGCTTGTTCTCGCCTACCCGGTAACTTCCTGGATACTCGGGCAGGAAGTCGAATCGACCATCAGCGCGCATTACAAACCCATCGAGTCGGTGCCCTATCTCAAGATCGTCGAGCGCAACTACCAGCGCGGCGTCTTTTCGGCCACCGAGGTCGTCACGTTCGAAGTCATGGGCCACGTGTTCCGCGCCGGCGACGATTCGCGCAGCGCGGCGGCGGCGCCGGCCACGCCCTTGCGCTTTACGATACGCTCACAAATCCACCACGGGCCACTACCTGGCCTGGCCGCGTTTGCCGCCGCGACGGCCGACAGCGAGATCAGCGTCGACGGTACGACGGGGCAGGAGCTTGCGAAGATGCTCGGTGACAAGAAGCCCCTCACGGCCCATACGGTCTACGCCTTCGACGGCGGCGGCAGTTCCGTTATCGTCAGCCCGGCGATGACCCTGAGCCTGCCCGGCGGCAGCGGGCAATTCGTCTCGGGGGGTGTCACAGCCAGGGTCGAATTCACCAAGGACCAACAGAGCATCACCATGACCGGCGATGCACCCAAGCTGGCGATCCAGGGCGACAAGGGCGTTGCCGTCACGATGACGGGGCTGAAGTTCGACAGCAGCGAAAAGCGCATATTCGACGACGAACCCCTGCTCCACTCCGGCACGCAACGTGTGACCCTCGATCAATTGAGCGTCGCCGACGCGAGCGGTAAAGGGGTGCCGGTGCAGTTCGATAAGCTGGTCTATGAAGTCGCCATGCCGATCGAGGGCGAGTTCCTGGATCTGGTGGCGAAGATGGGCGTCGACCGGGTGCTGATCGGCGATCAGAACTACGGCCCGGTCCACTACGACTTCTCGCTGCGGCATCTGCATGCCCGCGCTGCCGCCGGACTCTACCGCGCCTTCCTGAAACTGTACGCCGATCCAGAAACGATGACGCTGGCCGCGACCGAGCCGGCCCGGGCCTTCGCCACCCTGAAGGCGCCGGGGCTGGAATTGCTCAAGTACAACCCGCAGGTCCGCATCGATCGTCTCAGCTTCAGGATGCCGCAGGGCGAGGCCGCCGTGGCGGTCGAGGCCCTGCTCAGGGACCCCAAGGCCGAGGACATGACCGATCCCATAAACCTGATCGCCAAGCTCGAAGTCCGTGCCGAACTTGCGCTACCGGAGGCGCTGCTCGGCAGCTTGCTCGCCGGGCAGATGCGTGCCGCCGCGCCGAAGGAGCTGACGGCCCAGGACATCGCCACCATGCAAGCGCACATGCTCGAAGAGCGTCTGGCCGCACTCGCCGACCAGGGCTTCATCACGCGAACCGAGGGCGTAGCAAAGACCAAGCTCGAGTTCCGCGGCAGTCAACTCAGCGTCAACGGCAAGCCCTTCAATCCGATGTCGTTGCGCGCCCCGCCGCCGGCCGCGCCAGTCCCAGAGAAGCAGGCGCGCGCACCGGCGCGGCGCCGATGAGCTACAGCCAGTAGCGATCGGTCCGGCATCGAATTGCGGGCCTCAGACACGAGTCATCTCTTGACGCACTTTCCTGGAGCCGATAGGCACCGACCTGACGGCCAAATACGTCGGCTTCAAATGCGCCGACGACTATTACTCCAGCATCGACATGGCCACGGCTCCTGACCCTGATGCTGGCCGGCGGCGCGTCAAAGCGCTTTGAGATCGGCCTGTAGCTGTTTCAGGTCGAAGCCTTCCGGCGACTTGCCTGCCGCCAGCATCTCGGAGGACAGGATCACCCACGCCTCGTCGCAATAGGTGGCATAGAACTGATCCGTCATGGCCTGGATGGACCCCCAGGTCACGCACTCAAGGTACGGCGGGCGTCTGGCAACCAGGGGGATGTAGTGACCGCCTTCGATCTGGGCAGCGGCGACGACGGCCCATGGCTTGCCCGCATCGAACTGATCCATCGCCGAACCGGGGAACCTGATGCCGAT
>PMIF01000020.1:0-6422 GCA_003157035.1 Rhodocyclaceae bacterium
ACGGAGATGGTGATGCCTGGCGACAACATTCAGATGACGGTGAAGCTGATTGCGCCGATCGCGATGGAAGATGGACTGCGCTTCGCCATTCGCGAAGGCGGCCGTACCGTCGGCGCCGGCGTCGTCGCCAAGATCATCGAGTAAGAACGGGTACGAAAAGAAGGGGGGCGCGGCTCGCGAGGGCTGCGCCCTTTGCAGTCTTAGCCGCAGGGGTATAGCTCAATTGGCAGAGCGGCGGTCTCCAAAACCGCAGGTTGGGGGTTCGATTCCCTCTGCCCCTGCCACTGAATACGATGATCGTGACGAGATGGCCGAAAAACTGAAATTTGCTCTAGCGCTGCTCCTGCTGATCGCCGGTATTGCCGGCTATTACTTCTTGTCCGAGCAGCCGACGATTTTGCGCGTCTTGTCCGTACTTGGCGGGATTGTGGCGGGCGTGGGCGTCGCCTGGTTTACCGAGGCGGGGCAGCGATTCTTTGTTTTCAGCCAGGACTCACTGGCGGAAGCGAAGAAGGTCGCCTGGCCGACTCGCAAGGAGACCATGCAGACGACGGGGGCGGTGTTTGCGTTCGTGCTGGTGATGGCCATCGTGCTCTGGATTGCCGACAAGAGCCTCGAATATGTGCTCTACGATCTGATCCTGGGCTGGAAATAACACCATGACAAAACGCTGGTACGTCGTACACGCCTATTCCGGGTTCGAGAAATCTGTGCAGCGGGCGCTCGTCGACCGTATTGCCCGCGCCGGCATGCAGGACAAGTTCGGTCAGATTCTGGTGCCGGTCGAGGAAGTCGTTGAGATGAAGGCCGGCCAAAAGCACACTTCCGAGCGCAAGTTCTTTCCCGGCTACGTGCTGGTCGAGATGGACATGGATGATGAGTCGTGGCATCTGGTCAAGAGCACGGCCAAGGTTACCGGTTTCGTTGGCGGTACCGCCACGAAGCCGACCCCGATCTCCGAAAAGGAGGTCGCCAAGATCATGCAGCAGGTCCAGGAAGGCGTCGAGAAGCCGCGGCCCAAGGTCCTGTTTGAGACCGGCGAATTGGTGCGCGTCAAGGACGGCCCGTTCACCGATTTCAACGGCACCGTCGAGGAAGTCAACTACGAGAAGAGCCGCCTGCGCGTCTCGGTGACGATTTTTGGCCGTGCCACGCCTGTCGAACTGGAGTTTGCCCAGGTCGAGAAAGCCTGATTCACGCCGGTGCCGCAGCGGTTTTTCTGCGGCAAGAGGAGCGTCAGTAGAGCAATCGAACCCGCGCTACCACTCAACTTAAGGAGCCATCATGGCAAAGAAGATAGTCGGCTACATCAAGCTGCAAGTGCCGGCGGGGAAAGCGAATCCGTCGCCCCCGATCGGTCCGGCGCTGGGCCAACGCGGCCTCAACATCATGGAGTTCTGCAAGGCGTTCAACGCCAAGACCCAGGGCCTGGAACCCGGTCTGCCGATTCCTGTGGTGATCACTGCCTTCGCGGACAAGTCCTTCACGTTCATCATGAAGACGCCGCCGGCGACCATCCTGATCAAGAAGGCGGCTGGAATCCAGAAGGGTTCGGCGAAGCCCCACACCGACAAGGTAGGCAAGATCACCAAGGCGCAGGCAGAAGAAATCGCCAAGACCAAGATGCCCGACCTGACCGCTGCCGACATGGAAGCCGCCGTGCGTACCATCGCCGGTTCCGCCCGCAGCATGGGCATCACCGTGGAGGGACTCTGACATGGCGAAACATTCCAAGCGCCTGACCGCGGTCCGCGCCACTGTCGACCGCAGCAAGAATTATCCGCTCACCGATGCCTTGTCGCTGGTGAAGCAGAACGCCATCGCCAAGTTCGATGAATCCATCGACGTTGCCGTCAACCTCGGCGTTGACGCGAAGAAGTCCGACCAATTGGTTCGCGGCTCCGTCGTTCTACCGGCTGGTACCGGCAAGAAGGTTCGCGTTGCCGTGTTTGCCCAAGGCGCCAAGGCTGAAGAGGCCAAGGCAGCTGGCGCCGACATCGTCGGCTTCGACGATTTGGCCGCTACGGTCAAGGGTGGTGCGATCGAGTTCGATCTGTGCATTGCGACACCGGATGCCATGAAGGTGGTCGGTCAGCTGGGCCAGATTCTCGGCCCGCGCGGCCTGATGCCGAATCCGAAGGTGGGCACGGTGACCATGGACGTGACCACGGCGGTGAAGAACGCCAAGGCCGGTCAGGTGCAGTACCGCACCGACAAGGCCGGCATCATTCAGTGCACCATCGGCCGCGCCTCCTTCACCGTCGAAGCCCTGCAGCAGAACCTGTCGGCGCTGATCGAAGCGTTGAACAAGGCCAAGCCGGCGGCGGCCAAGGGACAGTATTTGAAGAAGGTCTCGGTGTCCTCGACGATGGGCGCCGGGGTGCGGGTCGACCAGGCCACCTTGGTTGGCCAGCAAGCGGCTCAGTAAGGAACTTTGGGCCGTCGCACCGCTTTCGGGTGCGGCGGGTTATCAAAGACCGTTGGCGCTCCCGTTGGGCGCTTAATCACCGGCGGCATCGGTGGCCAACGCAGATGGCGTTGCCCGAAGACAGGATGTGTTGTTCGAACTCCTGAATGAAGGTCGCCGTATTTGTTCTCGCAGCGATGCGAGAACGTTTTGACTAGGAGTTGACCTTGGGTCTCAATCTCGATGAGAAGAAGGCGGTCGTTGCCGAAGTGTCCGCGCAGGTGGTGGATGCCCAGGCGATTATCGTCGCTGAGTACCGTGGTCTGGAAGTTGGGCAGATCACCGCACTGCGCGCCAACGCGCGCAAGTCCGGGGTGTACCTGCGGGTGCTGAAGAACACCTTGGTGCGTCGTGCCGTAGCCGGCACGCCGTTCGAAGGGCTCCAGGGGGCGATGGTCGGCCCGCTGATCTACGGGATCTCCAAAGATCCAGTGGCGGCGGCCAAGACCCTCCATGAGTTCGCCAAGGGTAACGACAAGCTCGTTATCAAGGCGGGCGCGATGGCCAATTACGTCATGGACGCCTCGGCTGTCCGGGCGCTGGCCACCATGCCCAGCCGCGAAGAACTGCTGTCGAAGTTGCTCGGCACCATGCAAGCACCGATTGCCCAGTTTGTCCGTACGCTCAACGAAGTCCCGACCAAGTTCGTTCGGGGCCTCGCTGCCGTGCGCGACGCCAAACAGGCTGCTTAATCACGACGATTTTCCGTCATTCAACGAACCATTCATACATTCAGGAGTCTTTCACAAATGGCTACCAAAGCTGAAATCCTCGACGCGATCGCTGGTATGACCGTGCTCGAGCTGTCCGAACTGATCAAGGAAATGGAAGAGAAGTTCGGCGTCTCCGCCGCCGCCGCTGCCGTTGCCGTGGCTGCCCCGACGGCCGGCCCGGCCGCCGCCGTCGAAGAACAGACCGAATTCACCGTCATCCTGCTGGCTGCCGGCGAGAAGAAGGTCGAAGCCATCAAGGTGGTGCGTGCCGCCACGGGCCTGGGCCTCAAGGAAGCCAAGGATCTCGTCGACGGCGCACCGAAGGCCGTCAAGGAAGCGATTCCGAAGGCGGATGCCGAAGCTCTCAAGAAGCAGCTTGAGGACGCGGGCGCCAAGGTTGAGATCAAGTAAATCTCAATTCCAGCGCGG
This sequence comes from Rhodocyclaceae bacterium, assembly GCA_003157035.1. Classification (GTDB taxonomy): domain Bacteria; phylum Pseudomonadota; class Gammaproteobacteria; order Burkholderiales; family Rhodocyclaceae; genus Fen-999. The sequence goes on from PMIF01000020.1 coordinate 3,610, forward strand.
GCTGGTGGCGCAAACCACCGGCCCGCTCTTGCTTTCCGCGCTGTAGCAATACTGCGGTGGTTAGCAGAGAGGGTTGAGCGTCTCAACCCTGCCTTCTGACCTTCGACGCTGACGAGACCACGGAGCGACCATGACGTACTCCTATACTGAGAAAAAGCGAATTCGCAAGAGCTTCGCCAAGCGCGCCAACGTGCTTGACGTTCCCTTCTTGCTGGCTACCCAACTCGATTCGTATACCCACTTCCTTCAGGTCGACGTCCCTCCGGGGCAGCGTCGGCTCCAGGGTCTCCAGGCCGCGTTTACCTCCATCTTTCCGATCGTTTCCCATTCGGGCAGCGCCCGGCTTGAGTTCGTCGAGTACAGGCTTGGCGAGCCGGCGTTCGATGTCAAGGAGTGCCAGCAGCGCGGGCTTACTTTCGCTTCGCCGCTGCGTGCCAAGGTGCGCCTGATAATCCTTGATCGCGAGACCAACAATGAGAAGGTGAAGGAGGTCAAGGAACAGGAAGTCTACATGGGCGAGATTCCGCTCATGACGACCACCGGNNCATGACAAGGGCAAGACCCATAGCTCGGGCAAGCTGCTGTTCTCGGCACGCATCATTCCCTATCGCGGCTCCTGGCTCGATTTCGAGTTCGACCCCAAGGACTTCCTCTACTTCCGCGTCGACCGTCGCCGCAAGATGCCGGTGACGATCCTGCTCAAGGCCATCGGCTTGTCGGCCGAGCAGGTCCTGAGCACCTTCTTCGAGTTCGATACCTTCCACCTGAGCAAGAAGGCCATCCAGTTTGAACTGGTGCCCGAGCGCCTGCGCGGTGAAGTGGCCAAGTTCGATTTCGTCGATAAGCACGCCAAGGTGGTGGTGGCCAAGGACAAGCGAATCACCGCCAAGCACATCCGCGACCTGGCGGAAGCCGGTATCAAGAAGCATGCGGTACCCGACGACTTCCTGCTCGGGCGAACGTTGGCGCAGAGCGTCGTCGACGCACAAACAGGCGAGATCCTGGCCAATGCCAACGATGAGATCATTGAATCGCTGCTGGCGAAGTTGATGGAAGCGGGCGTCGAGGACCTGAAGACGCTGTACGTCAATGACCTCGATCGCGGTGCCTATATCTCCTCGACGTTGCGTACCGACGAGACGGCCGACCAGTGGGCTGCTCGCGTTGCCATTTACCGGATGATGCGGCCAGGCGAACCGCCGACCGAGGATGCCGTGGAGACCCTGTTCCACGGGCTGTTCTATTCGGAAGAGCGCTACGACTTGTCCACCGTTGGCCGGATGAAGTTCAACCGCCGGGTTGGCCGCGAAGAACTGACCGGCAACGCGACCTTGTCCAACGACGACATCGTCGACGTCATCCGCATTCTGGTCGAGCTGCGCAACGGTCGCGGCGAGGTCGATGACATCGATCACCTGGGCAACCGCCGCGTGCGCTCGGTCGGCGAGTTGGCCGAGAACCAGTTCCGTGCCGGTCTGGTCCGTGTCGAGCGCGCCGTCAAGGAGCGTTTGTCGCAAGCGGAGTCCGACAATCTGATGCCGCACGACCTGATCAACGCCAAGCCCATCAGCGCCGCGATCAAGGAATTCTTCGGCTCGAGCCAGCTGTCCCAGTTCATGGACCANNGCCGGAAGGTCCGAACATCGGCCTCATCAACTCGCTGGCGCTGTACGCGCGCACCAACGATTTTGGCTTCATGGAAACCCCCTACCGCAAGGTGGCGGAAAGCCATGTTGGCGAGGAGATCGAATACCTGTCGGCGATCGAGGAGGGCAATTACGTCATCGCCCAGGCCAACGCAACCTTGGACAAGAAGGGCAAGCTGACCGACGAACTGGTGTCCTGTCGCTTCAAGGGCGAGTTCGAACTGAAGACTCCTGACGAAGTTCAGTACATGGACGTCGCGCCGGGCCAGATCGTTTCGGTCGCCGCGTCGCTGATTCCGTTCCTTGAGCACGACGACGCCAACCGGGCCTTGATGGGCGCCAACATGCAGCGCCAGGCTGTACCCTGCCTGCGCCCGGAGAAGGCGCTGGTCGGTACCGGCATCGAGCGTACGGTTGCCGTCGACTCCGGCACCGCAGTCCAGGCGCTGCGCGGCGGCGCCGTTGACTACATCGATGCCAACCGGATCGTCGTGCGGGTTCATGATGCCGAGACGGTGCCGGGCGAGGTCGGTGTCGATATCTACAATTTGACCAAGTACACCCGCTCCAATCAGAACACCAATATCAACCAGCGGCCGATCGTCACGGTTGGCGACATCATTGCCAAGGGTGACGTGGTTGCTGACGGCGCCTCGACCGATCTTGGTGAGCTGGCACTCGGCCAGAACATGCTGGTCGCGTTCATGCCCTGGAACGGTTACAACTTCGAAGACTCGATCCTGATCAGCGAGCGCGTCGTTGCCGATGACCGCTTTACCTCGATCCACATCGAGGAATTGACCGTGGTCGCTCGCGATACCAAGCTGGGCGCCGAAGAAATCACCCGCGACATCGCCACGCTGGGCGAAGCCCAGCTCGGTCGTCTGGACGAATCCGGCATCGTCTACATCGGAGCCGAGGTTGAGGCAGGTGACGTGCTGGTCGGCAAGGTGACCCCCAAGGGGGAAACTCAGCTGACTCCGGAAGAGAAGCTGCTGCGCGCNNGACCAGATGCGTATTGTCGAGCGCGACACCTTTGCCCGGATTGAAAAGCTGTTGACTGGCAAGGCGGCAAGCAAGGGCCCGAAGAAGCTGGCCAAGGGTGCCAAGATCACCAAGGATTACCTGGCCGCGCTCGAGCACTACCATTGGTTCGACATTGCGCTG
>PMIF01000020.1:6436-7933 GCA_003157035.1 Rhodocyclaceae bacterium
GGCCGCCACGGCAACAAGGGTGTCGTGTCCAAGATCGTGCCGGTCGAAGACATGCCTTACATGGAGGATGGTCGGCCGGTCGACATCGTGCTCAACCCGCTCGGCGTGCCGTCGCGGATGAACATCGGCCAGATCCTGGAAACGCATCTGGGCTGGGCAGCCAAGGGCCTTGGCGTGAAGATTGGCGAGATGCTGCGCCGCCAGTCGAATGCGGCCGAGGTGCGCAAGTTCCTGCACAAGATCTACAACGTCTCCGGGCGCGGCGAGGAAGTCGACGGCCTCAACGATCGGGAGACGCTGGAGCTGGCCACCAATCTGGTCGGCGGCGTGCCATTTGCCACGCCGGTCTTTGACGGTGCCAAGGAAGATGAAATCAGGGCGATGCTCGATCTGGCCTACCCGGACGACGTCACCGCGGCGCTGGGTTTGACNNCAGCGCTTCGGTGAAATGGAAGTCTGGGCGCTGGAAGCCTACGGCGCGTCCTACACCTTGCAGGAAATGCTCACCGTCAAGTCGGACGACGTCAACGGTCGGACCAAGGTGTACGAAAACATCGTCAAGGGCGAGCACAAGATCGATGCCGGCATGCCGGAATCCTTCAACGTGCTGGTGAAGGAAATCCGTTCCCTGGCCATCGACATCGATCTGGAACGTTACTGAGAGACCCCAAGGAGTAAGCGACGATGAAAGCACTACTCGACCTATTCAAACAGGTTACTCAGGAAGAAGAATTCGACGCCATTACCATCGGGCTGGCCTCGCCGGAGAAGATCCGGTCCTGGTCCTATGGTGAAGTGAAGAAGCCGGAGACCATCAACTACCGTACCTTCAAGCCCGAGCGCGATGGCCTGTTCTGCGCCAAGATCTTCGGCCCGGTCAAGGACTACGAGTGCTTGTGTGGCAAGTACAAGCGCCTGAAGCACCGCGGCGTCATCTGCGAAAAGTGCGGCGTCGAAGTGACGCAAAGCAAGGTTCGCCGCGAACGCATGGGCCACATTGAGCTGGCCTCGCCGACCGCCCACATCTGGTTCCTCAAGTCGCTGCCCAGCCGTCTTGGCATGGTGCTCGACATGACGCTGCGCGACATCGAGCGCGTTCTCTACTTTGAGGCTTTCGTGGTCGTCGATCCGGGCGTGACGCCGCTCAACCGCGCCCAGTTGCTCACCGAAGATGACTACCTGGCCAAGGTCGAAGAATACGGTGACGAGTTTTCGGCCGTCATGGGCGCCGAGGGCATTCGCGAGCTCCTGCATACACTGGACATCAGCCACGAAATCGAGATTCTGCGCAAGGAACTCGAAACCACCGGCTCCGAGGCGAAGATCAAGAAGATCGCCAAGCGCCTGAAGGTGCTCGAAGGCTTTCAGACGTCTGGTATCAAGCCCGAGTGGATGATTCTCGAAGTTCTGCCCGTGTTGCCGCCGGACCTGCGTCCGCTGGTGCCCCTGGATGGCGGCCGCTTCGCGACGTCGGACCTGAACGACCTCTATCGCCGC
>PMIF01000020.1:8001-8380 GCA_003157035.1 Rhodocyclaceae bacterium
CGGCCCGCAGCTCAAGCTGCACCAATGCGGCCTGCCGAAGAAGATGGCCCTCGAACTCTTCAAACCCTTCATCTTCGAGCGCCTGGAGAAGATGGGCATTGCCAGTACCATCAAGGCGGCCAAGAAGGAAGTCGAAGCCGAGACCGTTGTCGTCTGGGATATTCTCGAGGAAGTCATTCGCGAACATCCGGTGCTGCTCAACCGGGCGCCGACGCTGCACCGTCTGGGTATNNGAGAAGCGCATGCTGCAGGAAGCCGTCGACTCGCTGCTCGACAACGGTCGTCGCGGCAAGGCCATGACGGGCGCCAACAAGCGGCCGCTGAAGTCTCTGGCCGACATGATCAAGGGCAAGGGCGGCCGCTTCCGCCAGAACCTGCT
>PMIF01000020.1:8460-12490 GCA_003157035.1 Rhodocyclaceae bacterium
AGCCGAGACCGTTGTCGTCTGGGACATTCTCGAGGAAGTCATTCGCGAGCATCCGGTGCTTTTGAACCGCGCGCCGACGCTGCACCGCTTGGGTATCCAGGCTTTCGAGCCGACCTTGATCGAAGGCAAGGCCATCCAGTTGCACCCGCTCGTTTGTACCGCCTTCAACGCCGACNNGACCAGATGGCCGTGCACGTGCCGCTGTCGCTGGAAGCGCAGATGGAAGCGCGTACCTTGATGCTGGCCTCGAACAACGTGCTGTCGCCGGCCAACGGAGCGCCGATCATCGTGCCGTCGCAGGACGTCGTGCTCGGCCTCTATTACGCCACGCGCGAAAACGCCGCCGCAGTCGGCTCAGGCATGATGTTCACCGATGTGGCTGAAGTTACCCGCGCCGTTGCCACCAGGCAGGTCGATCTGCACGCCCGCATCACCATCCGCATCAAGGAATATGAACTCGATGGCGAGGTATGGCGCGAAAAGATTTCGCGTTATTCCACCACCGCTGGTCGTGCCATCCTTTCTGAAATCCTGCCGAAGGGCTTGCCGTTCAAAGCCATCGACAAGGCACTCAAGAAGAAGGAGATCTCCAAGCTGATCGACGAGAGCTTCCGTCGCTGCGGCCTGAAGGAAACAGTCATCTTCGCCGACAAGCTGATGCAGTCCGGCTTCACGCTGGCGACGCGCGGTGGCATTTCCATCGCCATTGGCGACATGCTGGTGCCGAAGCAGAAGCAGACCATCATCGAAGCCTCAGAGGCTGAGGTGAAGGAGATCGAAAAGCAATACACCTCCGGTCTGGTGACGGTCGGCGAGCGCTACAACAAGGTGGTGGACATCTGGGGCCGTGCCGGCGACCAGGTGGCCAAGGCGATGATGGATCAACTCGCGCACCAACAGGTTACCGACGCCCAAGGCAAGCTGGTCACCCAGGAGTCGTTCAACTCCATCTACATGATGGCCGACTCCGGCGCCCGTGGCTCGGCGGCGCAGATCCGCCAGCTGGCCGGCATGCGGGGCCTGATGGCGAAGCCGGACGGATCCATCATCGAGACGCCGATCACCACCAACTTCCGCGAGGGCCTGAACGTTCTGCAGTACTTCATCTCCACGCACGGTGCCCGTAAGGGTCTGGCCGATACGGCGTTGAAGACTGCGAACTCCGGCTACCTGACCCGCCGCCTGGTCGACGTGACCCAGGATCTGGTCGTCACCGAGGACGATTGCGGCACCAGCGCCGGCTTTGCCATGAAGGCGCTGGTCGAAGGTGGCGAGGTGGTAGAAGCGCTGCGCGAACGGATTCTCGGTCGCGTTGTGGTAGCTGATGTCATCCATCCCGACAGCCAGGAAGTTCTCTACGAAACCGGCTATCTGCTGGACGAAGATGCCGTCGATACCATCGAAGCCCTGGGCATCGACGAGGTTCGCGTCCGTACACCGCTGTCCTGCGATACCCGCTACGGCCTGTGCGCCAAGTGNNGCGTCGCGGGCCGCGGCTCAGAGCCAGGTCGAGGCCAAGAGCAGCGGCGTGCTTCGCTTCTCGGCGACCATGCGCTATGTCACCAATCCGAAGGGCGAGAAGGTGGTCATCGCTCGCTCCGGCGAGGTGATGATTACCGATGACAACGGCCGCGAGCGTGAGCGGCACAAGGTGCCGTACGGCGCCACGCTGATGGGCGACGACGGCAAGCAGATCAAGGCCGGCGTCATCCTGGCGACCTGGGATCCGCATACCCGGCCAATCGTCACCGAGTATGCCGGTATCGTCAAGTTCGAGCATGTCGAAGAAGGCGCTACCGTCGCCAAGCAGGTCGACGACGTTACTGGCTTGTCGACTTTGGTCGTTATCGACCCGAAGCGGGGTGGCAAGTCGCAGACCAAGGGCCTGCGTCCGCAGGTGAAGTTGATCGACGAGACCGGGCAGGAGGTGCGCACCCACGGGACTGACCACGCAGTGGCAATCACCTTCCAGGTCGGCTCGATCATCACCGTCAAGGACGGCCAGACGACGGCAGTCGGCGATGTCCTGGCACGCATCCCGCAGGAATCTGCCAAGACCCGCGACATTACCGGCGGTCTGCCGCGCGTGGCGGAACTGTTCGAAGCCCGCTCGCCCAAGGATGCCGGCATGTTGGCGGAAGTGACCGGNNGAGCCGGATGGCACCGCCCACGAGTACCTGATCACCAAGGACAAGCACGTCATGGCCCACGACGGCCAGGTGGTCAACAAGGGCGAATTCATTGTCGATGGTCCCGCCGATCCACACGATATCCTGCGTCTCAAGGGCGTCGAGGAACTGGCCCGTTACATCATCGACGAGGTTCAGGACGTCTACCGCCTGCAGGGCGTGAAGATCAACGACAAGCACATTGAAGTGATCGTGCGCCAGATGCTTCGGCGCATCGTCATCACCGATCCGGGCGACTCGAGGTTCATCCGTGAGGAGGGGGTCGAGCGCTCCGAAGTGTTGGACGAGAACGACAAGCTGATCAGCGAGGGCAAGCGTCCTGCCGAGTATGGGTTTGTGTTGCTCGGCATTACCAAGGCCAGCTTGTCGACCGATTCGTTCATCTCGGCGGCATCCTTCCAGGAAACGACGCGTGTCTTGACCGAAGCCGCCATCATGGGCAAGCGCGACGAGTTGCGCGGTCTGAAGGAGAACGTCATTGTCGGTCGCCTTATTCCCGCAGGCACAGGCATGGCTTATCACCGCGCCCGCCGCATGCAGTCCTCCGGCGAGGATGCGGCGAAGGGAATATTCGACCTGCCGGTGCACAATGATGTAACAGAGGGTGCGTAGGCCGTTGACCAGCCAGCGCGCGACCAATATAATCCGGCCTCTTTGCCCCGTCGAGGGGGCCGTACGCCTTTTGGGACTTTGATATGCCAACCATTAACCAGCTGGTGCGCAAGGGTCGTCAAGCACCGGTAAGCAAGAGCAAGGTGCCTGCGCTGGGCGGTAGCCCGGCCAAGCGCGGTGTGTGCACACGCGTCTACACCACGACGCCGAAGAAACCGAACTCTGCACTGCGCAAAGTCGCCAAGGTGCGCCTGACCAACGGGTTCGAGGTAATTTCCTACATCGGCGGCGAAGGCCACAACCTTCAGGAGCACTCCGTGGTTCTGATTCGCGGGGGCCGCGTCAAGGATTTGCCAGGTGTGCGCTACCACATCGTTCGCGGTAGCCTGGATACACAAGGCGTCAAGGACCGCAAGCAGTCGCGCTCGAAGTATGGCGCCAAGCGGCCCAAGCAATAACAGGATTGAGAGGTCACCATGCCCCGTCGTCGCGAAGTTCCCAAGCGTGACATCCTGCCGGATCCCAAGTTCGGCAGCGTTGATGTCTCCAAGTTCGTCAATGTCCTCATGACCGGCGGCAAGAAGTCGGTTGCCGAGCGAATCATCTATGGCGCCTTCGATCAGATCAAGGCGAAGAGCGGCAAGGATCCGCTCGAGGTGTTCGGTCAGGCGATCAGCAACGTCAAGCCGGTGGTCGAGGTGAAGAGCCGTCGTGTCGGTGGCGCCAACTACCAGGTGCCCGTCGAAGTTCGCCCCTCCCGCCGGATGGCGTTGTCGATGCGCTGGTTGCGCGAGGCCGCCCGCAAGCGTAGCGAGAAATCGATGGGCCAGCGGCTGGCCAGTGAGTTGCTGGAGGCTGCCGAGGGTCGCGGCGCGGCAATGAAGAAGCGCGAAGAAGTGCACCGTATGGCGGAGGCCAACAAGGCCTTCTCGCATTATCGGTTTTGACTGTAACTGCGCGGCAATGTCGCGCGGCTAGATTTATTCGTTTCTTTTTTGCCGCCTTGGCGTCTCTCCCGATGGTGAGCGCCACGGCGGTTTGGCTTAGATAAGGCAGGTACTAACGTGGCCCGCAAGACTCCTATTGAGCGCTATCGCAACATTGGCATCTCCGCGCATATCGATGCCGGCAAGACCACTACGACCGAGCGCATCCTGTTCTATACCGGTGTCAATCACAAGATCGGCGAAGTGCACGATGGCGCCGCCACCATGGACTGGATGGAGCAG
>PMIF01000069.1 GCA_003157035.1 Rhodocyclaceae bacterium
GTGATGCTGGTGCTGCTGGTGATCTTCATCATAACGGCGCCGCTGTTTCACCAAGCCATACCCGTCGATCTGCCCAAGGTGGACGCGACCAAGCTCGAAGACAAGCTGCATGTGATCCAGCTGGCAATCGACGAGCAGGGGCAGATCTACTGGAATGGTGAGGCCATCCATCGGCAGGCGCTGCCCGACCGGCTGGCGGCCGAGCGCGGCTTCGATCCGGAAGTGCACCTGCGCGCCGACCGCGCTACGCGTTACGAGCGGGTGGCCGAGGTGATGGCCGCAGCGCAACGCGTTGGCATCGTCAAGATCGCCTTCGTCACCGATCCGGCGCAGCGCTGAGTCGAGACCTGCGGCAGTTTGTCGCGTGCGGCGATTTGCCGCAGCGGCGACATCTTGCGCCTTCTTAGAATCTCCAGCCATTGCCACTCCTCGTCCCTTCGACCCATGAAACCCGTTCGTTTGCCTATCGTTCTCGTCCTCGCAGCGCTTCCGTATGCCGCAGAAGCGCAGACCACGAGCCTGCCGTCAGTAGTTGTCACTGCACCAAAGGCAAATACAGAGTCAGCTCAGAGCATCGATGACGCGTCTATTGCCGGATTACGCGCGAGCACCAGCGATACGGCCAACATGCTGCGGGACATTCCCGGTGTCAGCCTCTACGGCGCTGGCGGCGTTTCCAGCCTGCCGGCGATCCACGGCCTGGCCGATGATCGGCTGAACATCAAGGTCGACGGGGTCGAGATCGTGGCGTCCTGTCCGAACCACATGAATTCGGCCCTCTCCTATATCGATCCGACCAATGTCGGCACCGTCAAGGTCTGGGCCGGCATTGCGCCGGTCAGTGCCGGTGGCGACAGCCTTGGTGGGGCCATCGTGGTTGAATCGTCGGCACCAGTGTTCGCGGCGCCTGGCGCGGGCAGCCTGAAAAAGGGCGAGGCGGGCGCCTTTTATCGCAGCAATGGCAACGCCAGGGGTGCGAATTTGGCCGCCACCTACGCCACCGAGTCATTCAATGTGAGCTATGCCGGGGCCACCAGCCAAGCCGACAATTACCAGGCCGGGGGTGATTTCAAGACCTTTACCGCCACGTCTTCGCCGACCGATACGGCCAGGGCAGGACATAGCCTGGCTCGGGACGAAGTCGGTTCGACGGCCTACGAGGCGCGCAACCATTCGCTAAACCTTGCCTTCAAGGGCGGCAATCACCTCTTCGAAGCCAAGTTCGGTTACCAGGACATTCCCTACGAGTTGTATCCGAACCAACGCATGGACATGCTCGGCAATACCGAGCACCGCATCAACCTGCGCTACCTTGGCCAACTCGACTGGGGCACGCTGGAGGCGCGGGCGTATCACCAGACGGTCGATCACTACATGGATTTCGGCCCTGACAAGAAATTCAACTACGGCGCGATAACGGGGACAAGCGGCAAGGTCTGGTCCGTGGACGGCATGCCGATGTACACCAAGGGCAAGACTGATGGTGCCTCGCTCAAGGCCAATGTCCAACTCAATCCGCGAGACCTGATGCGTGTCGGCGCAGAACTGCAGACCTACCGCCTCGATGACTGGTGGCCGCCATCCCCCAACTGCGGCACTGATTGCAGTGGCGGCATGGCACCGCTGACGTTCTGGAACATCAACGGCGGCAAGCGCGACCGGACGGCGCTATTCTCCGAATGGGAAGCGGCGTGGAGTTCGCAGTGGCTGTCGCTGCTCGGCGCTCGCGTCGAACAGGTGACAACGAATTCCGGTACCGTGCAGGGCTACAACACGGGCATGATGTACGCCAACAGTTCCGTCGGCACCACGGCCGCGTTCAATGCTCTGGAGCGCAAACGTACCGACCACAACCTGGATCTGACTGCGCTGGCGCGCTATACGCCGGATGCCAACCGTACGTATGAGCTTGGCTACGCCCAGAAGACCCGCTCGCCGAGCCTGTACGAACGCTACGACTGGTCGGCCAATGCGATGGCCCTGGAAATGAACAACTTCGTCGGCGACGGCAACGGCTATCTCGGCAACCCCAATCTGAAGCCAGAAGTCGCGCATACGTTGAGCTTCACTGGCGACTGGCATGCCGATGACCGTGCTGCCGATTTCAAGGTCACTCCCTACTACACGCGGGTGAGCGACTATATCGATGCCGTGCGAACTGCCGGAACCGTTTCGATGATCATCAATGGCGTCCTGACGGCCCTGCCCAACGCCACCTTGACCAACGGCTTCGTCAAGCTGCAGTACGCCAATCAGTCGGCCCGTCTCTACGGCATCGATGTTTCCGGCAAACTGCCGCTGGGCAAGACCGGATATGGTGACTGGGGCATCAAAGGTTTGCTCAACTACACCAACGGCAAGAATCTCGATACTGACAACGGCCTCTACAACATCATGCCGCTCAACGCCAAGCTGACGTTGACGCAGAAATTCGGTGATTGGGATAACGGAATCGAAGTGCTTGGCGTGCGGGCCAAGAACGATGTGTCCGCCGTGCGCAACGAGGTAAAGACGCCTGGTTACAGCCTGGTCAACCTGCGCGCCAGGTATTCGTGGCGGCAGGCGAGCATCGATTTCGGCATCGAGAACCTGTTCGACAGGCTCTACTACCTGCCGCTCGGTGGTGCATATACCGCGCAGGGCGCGACCATGTCCCTCGATCGGGAAGTTGGCAACATCGGTACCAACGGCGGCACGGCGAGTCTCTGGGGTATCGCCGTTCCCGGCATGGGACGGTCGTTCTACGCCGGATTGAACGTCAAGTTCTAAGTAGGATAGCGCGCGAGGCCCGGCACCGGCCGGGCCGACGCGCTAGAATCGTGGCGCCAATCGCCATGAATCCCCGTCGTCGCCTGTTCCTCGCCTCCCTGGCCAGCCTCGGTCTGCCTGCCTGCCTCAGCAACGGTAGCAAGCCGGTGCCGGTACAGCCGCAGCCGCTGAAAATCGGTCTTGCGCTCGGCGGCGGTGCCGCCAAAGGCTTCGCTCATATCGGCGTCATCAAGGCGCTGGAGGCGCAGGGCATTGTCGCCGACATCGTTGCCGGCACCAGTGCCGGTTCTGTGGTTGGCGCACTCTACGCTGCCGGGTTGACGGGTTTCGAGCTGCAGAAGCTGGCCATGGAACTTGACGAGAGTCAGGTCAGCGACTGGTCGCTGCCCGACCGCGGTGTGTTCAAAGGCGAGGCGTTGCAGAATTTCGTCAATAAGGCAGTCAACAATCTGCCGCTGGAAAAGTTACCGCGCAGTTTCGCCGCGGTGGCGACGGATCTGCGCAGCGGCGAACTGGTGGCCTTTCGCACCGGCAACACCGGCATGGCCGTGCGGGCATCGAGCAGTGTGCCGGGCATCTTCCAGCCGGTGGCCATCAACGGCCATGAGTACGTTGACGGCGGTGCTGTCAGNNACGTTTTCGATCATGGGTCAGGCCATCGGCCGCTTCGAGATGGCGGAAGCCGATCTGGTGATCCGGCCGCTGACGGGGGACCTGCCGGCGGCGGATTTTCAGGCGCGGCACAAGGCGATCCTCGAAGGCGAGAAAGCTGCCGCGAAGGCCATGGCGGAATTGAAGGCGAGGCTGGAGTCCGCTCGGCGACCGACCGGGCTGTCCTGAAGCATTGCCGGATCAAGCGCTGCGCAGGTATTGCCGCAGCGACAGGGTGGCGCCGAGCCAGCCGAGGGCCGCAGCGACAGCCAGCAACACGGCGGAGTCGGTGGCTGACAGCGGTTGCAGGATGAACTCCATGCCGTAGGCTTGCGCCAGATCGGCAACCGGCGCATGCAGCCACCAGGCAATGCCGGTCACCATCAGCCATGCGGCGCCGCCGCCGGCCAGGCCTTGAAGAAAGCCGAAGTATTGAAACGGTCGACCGATGTAGCCATCGGTTGCGCCGAGCAGACGGCTGACTTCGATTTCCGCCCGGCCGCTGACAATCTGTAGCCGAATGGTGTTGAAGGCAATGGCAACCAGACCGAACCCGAGCAGACCTGCCAGCGAGGCGACCAGCATTCGCGCCAGGCGCATGGCAGCGGCCAGGCGCCTGATCCAGGCCGAGTCGAGCTGCACATGCTCGACATTGCGGAGCCGACGCAATTCGGCCGCCAGTGCTTCCATGGCTTGGGGTTGGTCGTCGCCTGGCCCGACGATGAAGGCGTCCGGGAAGGGATTCGTCGGCAGCATGTCGATGACTTCAGCCAGGCCTTCCTTGGCGCGCATGCGCGCCAGCGTCTCCTGCCGACTGACGAAGCGGACGGTCTTGACGCCGGCGTGCTGACGCAACTGCTTGTCGATCTCGGCAACGGCGCGCGGGTCCGCCTGAAGGTCCATGAATACCGAGATCTGTGCTGGCGCGGCCATGCCGGCGGACAGCTTGGCCGCGTTGGCCAGCAATAGTTCGCCGCCGGCCGGCAAGGCAAGCGCGATGCCGATGGCCAGTGTCGACAGCAGGCTGTTGAGCGGCGCTGCGGTGAGCCGGCGCAGGGCCAGGACGAAAGCGTTGCGATGGTTCTGCAGCCAGATTCTCATTGCAGGCGTCCGTGATCGAGCCGCAATCGCCGGGCGGTGGGGAACAGGCTGTTGTCGTACGTGGCCACGAGCACGGTGGTGCCGACTTGATGGAACTCGAGGAATATGCGCGCCACATCGGCGGCGGTCTC
>PMIF01000269.1 GCA_003157035.1 Rhodocyclaceae bacterium
GAGCCTTGAGGGGCAACGATCAACCTGCCGCTAGCAGTGTCGGCAAAGTCGTTTTGATTCATTGTGCTGGAGTCATCAGCCAAGAATGCTTTCAAACGATTATGGGCTTTGAAAGAAAGGCGTCAATTATTTTCAAAGCCTCTCAAAGTTTGAAAGCCCTCTTATCCCACATGCTAGTAAAGGGCATCTACAAATCTTCAGCCCGCTAGCTGCGAGGACGGAATCCAATCGCGAGGCCGCGATTGCCAGATGATCGGGCGCGAGATGGGCGTAGTTCCACCACCGCCGGTCCGCCTTACCCTTGCGAACGCAAGGACCGGCTACTTTGTTGTCTTGGTCGTGTACCAAATCTGCGGCGCACCTTTAACGCCCGCACGCTCCATCGCCGACTTCAATTCGACCGAGGCGGCAAATGCCTTCGCTTTCTCCAGGCTGTGGAAGTCATGAATGACAGTGACGTCATTCGGGTTGTCCGTTGATTGATAGGCGGCCTTGGAGTAGACGCCCAACTTCTTCTGTGTCGAGGCAAATCCGTCGTAGGCCTTTCGCCATGCCGCGTAGTCCGCGACTTCGTGACGAACGAACATGCGTACATCGGCTGCCTGCGCAACCACAGAGGCACCCGTAATCGACAATCCCAGCAAACCGGCAAGCAGCAGATGCTTGATCTTCATTTGTCTCTCCAGGGTATGAAGTATTTCGAATCAACAGCGGGTGTCTGTCCATTCCCGTCGCTTCGAAAATTCATCATACGCTATAGCCGAGTGCCACAGTCAAGTATTGACTGCCATCACGTGACAACAGTGCGGTGATCGCTTCTTGTGAAAATGTGCGCAAGATCTACTCGTCATATGCGCCACGACGAAACGCACTATGTGCTTGGCGAAGGCGCAAGCAGGTAGTCCCCATACGCCTTATCGGCCGTCTGGATATGGACAAGCCACCATTCCTTGAGGAACTGAAACACGTCTCTTTCGACGTTCGATTCGAGTGCTTCGATTCGGAGCAGGATTTCGCGCGTCTGCTGGGTCATGCTGCGATGAAGTTCGAGGTGTTCGGCCAGCTTCGGGTAGGCAACGCGCCGCAGCATCGCTTCCTCAGCTGCAAAGTGGTCGACCGTGTATTGATACAACTTCGCGGCGATGTCTGAAAGGCCGCCTTGCCCATCGGCGTCCGAATACAGCAGGAACGCGTCATTTATGAGGCCGAGGATCCGCCGGTGGTCAGAATCCATGGCGTTGTCGTGGACGGAGTACCTGTCATTCCAATTGAGGTAACCAAGCTTCGCCCCCGTCGCAGAGGGGGCGGATTCGACAACTGCAGATTCGCCCTGGTAAGTATCGGACGCCGGGGCCAAGAGACGCATTGCAGAAACAGACGGTGCGTCTCCCATGCCGGCAATCATTCCCGATACGACCCCTTGATAATAGTCGCCACCTCTGGCGACAGCTTGAGTCATCCTGAGATCCGCGAGTCTCTTTCTGAGCGCATCGACGCTAACGGGCTTGACGATGAAACCGCTGACATCCAAAGCGATGCATTGGGTCACCAATCGCTTGTGCGTATTTCCGGAGTAGATGACGACGGGAAGGCCAGCGGGCAAACCATACTTGCCAGTTCGAATCAATCCGAGTAACTCCAGTCCATCGACGGGTGCCATCAGGATGTCCGTGATAACGAGCGTTGGTTGGAACTTGGCAATCCGGGAAATTGCGGCCGCACCGTCCTCGGCGCGCTGCACGTTCACATGGCCCAATTTGCGCAGAGCACTGGCCAGCACTTCATAGCTGACCAGATCATCCTCGACGACCAGAATCCGCTGAACTTCAGAACCGAGCTTATTCATGGATCCCTCCATCCTGCCTTGGTGCAGCGACCATTATCGCCAGAAACTCGATAGCGCAGGCGGTCTATCGGCTCTGCGGTCACTGCTCACCTGTAGATGCAGTCAGGCAGGCGGCTCTTGTCAGTAGCAGTGGTCTCGCAGCCACGCAGCCACTACCGCGGCCGCAGCTCGACCGTCTCGGACGGCGTAGTTGGTGCCTCGGTCCTCCGGATAGATCTGCGCCATCGAGGCCAGGTAAACGCCCTCGATCGGGCTGCGCAAGGCGGGGATGAAGGCACTGTAGTCCTTTGTCACCACAGGTTGTGCGTAACGCGCGCGCCACACGTGATGCTTGACGATCCAGTCTCGCCGGAACTGAGGAAAGATAACGCTGAGGTAGGGCAGGCAGTGTTCCAGCGTCGCGTCATCGTCAAGACCAAAGTGGCTGTGATCGGCAGGCAGGTATCTGGACAGATAAACGATGGACCGCCCACCGTACTGGGCCGGCGCTTCGAAGTTGGTGTGCTCGATGACGCCAACGAACGGGAACGAAGAATCGTTGACGTTCAGCCAATAGCTGTCCGACAGACGACGATCGAGTTCCAGAATGAGGCAGACGTTGGCGAGGTACTTGATCCGGGCATAGCTCGCCAGCTGCTCGGCAGAGAGATGAGCCCCCATCAGTCGTGCGACGACAGGCAGCGCCGGTGTCACGATTACCGCATCCGCCGGCAGCGTGCCCTGGTTGGTCGCGACCGCAGTGACGCGCCCTCGCGTCAGCTGCAGACCCGTGGCGATGGTTCCCGTGAGTATCTGCCCGCCGCGGCTGACAATCGCCTGTTCCATGCGTTGCACCAGGGCGCGGAAGCCACCGCGGAAATAGGCCAGCCGTTCAGCGCCGTCCTTGCCCCGACTGCCGCCGCGCAGCTTGAGCTTGTTCCAGATCCAGACCGCCGACACCTCCGGCGCCAGGTCGCCAAATTTGCCGCGCAGCAGAGGCTCCCAGACGACCCGGTAGACCTCGTGACCGCCAAGACGTTTCAGCCAGGCCTCGGCGCTAAGCTTCTCCAGAGCGCGCCAATTGCCGACCATGCGCACGCGCATGACTAGCCATCCCAGGCGTACTCGGTCGAGCAGCGAGAGCGCGGCGAAACGGAGCAGGTCGGACGGAGTAGCCAGACGATATATGCGATGGCTGAAGTAGATGCTGGTCCGCGTCTGGCGCAGGATCACCTCGTCTTCCGCCTGGAGCTCACGAATCAAAGCCATGATGTGGCGGTCGTTGGTGAACCAGTGATGGTAGAAGCATTCAAGCCTGTCGCCGGATTCCACTTCAAAGCTTCGGGCCAGGCCGCCGGTCTCGGCCCCCTGTTCGACCACCGTCACCCGGATACCTTCCAGGCACAACTGATAGGCAGCGGCCAAGCCGGTGAAGCCGCCACCGATGACGACGACGCCGGGATGCGGCCCCTTATCGGTTGCGCGCATCCGCTTCCTTCGGCAGAACGCCCGCTCCACATGGCATCAGTGCCAGCCCCGTCAGAGTTACCGGCAACCAGAGAATGGCGTGCACCCAGACCGCGAAGGCCGCTGCGGTCTCGTGTTCGGCACCATAGGCGATCAGGCCCTGCATGGCGAAAAAGTCGAACGTACCCAGGTGCCCCGGAGCGCCGGGCAACAAGGTGCCCAGGTTCCCTGCCGCCAAGGATAGCCAGATGCCCGCCGGTTCCAGGCCGAGCATTGCCGCCACGAGAGCGAACACCGCGCCCTCAAGGAGCCAGGCGGTGATCGACATGGCCACGAACCCGGCCAGTGCCCTGGGGTTGCCCAGAAGCATGAGTGCCGTGCGCAATTGTTCGATGCGGTCGGCGAGCCCTTGGCCGCGCTCATTGCCGAAGGCTCTGCGCAGCAAGCGCTGCAGACATTCGGCCATCCGGGTCACCGCCAGCAAGGCGAGGCCGATGATGACGGTCGCAGTCAAGGCAATGCCCGCCCCCCAGCCAAGCTTGCCGGCCCAGGCCGCGGTGCCTTCCCCGCTCGGTAGCCAGGCGAGGCTGATGCTGAGCATCGCCAGCAGAACCAGTAGGTCGAGAAGTCGTTCGGCGACCAGAGTAGCCAGGATGCGGGCGCCCGACAGGCCGATCGTCTCGCGGAAGCCGACCACTCTGGCGATATCGCCGGCACGCAGAGGCAGCAGGTTGTTGAGGGCAAAACCGATGAAGAAGGGGCGCGCGCACTTTCTCCAGTCGATCGGCGAGCCCGCCCGGCGCAACATCCGCTGCCAGCGCAGCAAGCGCAGGCAGTAGTCCGCGCCCAACACCATGAGCGCCGCCAGCGGCAGGACAGGATCCACCGAGAGCAGCCGGTCGCTGAAGACATGCCAATGCACATCCCGGAACATCAGATACAGCAACCACAGCGATAGCAGGAAACCGAGTGCCAGTCGGCCTTGGCGACCGGGTGTCATCGGTGACGAAGCGCTGGCGACGAGGCCACTGGCGTAGCAGCGGGACTGTCACTCCGCGCTGCACGAAGCAAGGCGATTTCTATCATTAGGCCCGTATTCTAGCGGCTCACGCCGGCCGCTCATGCACGCTTTGCCTGCCATGGCACGCTCCAGCAGCACGCCGGCGGCGGCTCGGCACTGGAGGCCCACGGTACAATAGCGATCCGCATTGCCTTACCTAAGCGAATTTTTCCATGGCTGAAAAGACCTTGGGCATCGTCATACCGGTGCACAATGAGCAGGAGATGTTGCCCCGTTTGACCGAGCGCCTGATCAGTCTGCGCGCGGCTTTGCCGCAGTTGGTGGAGGTCATCTTTGTCGATGACGGCAGCAAGGACACGTCATTCGCGCAATTGCGCAAGGTGGTCGAAACACAGCCTGGTTGGCGACTCCTCAGCTTCAGCCGGAATTTCGGCCAGCAGGCGGCAATGCTGGCGGGGATTCAACAATCGACGACCGATGCCGTGGTCATCATGGACGCGGACTTGCAGGACCCGCCGGAAGTTATTCCTGAGATGGTCGCCTTGTGGCAGCAGGGCTGGGAAGTTGTATACGGAGTGCGGCGCAGCCGCGATGGCGAGAACTGGCTGAAGAAGCTGACGGCCAAACTCTTCTATCGGCTGTTGGCTCGCATGAGCGACATCGAGATTCCCGTCGATGCCGGCGATTTCAGGCTCATGGATCGCAAGGTCGTTAGCGTGTTGTGCCAGCTTGGCGAACAGCGGGCCTACTTGCGCGGTTTGTCCGCCTGGGCTGGTTTCCGCCAGACCGGCCTGGAATTCGACCGCGCACCGCGTGCCGAAGGCGCCACCAATTACAATCTCAGCCGGATGATCGGCCTCTCGATCGACGCTCTGGTCGGCTTTTCATCCGCGCCGCTGCGATTCGTGACGCGGCTCGGAATCTTCACCGTGATTGTTTCGAGCCTCTATTGCGTCGTGGTCCTGATCCTGTGGCTGGCGGGCATCAATGTGCCCGGATGGACCTCGATGATGCTGGTCATCCTGTTTCTCGGCTCGGTGCAGTTGATTTCCCTGGGCGTCATCGGGGAATACGTGGCGACGCTCCTGGTTGAAGCCAAGGGTCGGCCGAGATTCGTCATCGCCTATGACTCGGCAAGAGTCGACCCGGCGAAGTAGAGCAACAAGTGGTCAAATTGGCCGTCTGGCCAGCCCTGTTTCGCCTGGTGCGTCCCCATCACTGGGTGAAGAACCTGCTGCTGCTTGTGCCGCTAATGACATCCCATCGCGTCGCCGATCTAGTGGCCGTCAGCAACGAGTTGCGCGCCATTGCTGCCATGTGTTTCATCGCCAGCGCTGTCTACATCGTGAACGACGTCTTCGATCTGGCCAGCGATCGGCTGCATCGAACCAAACGATGGCGACCGATTGCCAGCGGCGAAGTGTCGATCCGAGCAGCCACGATTCTCGCAATCGCGTTGACACTGGCGGGCGGACTCCTGGCTGCCAGCCTGCCGCGCGTCTTCCTTGTGTGGACCGGGATTTACGTCGTCGTCGCCAGCCTCTACTCATTGAGACTGAAGCGCCTGCCGATTGTCGACGTGCTCGCGCTCGCCTTCCTATATACCGTGCGGGTGTTGCTCGGCGCGGCTGCCATCGCCGTACCACCGTCGGCCTGGCTGCTATTGTTTGTTCTGGCGTTGTTTCTGAGTCTGGCCTTACTAAAGCGGTATGTCGAACTGGATGAGGCGGAGCGCAGAAACGCGGACGTCGGACCGGGGCGCGGCTACCGGGTTTCCGATCGGCATGGTATCGGCTGGTTCGGCGCCGTGAGTGGCGCTCTTGCGCTCTTGGTCATCGTCTTCTACGTCGACGGTTCGGAGGCGGCAACGTACTATTCGGCACCAGCAGTGCTTTGGGGGCTGGTGCCCTGCCTGGGCTACTGGCTGGGTCGCGCCTGGCTGGTCGCCTGGCGCGGAAACATGCACGCTGACCCGATCGTCTATGCACTGCGCGACCCAATCTCCTACGCGGTCGTCGCGGCCATGGCCGGGCTGACCTACCTCGCCTTGTGAGCGCCGGACTCAAAGCATGCGTCTACTGATCGCGCTGCAATACTATCTACCGCATCGAACCGGATACACACTGCATGTGCGAAGGGTGGCGGAAGCATTGGCTACTCGCGGCCATGCGGTGACGGTGCTGACGGCGCGCCACTTGCCATCGTTGCCGGCGCGCGAACAAATCGCCGGCGTAGAGGTGGTGCGTCTTGCTGCGCCCGTCCGCATCAGCCGCGGTGCCGTAATGCCGACCTATCTCTGGCATGCCTGGCGCCTCGCCGCTGCGGCGGATACCATTTGGCTCAGTTCGCCGCTGCTGGAAACGGCACTGTGGGGAATGATCGCCAAGGCACGGCGCAAACGCCTGGTCATCACGCATCACGGCGATCTGCATCTGCCCGGGGGACTGTTCGACCGTTTCATCGAATGGTTCACCTATCGAAACTACCGCATCGGCGCCAGCCTGGCCGACGCCATTGTTGGCTATAGCGCCGACTATGCCGCGCACAGCCCATATTTGCTGCCGTATGGCGACAAGACAACGATCATTTCTCCGCCGATCTCGATGCCGCCACCGAATCCCGAGGGCACCGCAGTGTGGCGCACCCGCCTGGCCGCACAAGGCGGACCGATCATTGGCTTCGCCGGCCGCTTCGTCCAAGAGAAGCGGCCCGATTTGCTGTTGCGCGCGGCACTGGCATTGCGTCACCGTTACCCCGGACTGCGGGTTGCCTTTGTCGGCGAGAGCAGGATTTCCTACGAAGACATGTGGCAGCGATGCAGTTCGCTGGTCGCAGAGATTGGTGACAACGCAGCCTTTTTGGGCATGATCGATGACCCGCAAGCGCTGGCCGACTTCTATGCCGCTTGTGACGTTCTGGCCTTGCCCAGTGAAAGCGAGTGCTTTGCGCTGGTGCAGGCAGAGGCGATGCTCTGCGGAACTCCCGTGGTGGCGAGCGACATTCCGGGTTGCCGGGTACCCGTGCACGTCACCGGTATGGGCCGGCTGTTTGCCTGCGGCGATGCCGGTGCGCTTGCCGCGGCACTTGACGAGGTTCTAGCCGCACCCGCGCAATTCCACAAGCCGCACGAGCACATCGCAACGACATTCGCCCTTGCCAATACGATTGACGCCTACGAAGCGGTACTGGTGGCCAAACCGTGAAGGCGGGGAATCGATCCGGTCCAGTCGATCCGCGGATTGTCCAGCTGCTGGCACCGGAGATCGATCCGGGCTATCGCCGACGAGTCACTACCGTAATGCGCTGGTTGCCGCCATCGGCAGATGCGGCTTCACACATCGTCGATCTGGGCTGCGGCCGGGGCTTCTACGTTCGCTACTACATGCTGCTCGGACAGCAGGCGATGACCGGCGTCGAATTCGAGCCGGCCATTGCGCGCCGTGCCGCCGAGCTCAACGCCAACCAGCCGAATGTCACCATCGTCCAGGCGGATGTGGCGAAACTGCCGCTGCCGGCAAACGCCTATTCGGGCGCGATACTGAGCGAAGTTCTGGAACATGTGACCGACGACCAGGCAGTCTTGCGCGAAGCTTTTCGTGTCCTGCGCCCGGGGGCGGCCGCAGTGATCACGGTGCCGCACCNNTTCGCCCCGGTGCGGCGCGGCCCGCTTGCTGGCATCTGGGCCGAGCACCTGCGTCTCTATGACATCACCTCCCTGCGTGATATCGTGCAACAGGCGGGATTTGTCATCGAGGAAGAATACGCTCTGCTTCGCCATTGCCTGCCGTTCTCGCATAACCTCATCTATGGCATCGGCAAGCCGCTCCTCGAAGCCGGCTGGCTGCCCGCCGGCTTCGCTGCGGCGGTCGACCGNNCCTAGCCTCAATCTGTGCATCAAGGCGCGCAAGCCGAATTGATGCCGCAGCTACTGTGGGTCTAGATCGACGATGAAGGTTTCGCCGCTGCGGAATGCAACGCGTCCGAGCGACGCCAGCAGATCGGCGTTCATGGTCGGGTAGCGCTCACGCTCATAGCGCCCTACGATGAGCCAGCGTGGGCGGTAGCGGGCCAGCACCGGCTTGGCTTCCTCGACGGATCTGGCTTCGTAGAGCCGTTTCACGTCGTCGCGCCGCCGCCACACCTCCGGATCGCTGCCGCGCCACAATTGCTCGTGGACGGGCCAGCCGAGAATTGCCGGCCTGCCGGTGTTGCTGCTGATGCGCGCGCCGAAGGAGTAGCTGTCGCCGACCGCTTCGACGAGTGGCCGTTGCCGGTCGCCGCCATGCTCGGCCAGCCAGGCGATCACTGCGCCATCTTCGGGGTGTGACAGCGCCAGATAGCGCTGACCATCCAGAGTCCACTCCCGCTGGTGCCAGACGGAGAATCCACCCTGGACAAAGAACCAGCCGTAAAAGAGCGGCGGCACCAGGGCCAGTTCGAGAAGGATCAGCACGGCGGCGCGCGGCACCCTGGCAGAGCGCACGGAGAGCAGGAGCGCCATACCGACACAGGCGCACAGGGTCAGCATGACGAATGCCTGGAAGCCGAACTTGAACGCCGTATTGGCCCGATAGTGCTCGGCTCCGTAGATGTCGGTCATGTAGACGAACTCGGGCACCAGCGCGAAGGCGATGCCGAAGGTCGTCAGCAGGATCAACAGGCGCCGCTCGGGCGCTGCCAGCAATGAGCGGTGACTACCCATGGCGATCAGGCAACCGGCCAGGGCCAGTGCCGACTGGAGTCCGTAGAGGATCAGCCACTGCCAGACCGGCGTGTGGCTATGGGTGGGCAGGAATGTCGCCGAGTTGGTATGGAAGTAGAGGATGAACGGCAGCGCCGCGGCAGCGGTCACGGCCGCGGCACGCACGCCGTCGCCGACGGCGGCGACGGTGGCCTGGGCGCCCTGACGCAGCGCACTGGCGAAGTGCGCCAGCAGCACCGTGCCGAGCAGGACGCCGTACATCAGTCCGTCCCAACTGTTGGTCATCGCGAACAGGCCAACCAGCCATGCGGCGACCAGCAGCCAGCCCCACGATGCCGCGGCCGGAGTAGCCTCCTCGCGCGCCCTGAACCATGCCAGGAGCAGGCAAGCCAGAAGCAAGACGGCCGGCAGGTTGCTTAAATGCGCGTGCAGATCGCCGACGTAGAAGGTGTAGGCTGGAAATTCGTGGATCAGCTTGTCGCCGGTCGGCGGGTCATGGCCGACGAAGCGCGTCGGATCGGAGAGCAGAAAGACCTGGCGCGGCGCATCGACCAGCCCGGTCTCGACCAGCAGCGGTTTGATGAAGCCGTAGCCGAAGCCGTGGATGTTGCCGCCAATGGTCAGCCAGACGCCGGCGACGAAAGCCATGGCGCCACGCACGCCGGCCTCGAGATGGCGCGTCATCTCGGCGACAAAGGCATAGGCCAGCTGGAACGTCCAGCCAAATACAGTCGCCAGCATCAGGTTGTAGCCGTAGCCGGCAGGCGTGCCAGACAGCTTCGACAGCAAGGCTGCGACGTAATGACCGAAGTAGTAATAGTTGATCGGCTCGCCAGCGAACCAGGGATCGGCAACCGGCAGTGAAGCTGTTGCCATCGCCGAGTTCATGAACGCAAAGTCCATGAATTTCTCCAGGCCGATGATGTCGTGACTAAAGCCGCGCATCGCGGCGTAGAAGCCAAACGGCAGCAAGAATCGAAGTTCCGCCGCCAGAAGGCGGCGCAAAGTTGCCCGGTCGACGGCGAGCATACCGCGCCGCCAGGCGATGAAGACAGTGGCAGCAACGGCGAGCAGGGCAAGCAGCCTGAGGGCATCGGCGCGAAACACGGGCACTAGCTGCCCGGCGAGCCATATCGCATAGGCCAAGCCGAGCAAGGCCAGTGGCCGTGCAATCGCCCAACCCGCGTCATGCCAGGCGGACGTTGCCGGTCGAATGACCAGCCAACCGACCACGTTGAGCGCCAGTAGCGTCAATAGCCAGGCAACGGCAGCGAGAATCGAATCGCCGAACAGGGTCAGCGCGCTAACGCCCATCGCGCTTGATTACCGGGAATGTAGAACGAGGCAGAGGTGCTACAGGACGCGCCGACTCAATGCCTGCGCGTCGATCGGCCGGCCAGCCAGGCAACGATGCCCATCAGGACCATCAGCGCGCCGAGGCTGCCGGAGGTGACATTCGGCACGCCGACCGGGGTCGGTGTGGCATAAGGCGTAATCGTAGGCAGCGAGGTGATCGTAGCCGTAATCGTCGCTGTCAGTGTGGCCGTTTCCGTTGGCGTGTTCGTCGGCGTAAGCGAGGGCGTTAGTGTGATCGTTCCCGTCGACGTCGGGTCGATCGTCGGCGTTGGTACTTGTGTGGGGGTTAGCGTAATCGACTGGGCGAAAGCGGCCGTCGAGATGCACAAAGTGGCAAGCGCCAGCAGCAGACGTCCAAGATTCAGCATTGTGCTATTCACTCCCCGTTCCCCCGCCAATTGTCCCGATCGCCACCGCGTTGTCTGCGCCGCAGCTTCCGTATAATCGCTGCCGGGATCATATCCGAGAAGCAGGGGCTCCACAAATGCAGGCACGTTTGTATTGGGGCCTTCTCGTATTGATTGTGCTCGCGGCAGCTGCACTGCGCTTCGACGGCCTGCGCTGGGACGACGGCAGCCATCCCCATCCGGACGAGCGTTTCCTGACCATGGTGGCGAGCGCCGTCCACTCCGGAACGCTCACGCCGACCGACCGCGACGAATCGGCGCGCCAAGCCCATCTCGCCGCCTGCGTCACTCAATTTCCTGACACTCGGGGTGTCGGCGGCTGGTTCGCCAGCCAGTGCAGTGACTTCAATCCGAGCAACGTCGGCTACGCCGGATACGCCTACGGGCAGTTCCCGCTTGCCCTGGTGCGGGTCGCGGCAGAGGCGACCGCTCACCTGAGCGGTCGGTCCGAATACACTCAATATGGCGGCATTCATGTCGTCGGGCGGGCGGTTTCGGCCGTTGCCGATCTACTGACGCTGTTGACCGTGTTTCTGCTCGGTCGGCTGCTTTGGTGCCGGGCGGTGGGCGTTCTCGCCGCGAGCTTCTATGCCGTGGCTGTACTGCCCATACAAAGCGCGCACTTCTGGACCGTCGACAGCCTCGCGACGCTCTTCGCCAGTCTGTCCGTACTGTACGCCGTGCGCCTGGTGCGTTTCGGCGACCGTGGCGACGCGCTGGCACTAGGAGCCGCCTGCGCGCTGGCCGCTGCAAGCAAGATCAGTCTGGCGCCGCTGGCGGTACTGCTGCCGCTGGCTGCCTATCTGGCGCCCAGTCGCGTCGTCTTCTCGGTTCGTCCGGACTGGCTGACACGCGCGTCGATACGTCTGCCGGCAGTGTTGCTCGGCTGCGCCGGCGCTGCGATTACTTTTCGAATTGCCTCGCCGTATGCGTTTTCCGGTCCTTCGTGGTATGACCTCGGTCTTGCCCAGCCCTTCTTCGATCAGATCCAAGAGTCGCGGCGCCTGGCTTCCGGTATCGTCGACATCCCACCCAACTGGCAGTGGCTGGGCAGACCACCTTGGTTGTGGGCCGGCCAGAATCTGCTTGTCTGGGGACTGGGTCTTGCNNTCTGTTTGCTGCGGCATGGCTGCTTCCCTGGTGGCGAGCATGGCGAATCGCCAACAAGGGCCGAGGTTCTTTCGCTCGGCGCGCTTGGTGGCCGGCGGCAATTTCTGTGGTTGTACTGGCCAGCACCGGGG
>PMIF01000249.1 GCA_003157035.1 Rhodocyclaceae bacterium
AGCTTGGTCACCTTGTCGCCGTGACTCATCCATACCTTGAGCATGCCATGACCGTCGGCCGTGCGGAAATCCTCGATGCCGTCAAGAAGTTTGCTGTGGCCGTGCGCCCGCACCTCTGCGTAACCAAACTCGCGCTGAGCGCTTGGCTCGACTTCTCCGCCCAACTGCACGGCCATCGAAAACATCCCGTAGCAGATCCCCAGCACCGGCACGCCCTGTTCCCAGACTGCCTGGGGAGCCCGCAACTCCTGATCCTCGTATGTGCTGGCGTGGCTGCCGGAAAGAATGATGGCCTTGGGCGCAAAATCGCGGATGAAGGCGTCGGAGACGTCGTTTGGATGGATCTCGCAATACACATGCAATTCTCGAATGCGCCGAGCGATCAACTGTGTGACTTGGGAACCAAAGTCAAGAATGAGTACCTTCTGGTGGGCCATGGCCGCCTCGCATAAACAAGAAAGGCGGCCAGCGAGGGCCGCCTTTGCGGGATCAAGTGGGATTACTCGACGTGATAGTTGGGTGCTTCCTTGGTGATTTGCACATCATGGACGTGCGACTCACGGACGCCNNCCCATCAATTGGTGGATGACAGCCGATACCGGCCCCTTGTAGGCGACGCGTCCTTCGATGCCTTCCGGGACCAGCTTTTCGACATTGGCGTCGGAATCCTGGAAATAGCGGTCAGCCGCACCGTCCTTCATCGCCCCAAGCGAGCCCATACCCCGATAAGACTTGTAGGAACGGCCCTGATAGAGGACGGTCTCGCCCGGAGCTTCCTCCGTACCGGCGAACAGGCCGCCTAGCATCACCGCGTGCGCACCGGCAGCAATCGCTTTGGAGATGTCGCCCGAATAGCGGATACCGCCATCGGCAATCAAGGGCACGTTCGACTTGGCCAGCGCCGTCGCAACATTGTCGACCGCGGAGATCTGGGGTACGCCGACGCCAGCGACGATACGGGTGGTACAAATTGAGCCGGGGCCAATACCGACCTTGACGCCGTCGGCGCCATGATCGACCAGGGCCAGGGCGGCGGCACCGGTGGCGATGTTGCCACCGATCACCTCAACCTGCGGGAAATTCTTCTTCACCCATTGGACGCGCAACAGCACCCCCTGGGAATGCCCGTGCGCAGTATCGACGACGATCACGTCGACGCCCGCCTCGGCAAGCAACGCCACACGCTCCTCAGTACCCTCGCCGGTGCCGACGGCGGCACCAACCAGCAGACGGCCATGACTATCCTTGGCAGCACTCGGATACTCCGTGGCCTTGAGTATGTCCTTCACTGTCATCAGGCCGCGCAGTTCGAAGGCATCATTGATCACCAGCACGCGCTCCAGGCGATGCTTGTGCATCAGCGCTTTGCCTTCTTCCACCGAGGCACCCTCGCGCACGGTCACCAGCCTGTCACGCGGCGTCATGATGCTGCCGACAATCTCGTCGAGGCGAGTCTCGAAACGCAAGTCGCGGTTGGTGACAATACCTACGACCTTGCCGTTGTCGACCACGGGCAGACCGGAGAACTTGTGGGCGCGCGTCAGCGCCATCACCTCACGCACGGTCATGGTCGGCGGAATGGTGATCGGGTCCTTGAGGACGCCGGCTTCGAAACGCTTGACTTTGGCCACCTCAGCGGCCTGCGCCTTCGGATTGAAATTCTTGTGGATGATGCCGATACCGCCTTCCTGGGCCAGGGCGATAGCCAGGCGGGCCTCGGTGACGGTATCCATCGCTGCCGCGACCAGCGGCAGGTTGAGGCTAATCTTGCGGGTCAGGCGGGTGGTCAGCGTGACGTCCCGGGGCAGGATCGTCGAATGGGCGGGGACCAGGAGGACGTCATCAAACGTCAGCGCCTTCTGGATGAGTCGCATACTTTTATCCTCGGTGCCAAAAACGTATTATACGCGTGCTCGCCGTCCACCCGCAAACCGGCGCCATATCACGAAGAGGAAGCCCTCATGCGCAAAGTGATTTCCCCATTGTTGGTCTTCTTGCTGTTGCCCTTGTCAGTCGCAGCGCAGGTCTACACGTGGAAGGATGCCAGCGGCAAAGTGCATTACTCCGACCAGCCGCCCGGGGACAAAGGTCAGCCGACGCGAACAATAGCTCCGGGTTCGCCGACGGTAGAGGATTCTGCGCAAGTCCATAAGCAAATGGCCGACAAGCGCTTGGATGCCGATCAGAAGACCAAGGACGCAAAGGATGTGGCGGCCAAGGCCGAGAAGCGGCGGCTCGAGGACGAACAGCGGGCGCGCGACTGCGAACGGGCCAAAATTGACCTGCAAGGAATAGAGTCGGGCCAGATTCGCTTCCGCATGGGGGCGAACGGCGAACGGGAGGCTCTTGAAGACACCAGCCGGGAAGCGGAACTCGCCAATGTGCGACGAGTGGTGGAGGTCAATTGCTCGCCGCGTCCGGCAGCGAAGCCGTGATACCTATTCGCTGCTGCCGCCGCCACCCTTCTTGAGTACCTTGCCTTCGGCCGCGCGCTGTTTGCGCACTTCCTTCGGGTCGGCGATCAACGGCCGGTAGATCTCCACCCGATCCCGATCTCTCAGCGCTGTATCCGGTTTTGCCAGCTTGCCATAGATGCCCAGTTTGACGTTGGCCAAGTCAATTTCCGGATAGCGCTGGAGCAAACCGGACGCCGCCACGGCCTGATGCAAGGTGCTGCCTTCGGGCAGCTTGAGTTTGATCAGTTCTTGCCTCTCGGGCCTGGCGTAGGCCACCTCGATTTGAATTGAATCAGCCATAGACCTGTTTTGCACGTTTAACGAAGGAATCGACGAAAGTATTGGCAATGTGATTGAACACCGGCCCCACCGCNNTTCCTGAACGGGCCCTCACGTAGCTCGATTTGCATCCGCAGTGGCGCTTCCTTGGCATTCTCGGTCGCGAAGTGCGCCCTCAAGCCGTGATAATCGATGTGCAGCCGCGCACAGGTCTTGGTCTCCGTGCGCTCAAGCAACTCGGTACCGCCGCACCACGGCAGGAACTGGGGGTAGTCCTCGACACGATCCACCAGATCGAACATTTGCCGGGTGGTGCGTTCAATGAGTACGGACTTTTCGACAACGGCCATGGCGAGGCGTGGATTAGAATCCTCAAATTCTATCGCGTCATTCGGGCATGAGCATCGTCGACAACAAAAA
>PMIF01000015.1 GCA_003157035.1 Rhodocyclaceae bacterium
CAAGCGCATGCTCGAACTGAACATTACGACCGGTTGCGGCAACGGCAACTACTGTCCCTCGCAGTTCGTGACGCGCGAGCAGATGGCCGTGTTCATCGCTCGGGCATTTCTGAAGATGTGATGGCACTCCACAGTCAGCCGTGGCGACACGGCTGACTTGGAAAGGGCCGCAGGCATCTGTTTAGTTCGAACGGCTCATTGACGCTTGCAGGCTTCCCGTCTAGGCTGAACTCGACATGGCGGTGCGCACGTCCCTTGCGGGTCTTGCCCCCTGTTTAGGGGGCATACACCGCCTTATGTCTTTGAGATACTGCGCCCAAAGATCAATGACTGCCTCAGGGCCAACAAGTCAGGGAAGGACAAGAATGATGAACGGGAACATTTTTGGCGTCCAAGTTGGCAGCTGGACAAGGGCGCTCACGCAGTTGCTGCAAATGGTGCTATACGCCGCGTTGTTTGCTGTCACGGGAACAGCACAGGCGGCGCAGGTTTCGCCGGAAATGGCGAGGCAGGCGGCGCAGAACGTCGCGAACTTGCATGTGCAGACGCATGGCGACTGGCGAGGTTCGACTGTACCGACCATCGAGTCGCTCGACGTCGTTGAATACAACGGCACGCCCGTGGGCTACCTCGCGAAAATGCTGCCCGCCGGGAGCATGCTGGTGGCGTTCTGGGATGACTTCAGCCCGGTCATCTTCTATTCACCGACGTATACGCTCAACCCGTCAAACATCGACATCGTCGACTCTCTGGAATCCTGGCTATTGCCCGAAACCTACGCCAGCGTCGAAAAACTCATCGCGCACTATCTGGCCAGCGGTACGACCATCGCCAACGCCACGCCCGCTCAGGCCAGAATTCCGGGTACCAACATTGCGCGTGCAGACAGCAAGATCGCCCTGGCCTGGCAAACGCTTGGCGTACCGGTGAGCAAGTTTTCCGCCGCCGCGGTCAGCGAACAGGCAATGCAGTCGCGCGACCTGACTGCTGTACCGGGCGCCGTGGCTCCTCTCCTGACCACCAAATGGGATCAAAACAACAACTACCGCATGTATACGCCAGCCGGAAGCACCTGTACCCACACTTACACGGGGTGCGCCGCCACCGCGACGGCACAGCTCATGAAGTACTGGAACTGGCCGGATGTCGGCCAGGACAGCCATAGCTACGCCTGGAACGATACTACGCTCAGCGCCAACTTCGCCCATGCCTACAACTGGGGCAGCATGCCCAACCAACTGACCGCGACTTCGACGCCGGCACAGAATGACGCTGTGGCAAGGCTGATGTCGGACATCGGGATTGCAATCGACATGGACTATGGCTGTGGCGGTTCCTCCGCCTGGCCATACAGCAACAACGCGCTCAGCACCTTCTTCAGGTACAAGAGACCCATTCCGTTCCTGGATCGAGTCGACTACACGTCCAGCAACTGGATGAACCTGATCAAGACAGAGCTGGGGGCTACCACGCCAAGGCCCGTCTTGTTCACAATCTATACGACGGATCTCAGTTCCGCGCATGAGGTTGTCATCGACGGCTACCAGACTGCGGTTACCGATCAGGTCCACATCAACTACGGGTGGAGCGGCAACGCCGACGGGTATTACGACATCACCAACAACTGGACGGCATCCGACGACTGGTCGAGCAGCAAGCAATACCTGATGACTGGCATTGAACCGGATCGATCGGTTCAATACAAAGTGGCGGTCAACAAGACGGGCACTGGACTCGGCGCCGTATCCAGCAATGATTTGGCCATCAGTTGCGGCGGCACCTGTTCGTCCAACTTTCCGGTTGGTACGACGCTGCAACTGACGGCAGCGCCTTGGGGCGCCAGCCAGTTCGTCGATTGGTCGGGGGCCTGTTCCGGCAGCGTACCGACCTGTACGGTAACGGTCGACGCGGCCAAGAACGTGACGGCCCGCTTCGTTACCACCGAGATGAACAATTCCTTCGGCGCGCTCGTTGACAACAAGGGGCTCTTCTTTGTCACGGGCAGCTGGAGCGGCGGCGAAGGGGTCAATGGCTGGACGATGGACGTGACTCAAGCCCATACCGGAACGGAGTCTCTACGCAGTGGCACGATAGGCAACAGTGGAGTGAGCTGGCTGGATACAACCGTGCGCGGGCCGGGCACGCTCAGCTTCGCCTGGAAAGTATCCTCGGAGGCGAACTATGACAAGCTGCGTTTCTATCTCGACGATGGCGAACTGGCGGCAATCAGCGGCGAACAGGACTGGACGACGGCGACCTTCGCCCTCTCGGCGGGACAGCACGTTCTGGCTTGGAGCTACGAGAAGGACACGAGCTTCAGCGCTGGCACGGATGCCGGCTGGGTGGACAGCATCATCGTGGCGCCCTTCCCGGACGTGACCGCCAACTCCTGGGCCGCGAACTACGTCAACGCCCTCTACAGTACCGGTATCACCACGGGCTGCGGCGGTGGCAACTATTGTCCGACGCAGAACGTGACTNNCGGGCCAAGGAAGGCGAACCGGTCACCTGTATTTCCGCGCCGTTCGGTGACGTGCCGACGACGAATGCGTTCTGCAAGTACGTCAAGCGAATGAAGGACCTGAACATCACTACCGGTTGCGGCGGCGGCAACTACTGTCCGAGCCAGACCGTGACGCGAGACCAGATGGCGGCGTTCATCATCCGCGCGTTGGAAGGCAACCCGGCGGCAGGCTACTGTGGAGCCACGTCACCCTTCACCGATGTACCGGTATCGAGCGGCTTCTGCGGCCACGTCAAGCGCATGCTCGAACTGAACATCACGACCGGTTGCGGCGGCGGCAACTACNNCAGCCGTGGCGCCACGGCTGACTGGGAAAGGGCCGGTGGCATCTATGTCCTTTGGTTTAGCTCAAACGGTTCCTTGACGCCTGCGGGATGCCGGTCTAGCCTGAACTTGGCGAGGGGGATTCCGGCATCACAGGCAGCCTTCGATCGCGAATAGTTTTTCGGAGGCAGTTGTGAATACGAGCAAGAATTCTGACTGTCCTCGCCTCTTGGCGAGGGCAGGTTATTGGCTGGCGCGGCTAAACGTCGCAGTGATGCTCTTTGCGGCGAATTCGGCCATCGCAGGCGACGTCTATTCGCCGGAACTCGCGCCCGCGAATCCCCAATATCTGGATTATCTGGTGAGCAAGGCACTCGCGGGGCGAGCCGAGGCAGTTGTTGCCGATGGTCAACGGGCGACCGGTTACGTGCCGCCTCCGTTCGACATCTCGCATATGACGGGCATGGTGTCGCAGGATGTGCTGGCAACGAGGGCCGTTCTGCCCGCTACGTTTGATTTGCGCTCCACCGGGATGGTGACGCCGGTTCGCAATCAGGGTTCCTGCGGCGACTGCTGGGCGTTTGCAACCATGGCCTCGCTCGAATCGAACATGCTGGTGGCCGGCGTCGGCACCTACAATTTTTCGGAGAACCACCTCAACGTTCGGAGCGGTTTCGACATTGGCGCCTGCTTGGGCGGCAACGCCTGGATGGCGACGGCTTATCTGACGCGCTGGGGCAACGCGGACGGCCTTGCCGCCGGCCCGGTACTCGAAACCGACGACCCCTATACGTCGACCGCGGCGACGTCGGTCAGCGGCCTGTCGCCGCGCTTTCATCACCAGGAAACCTTGTACCTGCCGAACCGCGCGAGTTTCACGGATAACACCGTGTGGAAGACTGCGCTGCAGCAGTATGGTGCGCTGGACGTGGCCTTCTACGTCAACACAGGGAACGCAGCTTACTGGAACGGTTCGACAGCCGCCTACTACTCCAACGGTTCCTACGGTTCCAATCACGAGGTCACGATCGTCGGCTGGGACGACAACTACGCGGCCTCCAACTTCGCCACCACGCCGCCCGGCAACGGCGCCTTCAT
>PMIF01000009.1 GCA_003157035.1 Rhodocyclaceae bacterium
GGCGGCCTGTTTGCTGTACTTGCCCTGATCCAGAACAGTACCATCAGCCAGAACAGCGTCTTCGGTCCCAGCGCCGCGCAAGACGCCACCAATGCCATGATCGCGGGTGGTGGCTTGGTGGCCGAGGGCGGAGGCTTCATCGTCAACAGTACGATCAGCGGCAATCTTGCCACTGGCCAGCCGATGTCGGGGACCAGCGGGGCCACCACCAACTCGGTCAGCGGCGGCGGTCTATGGATGGGCCAAAAGTACTCGGGGACGGCACTGTACAACTCGACGGTCGCCGGCAACACGGTCACGAGTTCCGACGCCGCCGGCGCAACGAATACGCTCGGCCCGGCTGGACTCGCCTGGATCAGCGGCGGCAGCCCTCCAGCGATGTACAGCAGCATCGTCGCCAATTCAAGCGGCGGATCGGACGTCGGCTGTCTACAGATTCCGGCGCTGACAGCCTGCACGACACCGTTGGCAATCGGTGGCGACCATAATCTGGTCAGGAGCGTCGACGCCACCGTCACGCTGCCACCCGACACCCTAAGCGCAAACCCGATGCTGGCGCCGCTGGCCAACCACGGCGGCACCGTCGCGGGGGCACCCGGCGCGCCCGATACCGGCCCGGTCCAGACCCAGCCCTTGTCCGCCGGGAGCCCAGCCATCGATGCCGGCAGCATCACCGTCGCGCCACCATTTGGTCCGCTCACCTACGATCAGCGCGGTATGGGTTTCCCTCGGGTCGTCGGTGCGGCGGCTGATATCGGCGCTTTCGAGGGTAATGTCGCCGGTGCCGCCCCAACCCCGATACCGACGCTCGGGCCTCTTGCCTTGGCTCTGCTCTCTACGCTTNNTGACGCGAACAGGGCAAGCCAGGCATGAGTAGCGGTGACCACGACGGGATGGCGCAGTTGCTTGCGGCCGCGCGCGGCGGTGAAGATGGCGCGGTAGCGCGGCTTTGCGCAGCACTCTATCAAGACCTGCGGGTGGTGGCGCGCTCGCGCTTGCGTAGCCATCAGCCGTTTACCCTGCTCAACACCACTGCCCTGGTGCACGAGTCTTTTCTGCGCCTGAGTCGGACGGGCCGGGTCGACGTCAGCGATCGCAACCATTTTCTCGGCTATGCGGCAAAAGTGATGCGTTCGGTAATTGTCGGCTTTGTCCGCGAGCGTATGACCGAAAAGCGCGGCGCCGGCGCCGGGCATGTGCCGCTCAACGAAGAAATTGTCAGCGGCGCAGCCGACGAAGAGGCCGAGATCGTGCGCATCCATAACGCGCTCGAGGAACTGGCCGATATCGATCCCCGTGTGGTGCGCGTGGTTGAGATGCGCTACTTTGCCGGCATGCGGGAAAAGGAAATCGCCGCAGTCCTTAACGTTACGGAAAGAACCGTGCGGCGCGATTGGGAAAAGGCACGGCTGTTGTTGCGCTCCAGTTTGCAATAGCAATGGCCATCGTAACCCCGGCCGACGACTTACGGCAACTTTCGGCACTGCTCGACGAAGCGCTCGACCTGCCGGAAGAAGACCGTATTGCCTGGCTTGACAGCCGCAATGGAATTGCCGAACCGCTGCGCGCGCGCCTGCGCGAGTTGCTCTCACACCGGGCCGGGTCAGACGACTTCACCTTGCCAACGCTGTCGCGCTATAACGAAGCCGACATCGCCAAACTCGTTGGCACCACCAATGCCTGCCCGCCTACGGACGCCCCGATGGCCAACCAGACCATCGGCCCCTACCGTCTCATCCGCGAAATCGGCCGCGGCGGCATGGGTTCGGTATGGCTCGCCGAGCGCAGTGACGGCGCCCTCAAACGGCAAGTTGCCCTCAAGCTGCCGCACATCGCCCTGGCCGAGAACCAGCTTGTCGATCGCTTCGCCCACGAGCGCGACATCCTCGCCGGCCTCGTGCATCCCCACATTGCCCGACTGTACGACGCCGGCATAACCGAGGATGGTCGGCCGTATCTGGCCATGGAATATGTTGCCGGGCAGGCGCTTGGCGACTACTGCCAAAGCCATGATCTGGACCTTGCCGCCCGGCTGGTGATCTTCCGGCAAGTGCTGCGCGCCATCCAATATGCGCACAGCCAACTGGTCGTCCATCGTGACCTCAAACCCGGCAACATCCTGGTCACCGACGAAGGCGATGTTCGCTTGCTCGACTTCGGCATCGCCAAGCTGCTGCATAGCGACGCCACCTTGGCCACCGAACTCACCGAACTCGGTGGCCCCCTAACCTTGCAATACGCCGCGCCCGAACAGATACTCGGCCAGCGTATCGGCGCCGGCGCCGACATCTACTCGCTCGGCATGCTGCTCTACGAACTCCTCGCCGGCGCCTTGCCGTTCCGGCTCAGACGCGTCACCCGCGGCGCCATCGAAGAAGCCATCCTCAGCAGCCAGCCGGCCCTGCCCAGCCAGGCCGGCCGCGGCCGGGTGGCCTGGGCCAAGAGGCTTGCCGGCGACCTCGACACCATCCTGCTCAAAGCACTCAAGAAAGACCCCGCCGAGCGGTACCTGACGGCTTCAGCTCTTGCCGAGGACATAGACCGCTACCTGAACGGCGAACCCGTGCTGGCGCGGCCAGACACGGTCTGGTACCGCGCCGGGAAGTTCGTCAGTCGCTATCGTTGGGGGGTGGCAGCGGTCACGACGATCATCATCGCCCTGGCCGCCGGCCTGGGCGCGGCGCTCTGGCAAGCCGGGGTAGCGGAAGAGAACGCCGAGAAAGCGCAAAAGGAAGCCAGGACCGCGCAAGCGGTAAAGGAATTCATGCGCGGCGTTTTTTACGCCAACTCTGCCCAACAGCCCGATCCAGCGAAGGCGCGCGAAACCACGGCCCGTGAGCTGCTCGACCTTGGCGCCGCCAGGATTGACGCCGCACTGGCCGAAGCGCCGGAGGCCAAGCAGGAAATGCTCATGATTTTCACTGAGCTGTATTCGCAGCTTGGCCTTTCAGCGAAATCGCTGGAGTTCGCGCAGCAGCGGGTGCGCCTGCTGCGCGAACTCAAAGGCGCCAGTGTTGAGGATCGCGTCTATGCGCTGCTGCTCGTTGCCATTACGCTGCGCAACCAATCGATCGATGACCCCGAGCAGCGGACAATACTCGACGAGGCCTTGGCCCTCGTCGGCGTCGAGGGCGACACTGCGCCGGCTTTGCGCGGCGTCGTCCTGACCGTTGCCGCCAATTATTTTGCCGACCACGAGTTTGCTCGCTCGCTCGACCTTGCTCATCAGGCCTTTCGCCTCGGCCGCGACGTCGGTGACTTTGCCTCGATTTCAATCAATGCGGCAAGAGCCGATCTCCTGGTTGGCGACTACGGCCGCGCACGCACCGAGGCCGGGGAAGGCATTGCCGCCAGTTTGGCTTACAACCTCGCCCAGGAGAGTGGCCAGGGGACCTATATGCAGTTGCCCGTTTTGTATGAATGCCTGGGGCTGGCGGAGGCGGCGCTGGGCGAAATCGCTGCCGCCAAGGACCATTTTCAGCAGGCAGTGCGTCAAGGTCGGAAGACATTTGGCGACAATGATCCGGAGGTGGTTCGTATCGAAGGCCGGTTGGCGCAATTTTTGGTACACCAGGGCCAACGCGCGGAGGGTGAAGCGCTGCTTGCGCTTGCCGCCAGCAAGCTCGCACGGCCTTCGCCTGGCGGCGCTCGCCTCGCCTTCGAGGCCTTACAGGCGGTTGGCGAGGCACAAGCCGATGCCGGGCAATTGCAGCCGGCGCTGGGGCACCTGGCGAAGGCGCTGGCCATGCGCAGCCCTGATCTTGACGCTTCGCCAACAGTGGCAGCGTTGCTGCGCGCCCAGGCACGGGCACTGTTTGGCGTCGGGCGAAAAGCCGAAGCGGAATCAGTGCTGAACCGTGCCATCGCGATGAGGGAGAAGGCCGGCGTAAGGGCCGCTGATGTCCTAGGCGAGGAAGCTGGACTGCGCGTGCGTCTCCCCGTGCGCTGAACACAAGCCAATGGCGGCCCACTCGCTGCCGCCACTAGATTTTCCAAGAATGATTTTGCCGACGGTGTCCGCTTTTGCTTTGCCAAAGCGTACTGGGCGCGTCTGGGGAAAACCCAGACCGCCGCAAACCACTATTGGTCGAGAAATCCACTCTTGGGAGACACGTCATGATCACGATGCATCACCGCAGTAGCGCTTTTCTTCATTGCTTGAAGTGGCCGGCCATTGCGCTGGTGTCGCTGCTATTTGCCAGTCAGGTTTTCGCCCAGAACCTGATCCTGAACCCGTCCTTTGAGACAGCGGGACCGGCCAACTGGACGGAGGTTATCGGCGGTTCGGGCGGCTGGAGCCAAAGCACAAGCTTGGCGGTGGCGGCAGTTACCGATGGCGGCCTGGCCGTGGCGAGCCACAACAGCGATCCCGGCTCGGAAATCCTCTACCAAGACGTGACGCTGCCGGCAACCGGGAGCTACACATTTCAAGTCGCTGTCGGATGCATGGCCAAGGAGGCAGCAACGGAGTTCTGTCGTGTCGACATCACCGATACCGATCCGTCAACGCTGGTGGCACCCACCTCGGGAGAGACGCTTGTAACCACGACGGCGTCAGGGGGCGTACACGTATTGGTGCCCGTATTCCTTCATGACGGAACCAGCGGAAATGCCGCCATTGCAGACACCGCCGTAGTGAACATTTCCGCCCTGGCCGGGCAGACTGTTCGAGTCAGATTTATGGCCGCAAGCCCGACTGGAACCGATGGTTACGGCAGCGGGCTCTTCGATAACGTTAGACTGATTCGGACACTTGCCGCCACTTCGACGACATCTTCGGTGCCGAGCCTGTCCGAGTGGGGACTCATCTTGCTGGCGCTGATCATGGCAGGTGCGACGCTCAAAGAGTCNNACCGGCAGGGATGTTGTCCGCCATTGACGACAGCAAGGCGTCGGTCGCTCGCCACGTTAGGCTTGGCCAAATCAGGGAGCCGCAACCAACGAGATGAATGGAGGTATTGCACCATGCTCAACAAGGGATCAGTCTTTTCCGCAAACCGCGACTCAAGTTCTTCCGCCAGCAATGCTGGCAAGGTAATCACGGGCAACGTGCCGGCTGCAGCGCCCACCAATGCCGTCGCAGCGCCCGCTCCACGCCCCCCCGAGCCGCAGCACATACCGGCGGAACCGCAGGGGGCCAAGCTCGTTGTCGGCCCCGGGGTCAAGCTCAAGGGTGCGGAAATCCTCGATTGCGACATGCTGCTGGTCGAAGGCCGCGTCGAAGCCACAATGGACAGCCGACTCATCCAGATCGCCGAGCAAGGCGCGTTCGACGGCAAGGTCACCATCGATTTTGCCGAAATTCGCGGTCGTTTCAGCGGCGAGCTGACGGCCCGCGAGCAACTGGTCATCCATTCGACCGGACGCGTCGAGGGCAAGATCCGCTATGGCAAGATCATCGTCCACGAGGGGGGCGAGGTATCGGGCGACGTCAGGTCGATGACTGCCGCTGAACCCAGCAGCGCGACAGTCCCGGTTAGNNGCGACTTAGATGCTTTTCAGCAGGCGCTCGTGATGCTGTTGTTGTTCCTGGGCAAGCCAGGCATCCTCGACGACCATGTGCGCCATCAGCGCGTCGACAAATACGGCCGCCGCAGCTTCCGGGTTCGGCAGTCGATAGTTGCCCGATGTGTATTCAACGCAGCGTTGGCGTGCTCGTGCGGCGCTGGAGACAACCGCCCCCGGCGGCCGGGTGAGGAAGGGAAGGGCAAAAAGGCGAGCCTCGGCGTTCTCGTGGGCGGCCATGGCGTCTGCCAGGGACATGGCAGCATCTGCGGAATTGGCCGGCCCTTTGACCACAGCGTCTGCCAGGTGCCGAAGCATGGCGTGGTCTGCGAAGATGGCGTCGATGGCGCCGTCAAAGGCGGCCCTGTCGGTCGGAGGTATGAAATTGGCGTTCATGATGATCTCCTTGTCGGACCGGAGTTTCGCCGGCCGGTCAGATCCGGCATCCGTTTCTCGGCGCTCAGGTGAGCTTGCTGGTCCACTCATCCAATGGGACGCATTCCTTGCCGCCCGCCAGGCAAATCATCTCATTGCCATTGGCATCACGTAGATTGA
>PMIF01000119.1 GCA_003157035.1 Rhodocyclaceae bacterium
CAGGACGTTGCCACCCTGAATCAGCGTCGTCGCCAGGTGAAGTCGTCCGCGCTCACCGCCGGACAGGTTACCGACGATCTTGCCCTGGTCGCCGCCCTTGAAGTTGAAGCGGCCGAGGTAGGCGCGGCTGGGCATTTCGAACNNTTCGGGCCGATGATGCCGACGATGGCGCCGGGTGGCACCTTGAACGACAGGTTGTCGATCAGCAGACGGTCGCCGAAGCTCTTGGTGACGTCCTTGAATTCAATGACTTCATTGCCGAGGCGTTCGCCGGGTGGAACGAAGATTTCCTGCGTCTCGTTGCGCTTCTGGTATTCGAAGCTGGACATTTCCTCGTAGCGGGCGAGACGGGCCTTGCTCTTGGCTTGCCGCGCCTTAGGGTTCTGGCGCACCCACTCCAGTTCCTGTTTCATCGCCTTCATGTGGGCGTCGACCTGCTTCTGCTCGGTCTCCAGGCGCGCTTCCTTCTGCTCCAGCCAGGATGAGTAGTTGCCCTTCCAGGGGATGCCNNTGGTTGGTCGGTTCGTCGAGCAGCAGCATGTCCGGCTTGGAGAGCAGCAACTGACACAGCGCGACGCGGCGCTTCTCGCCACCGGAAAGGTTCTTGATCACGGCATCCCAGGGCGGCAGGCGCAGGGCGTCGGCGGCGATCTCCATCTGGTGCTCGACGTCGGCGCCCGAGGTGGCGATGATCGCTTCGTACCTGGCCTGTTCCTCGGCGAGTTTGTCGAAGTCGGCATCGGGTTCGGCGTAGGCGGCGTAAATTTCCTCGAGCTTGTTCTGCGCGGTGACGACTTCGCCCAGACCGGCTTCGACTTCCTGACGCACCGTATTTTCAGCATTCAGTTGCGGTTCTTGCGCCAGGTAGCCAATGGAAATGCCGGGCAACCACTGCACCTCGCCGTCGAATTCCTTGTCCGCACCGGCCATGATCCTCAGTACGGTCGATTTGCCGGAACCGTTGAGGCCGAGCAGGCCGATCTTGGCGCCGGGGAAGAAGGACAGGGAGATATCCTTGATGATCTGACGCTTGGGCGGAACGATCTTGTTCACGCGCAGCATCGACATTACGTATTGAGCCATATCGGGCAGGAAGTCCTTGACGGAAAGGGCGCAACTCTACCGGAATCGGCGTTGCCGTTGCGCCTCGGGACGCAACTCCGATCAGGAAATCGTCTCGTCCATCGAAATGTCGACCATCAAATCGTTTGAAAGTCGTTCCAGTTCCGCGGTCAGAACATTTCGGTCGAGGTCGGCGGGGGCAGATAACTGTGCCTGGGCGTGGAACAGCGCTTCGGCCGACATCGGTGCGCTAGACACGTGGGTCGCCAATTCTTCGACATTGACTGCATGACGCGCCAGAACCTGGCTGACTTCCTTGACGATGCCGATGCGATCGTGACCTACCAGTGACAGCTTGAGCTTGCGGCCGCCCGGTGCCGATGGCCGGGCCGAAACCGTGACCGTTACCGTCAAGCCGACAAGGGCATTCAGCGCGGATCTCAGTGGCTCGGCATGGCTTGCCGGTACCGTCAGCTTGACGATGCCGGCAAACTTGCCTCCCAGGTTGGCCATCGACGACTCCAGCCAATTGCCGTTGTGTTGACTGACAACCGCTGCGAGCTCACCGACAAGACCGGGACGGTCGTCGCCGATGACGGTGATGACGAAAATGATTGGTTCGGGCATGGCTGAACTCCTGGTTGGCTGGAATCGCTAATGTCCTGGTGGCACCGCTACCCCGTCGGCACCGTGTATATTCTCCCACATGGAGTCTGACGTTAGCATTGTTGCCTTCGACCTCGAAGGCAAATCGGGCGAATTGACGCGAGGTGTCGGGGGCCGGCCCATGCCGATAAGCTTCGACCGGTGGTCGTGGTACCTCTTTCTGTTTGGCGTCGCCTTGCAGACGTCCACGGCGGCAACCAGCGTGTTGACCGCAGGGGCGATTCTCTGGTGTCTCAGGCACCGGCAAGAATGTCTGCTTGCCTGTGCCAACCGCTCGGTTCGGCCGATTGTGCTTGCCATCGGCCTGTTTTGTGCGGCCATCCTGCTCGGTGTGGCTGTTGCGTTGGCCAATGCCTTTTCGCCCTGGTTAATGCTTGTCAAGCACCTGCCCTTTTTGTTCTTCTTTCTCGTTCTCGGCTTGTTTCAAACTCCTGAACGGCGGCTGGCGCTGCTGCTCGGTTTCTCGCTCGGCGCTGCATTGGCCCTGCTGACATCACTCTTTTCGGCGGCGATGGACACGCCGATTCTTAGCGGCAACCCAGACGACTTCAATACCTTCCGCAAGCATATCGAACACAACATCTTCCTCGGCTTGGCAGCGCTATTCCTCGCCGAGGGACTGCTGATCCGCAGCCGTCCGGATCGCTGGGAATGGCTCGGCTGGCTGGTGTTCTGGCTGGCTACCTTCGATATCTTGCATCTGGTCCAGGGGCGTACCGGCCAGATCGTGTTTGCGCTGGTATTGGCATGGGTGATTGGCCATGCGCTGCGGCGCAAGCGCTGGCTGGTTGCCGCCCTGACGATCGTCGTGACGGTTGTTTCCGTTCTGCCCGGCAGTTTCGGGCACAAGTCGGCGCTCGAAAGTGGCATCGAAATGGCGCAACGGGATGTATCGACCTATCAGGAGGGGCGCGCCAAGACATCAGTGGCCTACCGGCTCGATTTTGCCAAGACCAGTTGGCAGCTGGTCCGCGAGCGACCGCTGGTCGGCTACGGAACCGGCGCATTCGTTCCTGCGTATGCCGAATACGTGAAACTTCATGATCCGGTCCAGGAGCCCACGCACAATCCGCACAACGACTATCTGTTCTACTGGATCGAGAGCGGCCTGCCCGGATTGGTGGCGGTCATTGCTCTCTACGCCGTATCGCTGATCGGCGCCTGGCGCATTGGTGGCCTCAGGGGCACATGTTTGGCCGCGCTTGTCCTCGCCTGGGCGATTTCAGGTCTGGCCAATTCCATGCTGCTTGATCATCCGACCAGTTTTGCCTTTGTCGCTCTTCTGGCGGCACTCGCCAGCGGACCGCTGCCGTTCGGCGAGCGAACCGTACTGGCGAGTGCGAATCAGGAGGCGGCAGGCAACGAGGTGACCAAGTTGCGGTCCCCGTAAACATCGTCGATGCGGTTGACGAAGGGCCAGAACTTGTTGTCGCCGACCCACGGTAACGGGAACGCCGCCTGCTGGCGCGAGTAGGGCCGTGCCCATTCCGCGTCGGCGAGGTCGGCGGCGGTATGCGGGGCCCGCTTCAACGGATTGTTATCCACCGGCCAGGCGCCACGCTCGACCTGTCGAATCTCGTCGCGTATGGCCACCATGGCTTCGATGAAACGATCCAGTTCGGCCTTGGATTCGGATTCGGTGGGCTCCACCATGAGTGTGCCGGCAACAGGAAAGCTGACGGTAGGGGCGTGGAAACCGTAGTCCATGAGCCGCTTGGCGATATCGATTTCGGCAATGCCAGTCGCGGCTTTGATGGCGCGGATATCGAGAATGCATTCGTGAGCGACCCGGCCCCGGCTACCGGTGTAGAGCACCGGATAGTGGGCCTGCAAAGAGCTCGCCACGTAGTTGGCATTGAGGATCGCCGTGCGGGTTGCTTGCGCCAAGCCTTCGCCGCCCATCATGGCGATATACATCCAGGAGATCGGCAGGATGCCGGCCGAACCCCAAGGGGCCGCCGAGACGGCCCCTTGGCCGCCATTCGCCCCAGCAACAGTTCTGACCACGTGGTTCGGCGCGAACGGTGCCAAGTGGGCCTTGAGGCCGATCGGGCCCATGCCTGGGCCACCGCCGCCGTGCGGAATGGCGAAGGTCTTGTGCAGGTTCATGTGGGAGACGTCGGCGCCGATGGCGGCGGGCGAAGTCAATCCGACCTGGGCGTTGAGATTGGCACCGTCCATATAGACTTGGCCGCCTGCAGCGTGGACGATGGCGCAGATTTCCTTGACCGCCTCTTCGAACACGCCGTGGGTAGATGGGTAGGTGATCATCAGGCAGGAAAGGTCGGCGGCGTGCAACTGAGCCTTGGCGCGCAGATCGTCGACGTCGATGTTGCCCTTGTCGTCGCAATCGACAACCAGTACTTGCAGCCCGCACATGTGTGCCGTGGCCGGATTGGTGCCATGCGCCGACTTCGGAATCAGGCAGATATTGCGCTGCCCCTCGCCCGACGCAGCCTGGTAGCGGCGTATGGTGACGAGGCCGGCGTACTCGCCCTGAGCGCCCGAGTTTGGCTGCATGCAGATGGCGTCGAAGCCGGTGATCGCCTGCAGGTACTCGGCCAAGGAATTGATCAGTTCCAGGCTGCCTGTCGTCTGCTCGGGGGGCGCGAACGGATGCAGGTCGCTGAACTCCGGCCAGGTGATGGGAATCATCTCCGCCGTCGCGTTGAGCTTCATGGTGCATGATCCCAGGGAGATCATGGCGTGATCCATGGCCAGGTCGCGGTTCTGCAGCTTCTTCAAGTAGCGCAGCATCTCGTGTTCGGTGTGATAGCGATTGAATACGGGATGGGCGAGGATTTCGTCATCGCGCAACAGATCGGCGATCGGACTGCGCCCGGCAACAACGCGGTCGAGAGCCTCGATATCGGGCGCCGTGCCGGTCAAGGCGCTCAGAATGTTGGCGATGTCGTCGCCCGTGGTTTTCTCGCCGATCGTTATGCCACGCTCTTCGGCAGTTACCAAACGCTGGTTGTAACCGGGGATATCTATCGCGGCAGCAATCCGTAGGGTATCGAAATAGCGCCTGGTGAATAGACCGATACCTGCTTGACGCAAGCCCTCGGCCAGGATGCAGGTCAGCCGGTGGATGCGGTTGGCAATGGTGCGTAACCCTTGCGGACCATGGTAAATGGCATACATGCCGGCCATGTTGGCCAGCAGGACCTGCGACGTACAGATGTTGGAGTTGGCCTTTTCTCGGCGGATGTGCTGCTCGCGCGTTTGCAAGGCCATGCGCAGCGCGCGTCGGCTTCGGGCATCAATGGAGACACCGATGATACGGCCCGGTACCTGGCGCTTATGTTCGTCCTTGCAGGCGAAGAAGGCGGCATGCGGTCCGCCGAATCCCATGGGGATGCCGAAGCGCTGCGAGGAGCCCAAGGCAATGTCCGCTCCCATGCTGCCTGGAGACTTGAGCAGGACCAGCGCCATGGGGTCGGTGGCGACGGCGACTACGGCCTGGCGGTCGTGCAAGGTGCTGATGATATTGGTCAGGTCGATGCATTCGCCGCTGTCGTTGGGATACTGCAGCAATGCGCCGAACACTTCATGTCGCGCTGCCTCGTCAGCCTTGCCGAATACCAGTTCGTAGCCGAAGAAGCTCGCCCTGGTCTTCACGACATCGATGGTCTGCGGGAAACAGTCCTCGTCGACGAAGAACTTGTCTGCAGCCGCCCTGGAGATACGTCGCGCCATGGTCATGGCTTCGGCGGCCGCGGTTGCTTCGTCGAGCAGCGAGGCGTTTGCCAGCGGCAGTCCGGTCAGATCGATGATCATCTGCTGGA
Source organism: Rhodocyclaceae bacterium (assembly GCA_003157035.1). Classification (GTDB taxonomy): domain Bacteria; phylum Pseudomonadota; class Gammaproteobacteria; order Burkholderiales; family Rhodocyclaceae; genus Fen-999. Next base: position 5,517 of record PMIF01000119.1, read on the forward strand.
AATTCAGCAAGGCTTCCAGGCGTCCCTGGGCAATCTCCGCTTGATAAGGCGTGTAGGCGGTGTACCAGCCGGGGTTCTCCAGGACGTTGCGCAAGATGACGTTCGGCAACAGCGTTTCGTGGTAGCCCATGCCGATCAGCGACTTGTCCACGCGGTTGCGGCCAGCGATCCGCTTCAACTTCGCCAGTGCCAGGTGCTCGCGCATCGGCCCGGGCAGATTCAGCGGCGCCGCCAGGCGTATCGATGCCGGAATCGTCTCGTCGATCAGCGTGTCGAGACTCGAAGTTCCAATCGCGGCGAGCATTGCAGCCAGTTCGTGGCTTTCATGGCCAAGATGTCGGGCGATGAACTCATCGCGCTGTTCAAGCGCTTGCAGAGCAGGGGCGGGTGCCATGGCGCGGGCTCAGTGTTCGTCGGCGACCGCAGCGTAGCCAGCGGCATCGAGCAAGGCCGCTAGTTCCCCCGGATCGCTTGGCTTCAGCTTGAACAGCCAGGCGCTGTAGGCGTCCTGATTCACGGACTCCGGTGTATCGACGGCGGCTTCGTTCCTGGCGACGACCTGACCCGAAACGGGCGCATAAATGTCGGAGGCGGCCTTGACCGACTCGACCACCGCGCATTCTTCGCCGGCTTTGACCGTACGGCCAGTATCCGGCAACTCGAGAAAGACGATGTCCCCCAATGCTTCCTGGGCGTGGTCGGTGATGCCGACGGTAACGCTGCCGTCGGCTTCGAGTTTTACCCATTCGTGGGACTTGGTGTACTTGAGGGTGCTCGGAATGCTCATCTTGATTCTCCTAGATCAACGCTTTGCCGTGACGGGCGAAATTGGCTTTGACGACACGGGCCTTGAGCCGCTTGCCGCGGATTTCCACTGCAACTTCATCGCCGATATTGACGCCTGGCGGTACGCGGGCGAGCGCGATGGAACGCTGCAAAGTAGGTGAGAAACTACCTGAGGTTATATCTCCATCACCTTGTTTTGTAAATACATGTTGATGCGATCTCAGCACCCCGCGATCCTCAAGCAGCAGTCCGACTAGTTGCCTTTGCGGGGGGTGTGCCGCCAAAGCCGCTTTGCCGATGAAGTCGCGGCCGGCATCCTTGAGGTCGAGGGTCCAGGTCAGGCCGGACTCGGTCGGCAGGGTCGTTTCGTCCATGTCCGAGCCGTAGAGATTCATGCCGGCTTCCAGGCGCAATGTGTCGCGAGCACCCAGGCCGATCGGTGCGATGCCGGCGGCCAGCAGTCTGTTCCAGGTGGCGGGGGCGTCGGCGGCCGGCAGCGTCAGCTCGAAGCCATCCTCGCCCGTGTAGCCGGTGCGAGCGATCAACCAGTCGTTCCACTGGGCAGCCTGGAAGACGATCAGGGGGTCGCTTGCTGGCTTTGCTTCAGGGAAGGCAGCCCAGAACTTGGCACGCGCATTTGGTCCCTGGAGGGCGATCATTGCAAGTTCCGGTCGATCGACAATGGTGACCGCGAAGCCATCGGTCTGCTTGCGCATCCAGGCCAGATCCTTGTCGGCAGTACCGGCATTGACGACGATGCGGTAGCGGTTGGGCGAGAAGAAATAGATGATCAAATCGTCGATGACGCCGCCTTCGGCATTCAACATGCACGAGTAGAGCGCCTTGCCCGGCAAGTTCAGCTTGGCGACGTCATTGGCGACCAGTCTGCGCAGCCACGCTTGGGCGTCGCTGCCCGTGATGTCAACCGCACGCATGTGTGAAACGTCGAACATGCCAGCATCACGCCGGACCTTGTGGTGCTCTTCAAGCTGCGAACCGTAGTGGATCGGCATGTCCCAGCCGGCAAAGTCGACCATCTTCGCGCCGGCGGCAACGTGGGCATCGTAAAGTGGAGTTCTTTTTGGCATTATTCAATGACTTGAGAGCCATTCCTCATGTGATTTCAAGAAAAACAAAAAGGGCGAAGACCTTGCGATCTTCGCCCATCTGTCCTTGCACCTGAGAGATTTTCCCCGTCGGTGGGCTGGTCCTGCCAGCCGCTCTCCAGATTTGTCCTGCGTCGTCGGCCCTTTTGCCTGAGCGGTTCCCGGGCGGTTGCGCCTTCGGCGGCAGTTGGGTTTTCCAACGGCTCTCTCCCGACGATGGCAGGATTATGCCCACCCCAAGTGGGCGCGACAAGGGTCTTTGATAAAATCCCCGGATGAAACCACTGAAAGCCGACCTTCATTGCCACTCCACCGTCTCGGACGGCCTGTTGACGCCTGCCGAGCTGGTCCGGCGCGCCGGGGAAAACGGCGTCGAATTGCTTTCGCTCACCGACCACGACGAGCTCGATGGCTTGTCGGCAGCAAGGGCGGAAGCGGCCAGGATCGGCTTGGAGTTCACCAACGGCGTCGAGATTTCCGTCTCCTGGGGCGATGACCAGACCGTGCACATTATTGGCCTCGGGTTCGACGAGGCGTTTGCGTCACTGGTCGATGGCGTGGTGAACGTGCGTGCGGGACGGGATAGCCGTGCCCAGCATATCGCCGCAGAACTCGAAAAGGTCGGCATCCACGGTGCCTACGAAGGAGCGCTCAGGTACGCGGGTAATCCGGCGCTGATTTCTCGCGCCCATTTTGCCCGCTATATAGTCGAACTTCGCCACGCCAAGGACGTGACGTCGGTTTTCGACTGGTGGTTGGCCAAGGGTAAGCCAGGCTATGTCTCCCATCCATGGGCGACGCTGGAGGACGCGTTGTCGTGGATAAATGGGGCCGGCGGTCTGGCGGTCATTGCCCATCCCGGGCGCTATCGGCTGACAAGAGCAGAATTGGCCCACCTCTACGAGCGCTTCAAGGATCTGGGCGGGGTCGGCATAGAGGTCGTGTCGGGTTCGCCGACCGACGATGAGGTTCGCGAATGCGCTCGCGTCGCCCGGCATTACGGTTTTCTGGCTTCGCGGGGATCGGATTTTCATGGTCCTGGTGAAAGCCGGGTGGACTTGGGACGTCTGGCTGATTTGCCGGAAGACTTGACGCCCGTTTGGACGAGGCTGCGCTAGATGGCCGAGCTGATCGAAATCCATCCGAAAGATCCCCAGTCGCGCTTGGTCCGGCAAGCGGCAGACATTATCCGGGAAGGGGGATTGGCGGCATTTCCGACCGATTCTGCGTATGCCCTGGGCGGCCACTTGGGGGATGCGGGGCTGCTCGAACGCATTCGCCGCATTCGCGGCGTCGACGACCGCCATCATTTCACGCTCATGTGTCGCGACCTGTCGGAGATCGCCATCTACGCGCGTGTCGACAACGCCCAATACCGGCTGTTGAAGGCGACGACACCGGGCCCTTATACCTTCATCCTCGAGGGTACGCGCGAGCTGCCGCGAAGAGTCTTGCATCCGAAACGCAAGACCATCGGCTTGCGGGTGCCTGACCATCGTCTGGTGCTGGCCTTGCTCGACGAACTTGATCAACCCTTGCTGACGTCGACCCTGCTGCTGCCCGGCGATGAGAAGCCGCTTTCCGACGCGGAGCAGATCGATCTGCGCCTTGGCAAACTGCTGGACCTGATCATCGATTGCGGGCCGTGCGGGGCGCAGGCAACGACAGTGGTCAATCTGGTCGGCGGTGCGCCGGAACTGGTTCGCGCCGGCCGCGGTAGTCTGGCGCCGTTCGCCTTGGAGTAGAATCCGCCGCGCCCATGAATCCTATCCAGACGCTGGCGATATCCGCCCTGCCGGTCATTTTCGCCATCACGCTGCATGAGGCGGCCCATGGCTATGTGGCTCGCCATTTCGGCGATTTGACGGCCTGGCAACAGGGCCGCGTCAGCCTGAATCCGCTCCGCCACGTCGACCTCGTCGGTACGATCATCGTTCCGGGTCTGATCCTGTTGATTTCGGCGGGCAGCTTCTTGTTTGGCTGGGCAAAGCCTGTGCCTGTCGATTTCGGTCGCTTGCGTCACCCGAAGAGCGACATGTTCTGGGTTGCAGCGGCAGGCCCCGCGGCCAACCTGCTCATGGCCCTCGCCTGGGCGCTGGTGCTGAAAATCGTCATCGCTACGCCTGAGTTCATGTTTGCCCAGGCCATGCAGGAAATGGCCAGGGTCGGCATCGGCATCAACGTCACGCTGATGTTGCTCAATCTGTTGCCTTTGCCGCCGCTCGATGGCGGTCGAATTGCCGTCAGCCTGTTGCCGCCGCGCGCTGCCTGGAAATTCTCCCACATCGAGCCATACGGGCTGGTCATCTTGCTTGCCCTGTTGTTTACTGGGATTCTGGAACGCATTCTCGGACCGCTGATGGGGCTGACGATGCTGCTGATCAAAATCATGTTCGGGATTTAACGCCATATATGTACGCCGAAAGAATTCTCTCTGGGATGAGGCCGACTGGCCGCCTTCACCTTGGTCACTACCATGGCGTGCTGGCCAACTGGATCAAGTTGCAACACGAATACCCGTGCTTGTTCTTTGTCGCCGACTGGCATGCGCTGACGACCGCCTACGATGAGCCGGAGGGTATCGCCCAGAATTCCTGGGACATGGTTGTCGACTGGCTCGCTGCCGGGGTCGATCCGTCGCAGGCGACGTTGTTCATCCAGTCGCGCGTGCCCGAACATGCCGAACTGCATTTGCTGATGTCGATGATGACGCCATTGGGCTGGTTGGAACGGGTACCGACCTACAAGGATCAGCAGGAAAAGCTGACGCACAAGGATCTGACCACCTATGGATTTCTCGGCTATCCGCTGTTGATGAGCGCCGACATCCTGATTTATCGGGCCGACAAGGTGCCGGTGGGCGAGGACCAGGTGCCACATCTCGAGTTCACCCGCGAATTGGCACGGCGCTTCAATCACATGTATGGCCGCGAACCGGGCTTCGAGGAAAAGGCCAAGGAGTCTGTGCGCAAGCTCGGCAGCAAACGGGCAAAGCTGTATCAGGAGCTACGGACGCGATTCCAGGAGAAGGGCGAACAGGATGCCCTGGAGCAGGCGCGCGCGCTTCTCGACGAAGCGCAGAACTTGTCGCATGGCGACCTAGAACGCCTGTTCGGCTATCTTGACGGCGGCGGCAAGGTAATTCTCGTCGAACCCGCGGCGTTGCTCACCAGCAATTCGAAAATGCCCGGATTGGATGGGCAGAAGATGTCCAAGTCCTACGGCAACGCGATTACCTTGCGTGAGGACGCCGATTCGATCCGCAAGAAGATTCGCACCATGCAGACTGATCCGGCGCGCGTGCGCCGCGACGATCCCGGCGATCCCGACAAGTGCCCGGTCTGGCAATTCCACCAAATCTATTCCAGCGACGACGTCAGGGCGTGGGTTCAGGAAGGCTGCCGCAGCGCGCGTTTTGGCTGCCTGGAGTGCAAGCAGCCTGTTATTGAGGGCGTGCTGAAGGAGCAGGAGCCGATGCGCGAACGAGCTCGCCTGTACGAAGAAGATCCGCAGTTGGTGAGGAACATCATCGCCGAAGGTTGCGAGAAAGCACGCAAACTGGCCCAGGAAACACTGCGCGACGTGCGCGAAGCCATGGGTCTCAACTACGCATGACCGAGGCTGCCGCCCGCGTCGAGACATCCCATCAGCCAAAGGTGTATGGCGAGGTGATGGTCACGATGCCGCGCGATCTCTACATCCCGCCCGACGCCCTGGAAATCTATCTGGATGCCTTTGAAGGGCCGCTGGATTTGCTTCTCTATCTCATTCGCAAGGCGAACATCAACATCATCGATATCCCGATGGCGCCGCTGACCATGCAATACCTGACGTACGTCGAGGCGATGCGAAAAAGCAACCTCGAACTGGCGGCGGAGTATTTGCTGATGGCGGCAATGCTGTTGGAGATCAAGTCGAGAATGCTGCTGCCCAGGCCGCCGCGGCCGGAGACCGGCGAGCCGGAGGATCCGCGCGCCGAACTGGTTCGGCGGTTGTTGGAGTACGAGAGAATGAAAGCGGCAGCAGCCAAGCTCGACGAATTGCCGCGTGCCACCCGGGATTACCAATGGGTCAGTGTCTGGATTGCCGACCAAGCGGCCGAACGCTTGCCCGAGGTCTCCATGCACGACCTGCAAGTGACCTGGCTATCCCTGATGAAGCAGGCACGGGTCAAGGCGCACCATCGGGTTCAGCGCGAGGAACTTTCGGTGCGCGAATACATGGGCGCAATTTTGCGCCGGCTGCATGGCCATGGCTACGTCGTATTCGAGGACTTGTTTGAGATTGCCGCCGGCACGGCCAGTCTGGTCGTCAGTTTCCTCGCCATCCTTGAACTGGCACGCGAGAGGTTGGTCGAGATTACCCAAAGCGAAGCCCTGGCTCCCATCTACGTCAAATTGACCGATAGCGATGATCCAGCTCTACAANNGACGACGACACTTGGCGTACACTGCTCGACGATCTGCGCCGCGACTGGGCCAACCGTGGCGTGGAATTGATCCAGCTCGCCTCCGGTTGGCGGTTCCAGACCCGGCCGCAGTATCAGGGCTTCATCGATCGACTGAAGAACGAAAAGCCGCCGAGGTATTCGCGGGCCGCGATGGAGACCCTGGCCATTGTTGCCTATCGGCAACCGGTCAGCCGCGGCGACATTGAAGATATCCGCGGCGTGGCCGTTTCACCGAACGTGCTGAAGACGCTGGAAGGCCGGGGCTGGATCGATGTCGTCGGGCATCGCGATGCGCCCGGACGGCCGGCACTCTATGCCACGACAAAGAAGTTTCTTGATGATCTCGGTTTGCGCAGCTTGTCTGAACTGCCGCCGTTGACCGAAATTGAACGGGTGATGGACCTTGCAGAACCAATCACGGAATTCTCAGCGCTCGAAAACGCCCCACTCGAGCAGCCCGAAGCGGAAGAATAGTCCGCTGCGGGCGCCAGCCAAGCCCAAGAGCGAGGCTGGATCCGCACACGCGGCAATTCCTCGACAGTCGGCGCGGCCGACCGTTGAGGCGCCAACCATCAAACTGCAAAAGGCGCTCGCTGATTCCGGCAAGGGATCGCGGCGAGAGATTGAGGCCTGGATCGCCGAAGGTCGAGTCAGTGTCAATGGTGAGCCCGCTCACGTCGGCCAGCGGGTTGGTGCTGTCGATCGGGTTCGCGTCGACGGACGGTTGGTGCAATTGAAGGCTGGCGGGACCCGCTTGCCGCGCGTCTTGCTCTACCACAAGCCGGAAGGGGAAATCGTCTCCCGCGACGATCCGGAAGGCCGGCCGACGGTTTTCGAAAAACTGCCCCGTATCCACAACGGACGCTGGATCGCCATCGGCCGCCTGGATTTCAATTCCTGTGGCCTGATGCTGTTTTCCAGCAGTGGCGAGCTGGCCAACCATCTGATGCATCCACGCTATGGCCTTGAACGCGAATATGCGGTACGCGTTCTTGGCCAGCCCGAAGCAGAAGCTTTGACGCGCCTGCAACAAGGGATCGAACTCGAAGATGGCATTGCGCGCTTCAACCGTTTTGATGACGTCGGTGGCGAAGGGGCAAATCATTGGTACAACGTCACGCTGGCCGAGGGACGTAACCGGGAAGTGCGGCGGATGTTCGAAGCAGTTGGTTTGACCGTGAGCCGCTTGATGCGAGTGCGCTATGGCCCGGTCGTCTTGCCGTCGGGGCTCAAACGCGGGCAGTGGCGTGAACTCGATGCCAAGGAAGTGCAGATGCTGGAGCACTCGCTTGATGCTGGTGGCACGAAAAAACGAGAAAAATCCGCAACCTGATTGCCAGGCGAGCCTTCGACTGGTTATAATTGACTGGATTTTCTGGATGCCGTAGCGGCTGAACCGTTGGTCGGTCGCGTGCGGGTGGGAATGGGCAGCATTGCCCATTTTTTATTTGTGGTGCCGGATGCAACTGGTTGAGCTGATCGAACAAGCAGTGGTTGGGCTGGGATACGAACTCGTTGACTTCGAGACAAGTCCGCGTGGTCGGTTGTTGCGTGTTTTCGTCGATAAGCCCGATGGGCAGGCCGGCATCGGTATCGACGATTGCACTGCAGTCAGCAATCATCTGAGCCGCTTGTTGACGGTCGAGAATGTGGACTACGACCGGCTGGAGGTTTCTTCGCCCGGCATGGACCGCGTGCTGAGGAAGATCGGCGATTGGCAACGCTTCGCTGGTCAGGATGTCCAGTTCAAGCTGCGGCTGGCCATCGGCAACCAAAGGAATTTTGCCGGCCGTATCGTCGGCTTGCGTGAGCAGCATGTGGTGGTTGCGATCGAGGGCGAGGAGCGGGAGTTCCCTGTCGACGGCATTGAGAAGGCGCGCCTAGTGCCGAAGTTCTAAAGCGGATTGTTGGAGGACTTGGAATGAGTCGTGAATTGCTGATGTTGGTTGATGCGTTGGCGCGGGAAAAGAATGTAGGCAAGGACACCGTCTTTGCGGCGCTGGAGTCGGCTTTGGCGTCGGCGACCAAGAAACGCGTTCACGACGAAGCCGACGTGCGGGTGGAAGTCGATCGCAATACCGGCAGCTTTGAATCGTTTCGTCGCTGGCTGGTGGTGCCGGACGAAGAGCTTGAGTTACCCGAGCAGCAGGTTGGCCTGTCCGATGCGCAAACGCAGCTTGCCGACGTTCTCCTTGGCGATTACGTCGAGGAGACGCTCGAGCCGATCGACTTCGGCCGCATCGGTGCCCAGGCGGCCAAGCAGGTCATTTTGCAGAAGATTCGTGACGCTGAGCGGGAGCAGGTGCTCAATGATTTCCTTGAGCGCAAGGAACATTTGGTCACCGGTACTGTAAAGCGTTTGGAAAAGGGCAATGCGATCATCGAGGCCGGCAGAGTTGAAGCTGTCCTGCCGCGGGATCAGATGATCCCGAAGGAGAATCTGCGTCCTGGCGATCGCGTTCGTGCCTGGCTGCGCAAGATCGATCGGGCTGCGCGCGGCCCGCAACTGATCCTGTCGCGAACCGCGCCGGAATTCATCATGAAGTTGTTCGAGCTCGAGGTTCCTGAAATCGAGGACGGTCTGCTCGAGATCAGGTCGGCGGCGCGCGATCCTGGCGTGCGGGCCAAGATCGCGGTCAAGTCGAACGACCAGCGCGTCGATCCGATCGGCACCTGCGTCGGCATGCGCGGTTCACGGGTGACGGCGGTCACCAACGAGTTGGCTGGCGAGCGCGTCGATATCGTCCTCTGGTCCGCCGACCCAGCTCAGTTCGTAATCGGTGCTTTGGCGCCGGCCGAAGTCAGCTCGATCGTCGTCGACGAAGAGAAGCACGCCATGGATGTTGTCGTCGACGAAAACAACCTGGCCATCGCTATCGGTCGTTCCGGTCAGAACGTGCGCTTGGCGTCCGAACTCACCGGCTGGACGATCAACCTGATGACCGTCGAGGAATCGCAGAAGAAGCAGCAGGCCGAGACCTCGACCATCCGCCAGTTGTTCATAGCGCGGCTCGATGTCGACGAGGAAGTGGCCGATATCCTGATCCAGGAAGGCTTCTCGACCCTGGAAGAAGTCGCCTATGTGCCCCTGGCCGAGATGTTGGAAATCGACGCCTTCGACGAAGCAACCGTCAATGAGTTGCGTGAGCGATCACGCAATGTCCTGCTCACGGAAGCGATCGTCGATGAAGAACAGCTGGAAAAGGTCCAAGACGACCTGTTGGCACTCGATGGCATGAGCAAGTCCCTGGCCGCCAAGCTGGCGCGTCACGGCGTTTGTACCCGCGATGATCTCGCTGATCTGGCGGTAGACGAGTTGATCGAAATGACAGGTATCGAAGACGATGCCGCGAAAGCACTCATAACAACGGCCCGCGCCCACTGGTTCGCGGCAGAGCAGTGATGGGAGGGGCCATATGGCACAGATGAATGTTGCCCAATTTGCCAGCGAGCTGAAGTTGCCGGCGACGGCGCTGCTCGAGCAGTTGGCGAAGGCGGGCGTTCTAAAACAGGCGAGCGGTGACTTGTTGACCGAGCAGGACAAGACACGATTGCTCGATTACCTACGCAAGGCCCACGGCGAGACGGCGCTGAAGGCCAAGATCACGCTAACCCGCAAGCAGACTTCGGAAATCAAGTCCGCCGATTCGTCCGGCAAGGCGCGGACCATCCAGGTTGAGGTGCGCAAGAAGCGTGTCTTCATCAAACGCGATCCCGCGGAAATCGCCGCCGAGGCCGCCGCTGAAGTACCTGCGGAACCAGTAGCGACAGTGGCTCCGCCAGTTGTCGACCGGGAACAGTCGGCTTTGCGCGAGGCCGAGGCTCGCCGCCAAGCAGAGTTGGCGGCACTACAGGCCGCCGAACTGAAGGAAAGGCAAGAGCGCGAAGCTCGTGCCAAGGCGGAAGCCGAGGCTCGGTTGACCCAGCAACAGGCCGAAATTGCCCAGAAGGCGGCGGAACAGGCGAAGGCCGAGGTCGGAGGGGCCGGCGTCAGCGGCACCCTGCACAAGCCAGCCGGCAAGCCAGGCGAAGAAGTGAAGAAGCCGGCCAAGAAGAAGGAGACCGGCAGCAACTGGAAGGATGAGAGTGCCAAGAAGCGCGGCATCAAGACGCGCGGCGACTCGGGCACTAGCGGCTGGCGCGGCGGCCCGCGCGGCCGCCACGGTGGTCGGCATCAGGAAGACCTGGCGGCTCCGGCCCTGGCGGCCGAAGCGATCATTCGGGAAGTGCATATTCCGGAAACCATCAGTGTTGCCGACTTGGCGCACAAGATGTCCATCAAGGCCGCAGAGGTCATCAAGGTTCTGATGAAGATGGGCATGATGGTGACCATCAACCAGCATCTCGACCAAGAGACGGCGATGATCATCGTCGAGGAAATGGGCCACAAGGCTGTCCCGGCCAAGCTCGACGATCCGGACGCCTTTCTCGCCGACGTCGGTGAACACAGGGATGTCGAGTCATTGCCGCGCGCCCCGGTTGTCACTGTCATGGGTCACGTCGACCACGGCAAGACCTCGCTGCTCGATTACATACGCCGCGCCAAGGTGGCCGCTGGCGAAGCCGGCGGCATCACGCAGCATATCGGCGCCTATCACGTGGAGACACCGCGTGGTGTTATCACTTTCCTCGACACACCGGGCCATGAGGCATTTACCGCCATGCGTGCCCGCGGCGCAAAGGCAACTGACATCGTAATTTTGGTGGTTGCTGCCGACGACGGCGTCATGCCGCAAACGAAAGAGGCAATTCACCACGCCAAGGCGGCGCATGTGCCGCTGGTGGTGGCAATGAACAAGATCGACAAGCCCGGTGCCAACGTCGATCGTGTCCGCCAGGAACTGGTCGCCGAAGGCGTGGTGCCTGAGGAATATGGCGGTGATTCGCCCTTCGTACCGGTTTCTGCCAAGACTGGAGAAGGCATCGACGAGTTGCTGGAACAAGTACTGTTGCAAGCTGAAGTGCTCCAGTTGACCACCCCCAAGGATGTACCGGCAAAGGGCCTGATCATTGAGGCGCGCCTGGACAAGGGCAAGGGACCGGTTGCCACCATGCTGGTGCAGTCGGGAACGCTGCGGCGTGGCGACGTACTGCTTGCCGGCCATGTGTTTGGCCGCGTGCGCGCCATGCTCGACGAAGCCGGTCGATCGGTGGACGAGGCGGGGCCGTCGATTCCGGTCGAGATTCAGGGTCTGTCGGATGTGCCCGGAGCCGGTGACGAAGCGATGGTGATTGCCGACGAGCGCAAGGTTCGCGAGATCGCGCTGTTTCGCCAGGGCAAGTTCCGCGATGTTCGTCTGGCCAAGCAGCAGGCAGCCAAGCTGGAGAACATGTTCGACCAGATGGCAGAGGGTGGGGTCAAACAACTGGCGCTGATCATCAAGGCCGACGTGCAGGGGTCGCAAGAAGCGCTGGTGCACGCGCTGACCAAGCTGTCGACCGATGAGGTCAAGGTGAACGTTGTCCATGGCGCGGTCGGCGCCATCACCGAATCCGACGTGAACCTGGCCGAGGCCTCGAAGGCGGTCATTATCGGCTTCAACACCCGTGCTGACGCTGGGGCGCGCAAGGCGGCCGAGCATTTCGGCATCGATATTCGCTACTACAACATCATCTACGATGCGGTCGATGAAGTGAAGGCGGCGATGTCGGGCATGTTGGCACCGGAGAAGAAGGAAAGCACCCTCGGTGTGGTCGAGATCCGCCAGGTCTTCCGCATCTCCAAAGTCGGTGCCGTTGCCGGCTGCATGGTGTTGTCCGGTGTCGTCAAGCGCAACGCGCAGGTTCGTGTATTGCGCAACCATGTGGTCGTCCATACCGGCGAATTGGACTCGCTGAAGCGATTCAAGGACGACGCGCGAGAAGTCAAGGAAGGCTTCGAGTGCGGCTTGAGCCTGCGCAATTTCAATGACATCCAGGAAGGCGATCAGCTGGAGGTCTTCGAAATCCAGGAAGTCGCCCGCACGCTGTAATGGGCAAGGAATTCTCCCGCTCCAGCCGGGTGTCGGAACAGATCCATCGCGAGCTTTCCGAACTCATTCGGCTGGAATTGAAGGATCCACGGGTGTCGCTGGTGACCTTGACGGACGTCGAGGTGACGGCCGACTACGCCCATGCCAAGGTCTATTACACCTCGCTTGCCGATGAGGAAAAGCGTCGTGAGATCGAAAGCGGGCTCAAGCACTCGGCGAGTTTTCTGCGGCGCGAGTTGGGCCGGCGCATTCGCATCCACACCATACCCGAGCTTCATTTCATCTACGATGCCTCGGTCGAACGCGGCAGCCGTCTCAGCCAATTGATCGACGCAGCCGTCAAGTCGGATCATCACGAGTGAACAAACCGCGCCGGCCGCCGCGTCGTCGCGTCGACGGGGTTCTGCTGCTCGACAAGCCTGTCGGCGCCAGCTCGAATACCGCACTGCAAATAGCCCGGCGACTGTTCAATGCCGAGAAGGCCGGCCATACGGGGACACTCGATCCGTTTGCAACGGGTTTGTTGCCCCTCTGTTTCGGTGAAGCAACCAAGTATGCCGCGGAGTTGCTGGATGCCGACAAGCGCTATCGGGCGACGCTGCGGTTTGGCATTGCCACCGATAGTGGCGACTGCGACGGCCAGGTGATTGCGGTCCGGCCACCGAACGTCGAGCGGTCACAGCTGTTGCTGGTCATCGATCGCTTCGTCGGCGAGATTGAACAAGTGCCACCGATGTACTCGGCACTCAAGCGAGACGGCAAGCCCTTGTACGAATATGCTCGTGCCGGCATTGAAGTCGAACGCGCGCCGCGCAAGGTCTGCATCCGGACCATCGAGCTGCTGTCCTTTGGCGATGGGTTTGCTGAAATCGATGTCGCGTGCAGCAAGGGTACCTACGTGCGCACCCTGGCAGCCGATATTGGCGAAGTACTTGGCTGCGGCGCGCATTTGACCGCACTGCGACGCCTGACCATCGGCAGTCTCGATGTTGCCCAGGCGGTCAGTCTGGAGCAGGTCGAACAGATGAGCATCGATGGCCGCGACCGCTGCCTGCTGGCCACTGATACGCTGCTCGCGGCGCTACCGATCGTGCAACTGGACGCAACGGAAACTGCTCGCATCCTGCACGGGCAGAGTTTGCCCTGGCTGGGTGATGCCGGTGCCCGCTACCGCCTGTACGGTGACGGCGGCGGCTTTCTCGGTACTGGCGAGTTGTCGGCAGACGGTTGGCTGAGTCCGCGCCGCCTCATCGCCTCATCGCCAACGAATCCCTGAAGTTTCCGCCACTTGGCTTGCGGAATAGGGCGTTCGCGGATAGAATCCGCCTCCTCGTTTCGCTAGGAACGGTGCTTGGCGCAGGGCTCTATCAAACCGGGGCGGCGCCATGTCCTAAATCAGTGTTTGAGAGATAAAACAAATGGCATTGCAAACGCAAGACAAGGCCAAGATCGTGGCCGATTTCCAACGCGCAGCTGGCGACACCGGGTCCCCCGAAGTCCAGATCGCTCTGCTGACAGCCCGCATCAACGATCTCACGGGGCACTTCAAGACTCACGTCAAGGACCACCATTCGCGCCGGGGTTTGCTCAAGATGGTCAGCCAGCGCCGCAAGCTGCTTGATTATCTCAAGGGCAAGAATGCCGACAGCTACCGCGCGCTGATTGAACGTCTCGGCCTGCGCAAGTAAGCGGCTTTAGCCATGACGCCCGCCCGATCATTGGGCAAACCCGATTGCTCCGGCGCCGCCCAGCGGGTTGCGCCGGCTTTGCCATTCCGAAAGGATTTGTTGTGCTGACACCGATCAAGAAAACCTTCGCCTACGGCGCGCATACCGTGACGCTGGAGACCGGCGAGATGGCGCGCCAGGCCACCGGCGCCGTACTGGTCTCGATGGATGACACGGTTATTCTGGCCACCGTGGTTGCCAAGGATCAAGCCAAGTCTGGTCAAGATTTTTTTCCGCTGACCGTCGATTACGTTGAGAAGGTCTACGCTGCCGGCCGCATTCCGGGCGGCTTCTTCAAGCGCGAAGGCCGTCCCTCCGAGAAGGAGACGCTGACCTCGCGCCTGATTGACCGGCCGATTCGGCCGCTGTTCCCGGACGGCTTCTACAACGAAGTCCAGGTGATCATCCACGTCCTGTCGAGCAACCCTGAGATCGATCCGGATATTCCGGCATTGATTGGTGCTTCGGCAGCATTGGCAATTTCCGGCATTCCGTTCAATGGCCCGATCGGTGCCGCCCGCGTCGGCTACGTCGGCGGCCAGTATGTGCTGTGTCCGAGCATGAGCCAACTGGCTGAGAGCCAACTCAACCTGGTTGTCGCCGGTACGACGAGCGCCGTGTTGATGGTCGAATCCGAGGCCAAGGAACTGTCGGAGGAAGTGATGCTGGGCGCCGTGGTCTTCGGCCATGATCAAATGCAGGTCGCGATCAAGGCGATCAACGAACTGGTCGAAGTCGCCGGCAAGCCCGAATGGACCTGGCAAGCTCCAGCCAAGGACGAGGCGCTGATTGCCAAGGTGAATGAACTGGCCGAAGCCGAGTTGCGCGATGCTTATCGCATTACCAGCAAGCAAGCCAGAACGCAGAAGTGTCGCGAGGTGGCGAGGAAAGTGACCGATACGCTGTGCGTCGGTGACGATGCGCCCGACGCGATTCACGTCGGCAACCTGATCTTCGATCTGGAAGCCAATATCGTCCGCAGCCAGATCCTCAATGGCGAGCCGCGCATTGACGGCCGCGATACCCGTACCGTGCGGCCGATTTCCGTTCGTAGCGGCGTTCTGCCGCGCACGCACGGCTCGGCACTATTTACCCGTGGCGAGACGCAAGCCCTGGTGGTGGCGACGCTGGGTACTGGCCGTGACGAGCAGATCATCGATGCGCTGCAAGGCGAATACCGTGATCGTTTCATGCTCCACTACAACATGCCGCCCTTTGCCACCGGCGAAACCGGCCGTGTCGGTTCGCCGAAGCGCCGCGAGATCGGCCACGGCCGCCTGGCCAAGCGCGCGCTGCTCGCCGTGCTGCCGTCTTCGGAAGACTTCGGCTATTCGATGCGCGTCGTTTCCGAGATCACCGAGTCTAACGGCTCGTCGTCGATGGCTTCAGTGTGCGGTGGCTCCCTGGCGCTGATGGATGCCGGCGTGCCGCTGAAGGCGCACGTCGCCGGCATCGCCATGGGCCTGATCAAGGANNCAGGGCATCACCAAGGAAATCATGCAGGTGGCGCTGGCGCAGGCCAAGGAAGCGCGCCTGCACATCCTTGGCATCATGAAGGAGTCGATGTCCGGTGCTCGCCAGGAAGTGTCGACCTACGCGCCGCGCATGATCACCATCAAGATCAATCCCGAGAAAATTCGCGATGTCATCGGCAAGGGTGGTGCGGTGATCCGCGGCTTGACCGAAGAGACGGGCTGCGTCATTGACATCGAGGACGACGGTACTGTGACTATCGCTTCGGTCAACGCCGACGCCGCTCAAGTCGCCAAGAAGCGCATCGAAGACATCACCGCCGAAGTCGAGGTGGGCAAGGTCTATGAAGGTCCGGTGTTGCGACTGCTCGACTTCGGTGCCATCATCCAGGTACTGCCTGGCAAGGACGGTCTGCTGCACATTTCGCAGATCGCCAACGAGCGGGTGAATGCCGTTGCCGACTACCTGAAGGAAGGCCAAGTGGTCAAGGTCAAGGTCATCGAGACCGACGACAAGGGCCGTATCCGTCTGTCGATGAAGGCGCTGTTGTCCGACGCGCCGGCACCGGTACCGGCCGCAGACTGACCGGAACAGCGGCAACGAAAAAGGGCGCTACGGCGCCCTTTTTTTGTCAGTGTCCAGGCAGCGGACTACTTGGCGATCTGTTTCTCGCGCCGTTCCTCGAGTTCCTTGCAGTCGATACACAGGGTCGCGGTCGGCCGAGCCTCGAGTCGCTTCAAGCCGATCTCGACGCCGCAACTATCGCAGTAACCGTACTCGCCGGCGTCGATGCGGGCGATCGATTCCTCGATCTTCTTGATCAGCTTGCGCTCGCGATCGCGGTTGCGCAATTCCAGAGCGATATCGGATTCCTGACTGGCGCGATCATTGGGGTCGGCGAATACCGTTGCCTCATCCTGCATGGTCTGCACCGTGCGTTCGATGTCGCCGACCAGTTCTCCTTTCAACGCTTCCAGGATGCCGCGGAAATGCTTCAATTGTTTCGCGTTCATGTATTCCTCGCCTTTCTTGGCGACATAAGGCGGGAACTGTTTATGCAGGAGTTCGTCAGCCATGCTCGTGATTCGACCAGTGCGCGGAAAAGGAAGCTTTATAAATGAAACGGGGTTCGGCTGCAAGCTGATTCTCCACGCGTAGCCCCTAATTGAACTAATTGACCAGTAGTCGCAGCCCCGGTAGAATCCGCGCCTCTCGGGGTGTAGCGCAGCCCGGTAGCGCGCCTGCTTTGGGAGCAGGATGTCGGGGGTTCGAATCCCTCCACCCCGACCAGGTGACGCCACCCCCGTTGCTCGATCGGTCACCGCCCGTAGCTCAACCGGATAGAGCACCGGCCTTCTAAGCCGGGGGTTGTGAGTTCGAGTCTCGCCGGGCGGGCCAAATGCAGAGCGGTTCTACGGACCATGGGCCGACGCCGACAAATCCTGCTGCGTGGCATGGCCACAATCGGCTGCGGCCGGCATTTGTCTATGCTGAATCTTTCGCGTCGTTCAGGACCGAGAATCCCACGGTCGTGACACCGTCGCAACTGGCGGCGAATACGTCGCCGGAGTGCATTGCCGCGACCGCCTTGACGATGGCCAAACCGAGTCCATGACTTTCGCCGTTTTTCGTCCGCGCTGCGTCGACTTTGTAGAAGCGGTCGAATAGGCGCCCGAGGTGTTCGGCGGGAATTACCGGACCGGGGTTGGCTACCGAAACGCGTGCCTGACCATCGCCGGCGCTCAGCTCAACGACGATCTCCGCTCCTGGCGGCGAATGATGGATGGCATTGTCCAGTAGGTTGGTCACGGCGCGGCGGAACAGGGAACTCTCGATGGGTGCCTGGGCGTCACCTTGTACTTGCACGTGCACCCCAGCCTCCTCCAGGAGGAAATCGAGGAAGTCGATGGCTTTCTCCACCTCAGCCGCCAGGGAGCAGCGTAGCAGTTCGTGGGGGCGTTCACCCAGGCTGGCGCGGGCCAGGAACAGCATGTCGTTGACGATGCCACGCAGGCCTTCCAGGTCCTCCAGGTTGGACTGCAGGACCTCCACCAGCTGGGGCACGCTGCGCTCGCGGGAGAGGGCCACCTGGGTATTGCCAATCAGGTGGGTCAGCGGCGTGCGCAGCTCATGGGTCACGTCGGCGTTGAAACTTTCCAGCTGTTGGTAGGCCACCTCCAGGCGGTCGAGGGCACCGTTGAATGACTCGGCCAAGTCGGACAGTTCCGTCGGTAGCTGGGCCGTTAGCAGACGCTGGGAAAGCAGGCTCGGGCTCAGGGTATGGGCTTCGCGCGACAACCGCTGCAAAGGTCCCAGGCCCCACTGGGTGATCAGGTAGCCGATGAGCGCCACCAGCAGCACGCCGCCGGAGACGCTGGCCACCATCACCGAGCGGAAGGCGCGCCGGCTGCGGGCATAGGGTTCCGAGTCCACACCGACGATGAAGCGGAAGGAAGCGTGGCGTTCGTCAGCCGGGAAATAGGCGCTGCGCATGAGCAGGGGCTCGGTCCGGCCGCCAACGCGCAGTTCGCCGATGCTGCTGGTGCCCTGACTGATGCCGACGATTTCAGCCAATGCGTTGCCGTAGCGAATCTGCGCATCGTCGCTGAGGATCCAGTATTGGGTGTTGTGATCCGGTGGCGTCACGGCGTCAAGCTTGGCGTGGATGCGCGCCCATTGCTCCGGCTCGCGCAGGCGCTTCAACACGTAGTCGATATCCTGGAAGCGGGTGTTCAGCTGTTCGATCTGCTGCCGCTCCAGGACGCTGGCCAGTTCCCGGTCGAGGGTGACGCCGAGGAGCGAGAGCACCAGCAGCGCCGCCAGGGCGAACAGGGCGGCCAGGCGGCCGGCAATGGAGTGGAAGGCATTCACGGCCCCGGCCGCTCCTCGAGGACGTAGCCCATGCCGCGCACGGTGTGCAGCAGGCCAGTCTTGAACGGCGAGTCAATCTTGGCGCGCAGGCGCTTGATGGCCACCTCGACGACGTTGGCGCTGGTGTCGAAGTTCACATCCCAGACCATCTCGGCAATGACGGTCTTCGAGAGAATCTGGCCCTGGTGGCGCGCCAAAACGGTGAGCAGGGCGAACTCCTTGGCCGTGAGATCGATGCGGCTGCCGTCGCGAAAGGCCTTGCGCGCCAGCAGGTCGATGACCAGATCGCCCACCTGCAGTTCGGTCGCCTCCTGTTTGCGACCGCGGCGGTCGCGCCGGGTGAGGGCCTGTAGGCGCGCCAACAACTCCAGGAACGAAAAGGGCTTCACNNACCGGCGTGTCCTTGACGGCGCGCAGGGACTTGAGCAAAGCCAGGCCGTCGAGGCCGGGCAACATCTGGTCGAGGACGATGACGTCGTAGTCCACCTCCATCGCCAGGTGCAGGCCGTCGTGGCCGTCGTCGGCCAGGTCCACGCTGCAGCCCTGCTCGGTCAGTCCTTTGTCGAGGTAGTCGGCAATCTTCAAGTCGTCTTCGACGACCAGGACCTTCATGGTTCGGTACCAGCGGCCGCCCGGCGTGCCAGTCGCCCTTGCTTGCGTCGCATGTACCAGTCGTGGGCGCGGTCCAGGTAAAGATAAACCACTGGTGTGGTGAACAGCGTCATGGCTTGCGAGACCAGCAGCCCACCCACCATGGCGTAACCCAGGGGCCGGCGCAGCTCGGAGCCGGCACCGTGGCCCAGCATTAGCGGCAAGCCGGAGAGCAGCGCACACATGGTCGTCATCATGATTGGCCGGAAGCGCAGCAGGCAGGCCTGGTAGATGGCCTCGTGGGCCGTCAGGCCCTGCACGCGTTCAGCGTTGAGGGCGAAGTCGATCATCATGATGCCGTTCTTCTTGACNNGCCGATGAGCAAGATGATGCCAATCAGTGCGATCACGCTCAAATCGTAGCCGCCCAGGCGCAGGATCAGCAGCGCCCCGACCCCGGCTGAGGGCAGGGTCGACAAGATGGTCAGGGGATGGATGTAGCTCTCGTAAAGCAGGCCGAGGACGATGTACACCGCCACCAGGGCGGCGGCGATCAGGTAGGGCTGAGTCGCCAGGGAATCGCCAAAGGCCTTGGCCGTGCCCTGGAAGCTGCCGGACAGGGTCGCCGGGACGCCCATCTCGGCCTTCGCCTTGCCGATGGCCGCCACGGCGTCGCCCAGGGCCACGCCGGGCGCCACATTGAAGGAGATGGTCACCGCCGGGAACTGGCCTTGATGGCTGATGAGCAGGTAGGCGGTCTTGCTGGTGTCCACCTTGACAAATGCCGACAGCGGCACTTGCTGGCCGGTCAGCGGCGAAGTGACGTAGAGTTTGTCGAACAGCCCCGGGTCCTGCTGCAGCTTCGGTGTCACCTCAAGGACCACGCGGTAACTGTTGGTCTGGGTGAAGAACTGGGCCACCTGGCGCTGGCCGATGGCGTCGTAGAGCGTGGCATCGATCAGCGCCGGCGAGATACCGAAGCTGGATGCCCGCGCCCGGTCGATGGTCAGGGTTGCGGCGGCGGCGGCGTTCTGCTGGTCCGAGGCCACGTCGGCCAGTTCCGGCACCTTGCGCAGGCGGTCGAGCAGCCGCGGGGCCCAGCTGTTGAGCTCGGCCAGGTCAGTGTCGGTAATGGTGTACTGATACTGGGTGCGCGACAGCCGGCCGCCGACGTTGATGTCCTGCGGCGCCTGCATGAACAGGTTGATGCCCTGCACCTTCGCCAGTTGCGGACGCAGCCGTCCGATCACCTCGTCGGCAGTGGCGGTACGCCCTTCGTTCTTGGGCTTCAAGGCGATGAAGAAGACGCCGGTATTGGCGGTGTTGTTGCCGGCGAACATACCGAAGCCAGTGACGTCCGGGTCCTGGCGCACGACCTCGGCGAGTGACTTCATCCGTTCCCGCATGGCCATGAAGGACGCGTCCTGGGCAGTCTCGGCGAAGCCGTAGATGGTGCCGGTGTCCTGCTGGGGGAAGAAACCCTTGGGACTGAAGGCGAACATGACGACGCTCAATGCCAGGGTGGCAAGAAAGACGCAAAGCGTGGCGAATTCGTGCTTAAGGACAAAGTCGAGGCCGCGCTTGTAACTCGCCAGCATGGCGGCGAAGCCGTCCTCGAACAGCCGGTACAGGCGTCCGTGGGGCCTGGTGTGCGCGTCGGCGAGATAGCGCGAGCACAACATGGGCGTCAGCGTGAGGGAGACCGCCACCGAGACGACGATGGTCATGGTGACGGTGACGGCGAATTCCCGAAACAGACGGCCGACGATGCCCCCCATCAGCAGCAGGGGAATAAAGACGGCCACCAGCGAGACCGAGATGGAGATGATGGTGAAGCCGATCTCGCTGGCGCCCTTGTAGGCGGCATCGAGGGGCTTCATGCCCGCCTCGACATGGCGATAGATGTTCTCCAGCATGACTATGGCATCATCGACAACGAAGCCGACGGCGATGGTCAGGGCCATCAGCGACAGGTTGTCGAGGCTGTAATTCAGCACGTACATGGCCGCCGCCGTGCCCAGCAGCGCCAGCGGCACCGTCAGGCCGGGGATGACGGTGGCCGGTACGCTGAGCAGGAAGGCGAAGATGACCAGGATGACGGCGACGATGGTGATCAGCAGCGTGATCTCGACGTCGTGCACCGAAGCGCGGATGTTCTGGGTCCGGTCCACCAGCGTGTTTATCGTCACTGTCGGCGGAATGGCCGCCCGCAGAGATGGCAGCGCGGCCTTGATGCGGTCCACGGTCTCGATGACGTTGGCGCCCGGCTGCTTATGCACGAACAGGATCATGCCGCGGCCGTTGGCGAGAGTGTTGTCCGCCGGCGCCGCGGCGCCAGCGTAGGCCCAGCCGGCAGTAAGGATGTTCTCCGGCCCCTCGACGGCGACGCCGATGTCGCGCACCCGAACCGGCGCGCCGCTGCGGTAGGCCAGCACCATGTCGTTCCAGGGCTCGGCCTTGAGAATCTGGTCGTTGGTGTAGACGGCAAAGCTCTGCTGTTGGCCGTTGATACTGCCGGTGGGCTGGCTGACCGTGGTGGTGGCTATGACGCCGCGCACCTCCTCCAGGCTCAAGCCCATGGCAGCGAGGCGGGCCGGATCCACCTGGACGCGCACCGCGGGCTTTTGCACGCCGCCGATGCCGACGTCGCTAACGCCATCGATCTGCGATATCTGCTGGGCCAGAATGGTGTCGGCATACTCATTGACCCGCGTCAGGGGCAAGGTCTCGGACTGCACTGCCAGCACCAGAATGGCCTGATCGGCCGGGTTGGTCTTGCGAAATGTTGGCGGGGCGGGCAGGTTGGTCGGCAGTTGGCCACTGGCCGCGTTGATGGCCGATTGCACGTCGAGGGCGGCGGCGTCGATATTGCGATTGAGCTCGAACTGCAGGGTAATCTGGGTCGTGCCCAGGGCGCTGGTCGAGGTCATCTGCGCCAGGCCGGAAATGAGTGAGAACTGGCGCTCCAGAGGCTGGGCGACGCTGGCAGCCATGGTTTCCGGGTTGGCGCCGGGCAGGCCGGCCGATACCTGGATGGTAGGAAAGTCGACCTGGGGCAGCGGCGCCACGGGTAGCAACGGCCACACGGCCGCGCCGACCAGCAGGATGGCCAGGGCCAGCAGCGACGTGCCGATCGGCCGCTTGATGAAGGCGGCGGATACGCTCATCGCGGAGTCCCGGCCGCTGCCGCGGTGGGCCCGGCGACGACCGGCAGTCCGGGCTTGATCTTGTACTGGCCGTCGACGACCACAGTCTCGCCGGCCTTCAGGCCCTTGGCGATGACGGCTTTGCCGTCCTGAATCTGCAGCACCTCGATGGGCCGCATTTCCGCTTTGCCGTCGCCGCTGATAACGTAGGCATAGGTGCCGGCCTGGCTTCGCTGCACCACCGGCGCCGGTACCGTCAGGGCCTGGGTGTGGTCGCCGAGCTGCAGGCGGACATTGACGTACTGGCCCGGCCACAGCACGTGCTGTGGATTGGCGAAACGGCCCTTGAGCTGGACTGTGCCGCTGGCCACGTCGATCTGGTTGTTCACCAGCACCAGGGTGCCGCGGGCCAGCAGTTCTTCGCCGTCGCGTGCATAGGCCAGCACCGAGAGCCGCCGGCCGTCTTTCTGGGCGCGGTTGATGGCCTGCACCGCGTCGCCGGGCAGGGTGAAGACCACGGAGATGGGATCGATCTGGTTGATCACCACCAGGCCGTTGGCGTCGCTGGCGTGCACGATGTTGCCCGGGTCCACCAGGCGGGCGCCGGTGCGGCCGGAGAGGGGCGCCGTGATGGTGGCGTAGCCGAGCTGGACCTCGGCAAAGTGGATCTGTGCCTCGTCGGTCTGCACGGCGGCCTGCAGCTGAGCTACCAGGGCCTTCTGGGTATCCAGGGTCTGCTGGGAGGTTGCCTCTTCCTTGATCAGCTGGTTGTAGCGATCCAGGTCGAGACGGGCGTTAGCGAGTTGAGCCTGGTCCCGCGCCTTCTGCGCCTGAACCTGCTCGAGTTGGGCGCGCACCGGGCGGGCATCAAGCTGGGCCAGCACTTGGCCGGTCTTGACGTCCTGACCCTCGGCGTAATCGACGCGCTCCAGTTGGCCGTCGATACGCGCCTTCACCGTCACCGAGGCCAGGGCTTGGACGCTGCCGACGCCGATGAGGAAGTTCGGCACGTCCTCCTGCTTCACTTGCACCAGGGTGGCGGGTACGGCCGGCGTCGCCTTGGCCGCTGGCGGCGACTCGAAGAAGCCCCGCAGCAGGAAACCGCCGACCACCAGAGCGGCCAGGATCAGTGCGCCGCGACGCAGGGCGGGAGGAGAAAGCTTGAGGTTCATGGGCTGATCGTCTTCCTGTCTTCAGTTGCTGACTGCCGCCGGGGCGGCGGCCGGAACCGGTGCCGCGGCAACCGCGCCAGCGGCCAAATCAGCGGCGTTCCAGCCGCCGCCCAGGGCCTTGACCAGGGCGGCGCTGGCGGCCAACTGGCGGCCGAGCAGCTGCACCGCCGTGCGCTGGTTGGCAAGCGACATCGACTGGGTGGTGACCACGGCCAGGTAGGTGGCCGTGCCGGCACGATACTGGGCCAGGCTGGAGCGGGCCGCGACGCCGGCGGACCTTACCGCCGCATCCTGGACGGCGCGCTCCTGGTCCAGGACGCGCAGGGCAGCCAGGTTGTCCTCGACTTCCTGCATGCCGGCCAGCACCGTTCGTTTGTACTGGGCGACGGCGCCATCGTAGGCCGCCATGGCAGCGTCGGTCTGGGCCCGACGGGCGCCGCCGTCGAAGAGCGTCGCCGCCAGCGCAGCGCCGAGAGACCAGATGCGGCTCGGGGAGGTGAGCCACTGCGAGAGGTCACCGCTGGCGAAGCCGCCGGCCGCGTTGAACAGCAGGTTGGGAAAGTAGGCGGACTGGGCGACGCCGATGCTGGCGTTGGCGGCGGCGGCGCGGCGTTCAGCCGCAGCGATGTCGGGCCGCCGCTCGAGTAATTGCGATGGCAGTCCGGCTGGTATCTCGGGTAGTGCCAGGCCAAATGCCCCGGCAGGTCGCGCCGCGATCGACACTTCGGCCGGCGTTCTGCCGGTCAGGAAGGCAACGGCGTGCTCGAGCTGGGCGCGCTGGATGCCCAGGTCGATGGTCTGGGCGCTGGTGGACTGCAGTTGGGTTTCGGCCAAGGCCACGTCGGCGCCGTTGGCCACGCCGGCAGCATACTGACTGCGCGTCAGTGCCAGGGCCTTGCC
>PMIF01000225.1 GCA_003157035.1 Rhodocyclaceae bacterium
GCCGATGCGACCTGCGCCTGGGCGCGCGCCAGGTCCGCCTCTGCCTGCCGCAAGGCCAGCTTGGCATCGGTGTCGTCGAGCACGACCAGAATATCGCCGCGCCTGACCTTCTGGCTGTCGACCACGCGTACGTCGGCGACCGGCCCTTCGACTTCGGCGGTCACCGTGGCGACTTCGGCGGCGGTATAGGCGTTATCGGTGGAGACGTGGCGGGAAGCGACCAGCTCCCAGTACGCCCAGCCGCCGCCTCCGGCCGCGAGCACGATCAGGGCGAGCAGGGCGAACAGGGCGGCGCGGCGCGTCGGCTTGTTGCCGTTGGCTGCATTCGAGTTCAAGAGCGAGGCTTCAATCGGTTGGTTCATGACTTTCTCCTGTGATTGCGTGTTCAGTTGGCGATGGCGGGCGTGCTGCTGGACTTGTCGGCGCTGTCAAAGCCGCCGCCAAGGGCGCGCACCAAGGCGATGTCGAGTGCCAATGCGCGGGTTTCGATGTCGGCCTGGGCGCGTTGGGCAGAGATCAACGCATCTTCGGCGGTCAATACGTCGAGGTAGGTGGCCAACTCGCCGTGGTAGCGCTTGCTGACGATGGCATGGGCTTCCGCAGCGGCAGCCACCGTTCTGCGCGAGGCGGCGAGTTCCCCGTAGAGGGACTTGCGGCTGGTCGCCGCGTCCGCCACTTCGCGCAGGGCGTAGGACAGCGTCGCGTTGTAGGTGGACACAGCGACGTCGTAGTCGGCGTGGGCACCGCGCAATTGGCCCTGCAGGCGTTCGGTGTTGAAAATGGGCAGCGAAATCGCCGGACCGATGCTGCCGATGTCGGATCCCGACTTGCTGAGTTTGTCGATGCCCAGCGACTGCACGCCGACGAAAGCCAACAGGTTGATGCTTGGATAGAAGCCGGCCTTCTGTTGGTCGATACGCTTGGCAGCCGCTTCCGTGCGCAGCCGCGCCGCGACGATGTCGGGCCGCCGGCCGAGGAGGTCCAGAGTCAGGTTGGGCGGCAAGCCGTCGCTGCCGGCAAAGCGTACGGTCGGGCGGGCGATAGCGAGGTCGCGGTCTGGTCCGGCGCCGAGCAGCGCCGCGATGCCGTTCCTTTGCAACGCGATGAGCTCGTCAATAGCCAGCAGCTGTCCTTCCGCGGCCGCCTGGCGCGCTTCGACCTGACGTACGCTGGCCAAGGTCTCGAGACCGAATTGGTGACGTTGGCGGAACAGCGCTACCGTTTTGCTGCGCAGGGTCAGCGCTGCCGCGGCAGAATCCCGGACGGTGAACAGATGGAGCAGTTCGGCGTAGGCCGAGGCCACCGAGGTCGACAGGATCAGGCGGGTTTGCGCCACCTCGACCTCTGCAGCCCGCTGCTCCGATATCGCCGCTGCCAGGGCCGACCGGTTCTTGCCCCAGAAATCCAGTTCCCAGGAAAGATTCAGCGTCGCCTGGCCATAGTCTTTCCAGCCGTTCGGCAGCGCCTGACGCGGCATCAGGTAGTTGTAGCTCTGCTTGGCTTCGTTCAGCGAGGCGCTGCCGGTCACCTCGGGCAGGCGCGTTGCGCCCGCCACCTGGGTCATGGCGCCGGCCTGGCGCAGCCGTGCCTGGGCAACCGCCAGATTCGGCGAATCCTGCAGGGCTTCGTCGATGAGGCCATCGAGTTGCTTATCGCCGTAGCTGCGCCACCAGCCATCGGCTGGCCAGGCGGCCGCCGGGGCGGTGAAGGCAGCGCTACTGGCGAGTTGCTCGATGTGCTTGGCCTCGACGGACTTGTTGAGGGAAGGAATTTGCGCGCAGCCGGCAAAGCACATCAGGCACGCGGCCGGCAGGATCCAGCGATGGCGCCGGCCGTGATCCGAGAACAGCTGGGGGGTGGCATACATGGTTGCTCCTTGAGGATGTACGGTACGGTACAGTTTATACGACAGGGGAAAGAGCTTGTCAACAGAAAACTGTACGGAGCGGTACAGACGGGCAAAAATATTTTAAGAGTGTGGTCGCCACTGGATGTATGGATGTATTGGCCGTGTTGACATGGTAACAGCGAGACTGTACAGTACGGTATGTACGCTTGGCTGAGATTCACCGTCAAGCGAAGTTGTACCGGGTGAAGCAGATGATCCATCAGAAGGGAACGCAGCATGCGCAAGACCGACCAGAAGCGACAGCACATCCTTGATACGGCCTACCGGCTGTTCCAAAGCCAGGGCTTCGCCAACACCAGCATGTCCGAAATCACCGCCGAGGCTGGCGGTTCCAAGGCAACCGTCTACAACTACTTCCCCTCCAAGGAGGAACTGTTCGTCGAGTGCATGACCAACATCTCCGACCAGTATATCGATGGCATATTCGGCGGTCTGCAAGACTTCGAAGGTGAGCTACAAGTGGCGCTCCTCGATACGGTCAAATATGCCTTGCGGGTGTTGTGCAGCCTGGAAATGCTGGCATCCAAGCGCCTGCTGATCGCCGAGGCCGAGCGCTCGGGCATCGGCAGACTGTTCTGCAGGAAGATGGACGGCTATATGGGCGAGTTGGCGGCGATTCTCCGTCGTGCCATGGACGAAGGCCAACTGCGCCAAGGCGACCCGTTGCTTGCGGCACGCCAATTACGCGCCCTTCTTGAGGCCGACATCGTCGAACGCTGCCTGATGGGCGTCCAGACGGCGCCGCCTTCCGCCGTCGTCATCGCGCGGGCAGCCGAAGACGCCGTGGCGACCTTTCTCGCGGCCTACGCGCCATGCTGCGACGCCGACACCTAACCTGACTCAGATATTCCTGAAAGGAGCAGTCGCTATGAGCAAGGCAAACAACCGGCTGCCACGCGCAACCACTCGTGCAGTGGCGCTTCTCTTTTCATTGCTGCTGGTCACGACCACTAGCGCAACGGTTGCCGCAGAAGAAGCCACTCGAGGTGGCGCCTTAAGTGTGATGGTCGAGAACGATATCTTTGCCCGACGCGACGGACATTACACCAACGGGCTCGGGGTCATGTGGGTGGCCGCGCGAGGGACCACCGCGCCCAAATGGGCGCAACAGATGTCCACACTAGTCCCTTGGCTTCCCGATGAGGGCGAGTTGCGTCACGGCTATATGTTCGGCCAAAGCATGTTCACGCCCAAAGATACGGGCAATCCGAACCCACCACCAACTGATCGTCCCTACGCCGGTTGGCTCTACGGAACCTTCGGCATTGGCAAGGACAGCGATCGCCAGTTCGACCTCATTGCCGTAACGTTGGGCATTGTCGGCCCCGCTTCATTGGCAGAGAGCAGCCAAAAGACTGCCCATCGGTGGATGGGCAACACGCAACCCCAGGGCTGGTCCACGCAGTTACACAATGAGCCCGGGGTTGTGTTGTCCGCTCAGCGCAGTTGGCGCAATGTCGTCCGTGGCAGTGTCGGCAGCCTCTCATTCGACGTCACGCCTTACGTTGGCGGGACTCTCGGCAATGTCTTCACCTACGGCAGCGGGGGGACGGCAATCCGCTTTGGCAGTCAATTGCCGACCGATCTCGGCATCCCGCGCATTCAGCCGGCAAACCTGGGTTCCGGAGAATTCTCGCCGAGATCTGGCGCGGGATGGTACTTGTTCGTCGGCCTGGAAGGCCGAGCAGTGGCGAGAAACATTTTCCTCGACGGCAATACTTTTCAAGACAGCCGCAGCGTGAAACGCGATCCCTGGGTCGGCGACATCCAATACGGTCTGGTCTACGACATTCGATCTGTTCGGATCAGCTTTACCAACGTCTTGCGGACCAAGGAGTATCGAAGCCAAGACAAGGGCGATCGATTTGGTGCCTTGACCGTCTCGGTCAATTACTAGCCTGGCACGAAACTTCCCCGATGATGTACTGTACGGTGTAGCCTATCGGGCTGACTCATGTCCGTTGGCAAGCGAAGCGGCAGCGTGTGGACAGGGTGTTCGATCAGAAGGGAAGGCAACATGCGCAAGACCGACCAGAAACGACAGCACATCCTCGACACGGCCTACGGGCTGTTCAAGAGCAAGGGCTTTGCCAACACCAGCATGTCCGAAATCACCGCCGAGGCCGGCGGCTCCAAGGCAACCGTCTACAGCTACTTTCCCTCCAAGGAGGAACTGTTCGTCGAGTGCATGACCTACGTTAACGACGGATATTTCACCGGCATATTCAGCAGTCTGCAGGGCATCAAGGGCGAGCTACCGGCGGCGCTGCTCGAAAAGGGCAAAGCGGCCTTGCGCTACCTGTGCAGTCCGGACATGCTGGCATCCAAGCGGCTGCTGATCGCCGAGGCTGAGCGCTCAGGCATCGGCAAACTGTTCTACCGGAAGATGGACGGCTACATGGGAGAGCTGGCGGCGATTCTCCGTCGGGCGATGGACGAAGGCCAACTGCGCCAAGGCGACCCCTTGCTTGCGGCACGCCAATTCCGCGCTCTGCTTGAGGCCGACATTGTCGAACGTTGCCTGATGGCGGCACAAGCGACGCCTCCCTCGGCCATCGCGGTCTCGCGGGCAGCCGAAGACGCCGTGGCGACCTTTCTCACGGCCTATGCGCCAGCCGGCGGGGCGGTCGCCCCGACCGCGACGGTCGCCGCGCGATCCGGGCGAAGACGGCCTGCTCCTTGATGCGAATGGCCGGGCCATCGGTCTCTGGTCACGGCAAGTATGGTCACGGCAATTGCCCCGGGGGCGCCACGGAGCGCTATCATTAGCCGCAGCCGTGGGCCGCCTGGCGGCCGGCAGACATGGGAAGCGCAATCGTGGGACTACCGGCCGAGGTGGCCTTTGGGGTGGTAATGCTGGCCTGCGCAAGTGCGGCCTTCGGCCAGGAGACAGCCGAGGAGCAACTGCTGCAGCTCTACGGCGACGCGAGCACGATCAGCATCGCCACGGGCGCGATGCAACCGCTGGGCCGTGCGCCGGCCGTCGCCACGGTCATCACCGCCGAAGACATCCAGGCCATGGGGGCGGTAGACCTTGATGAAGTGATGGAAACCGTGCCCGGCATGCATGTCGCGCGCAATTCGATCGTCAACAGTCCCGGGTACGTCATGCGCGGCATGTTCGACGTCAACAACACGCACATCCTGCTGCTGCAAAACGGCATTCCGATGACCCTGATGTTCGTCGGCAACAAGGGCAACGTCTGGGGTGGCCTGCCGCTGGAAAA
Organism: Rhodocyclaceae bacterium; assembly: GCA_003157035.1. Lineage (GTDB taxonomy): Bacteria > Pseudomonadota > Gammaproteobacteria > Burkholderiales > Rhodocyclaceae > Fen-999. Next base: position 5,137 of record PMIF01000225.1, read on the forward strand.
TGTCGCCCGCATCGAGATCATCCGCGGCCCGGGCTCGGCGCTCTACGGCGCCGATGCTTATTCCGGGGTGATCAACGTCATTACCAAGACGGCAGCCGATACGCCCGGCAGCGAATTCGGCTTGCGCGCCGGTTCGTTCGCTACCTGGGACACCTGGGTGCAACATGGCGGCAAGATGGGGCCGGGAAACGTTGCCGCCTACCTGCGCCTGGGCAGCACCGACGGTGCCAAGGAAACCATCACCGCCGATGCGCAGACCTTGCGCGACAAGGCAGCCGGAACGCACGCCTCGCTGGCGCCCGGCCCGGTGAGCCTGGGCCGCGATGCCGCCGATGCCAGTCTCGATCTCGGCTACGACAAATGGCGCCTGCGCGGCGGCTACAAGCTGCGCGACGACGTTGGCCTTGGCGCCGGCGTTGGCTCCGCGCTCGACCCGACCAGCGCGGCGCGCAGCGAGCGCATCACGACTGACGTTTCATGGATAGACGCGAATGTGGGACCGGGTGTGGGCCTCGGCTTCACGGCTGCCTATTTGCAGTACATCGACACCGTGCCAGGGAACTTGGTCCTATCGCCGCCCGGGTCGCGGGTAGCCGGCGCCAATTTTCCGAACGGCCTGATCGGCGGCCCGAACAAGTGGGAGCGCCAGCTGCGGCTTTCCGGCTACGCCACCTACAGTGGCATTGCCCACCACAATTTGCGTTTCGGCGGCGGTCACGACGATTTGAACATGTACAAGACCGCCACCTACAAGAACTATCTGATCAACCAGGCGACCGGCGCGTACACCTACATGGGGGCAGTTTCCGACTATTCGGCGACCCAGCCCTTCATGCGGCCGCACCGGCGCTTCGTCGATTATGCTTACGTGCAGGACGAGTGGAACTTCGCCCCCGATTTGACCCTGACCGCCGGGGTGCGCCACGATGGCTATTCGGATGTCGGCGGCACCACCAATCCCCGCCTGGCACTGGTCTGGGAGGCGGGATTCAACATGACGGTCAAGCTGCTTGCCGGGCGCGCCTTTCGGGCACCCTCGTTCAACGAACTGTACGGCGTCAACAATCCGGTCAACAAGGGCAATCCCGGTCTGCGGCCGGAAACCAACCAGACGCACGAGGCCGCCATTTCCTGGCATGCCAGGCAAGACTTGCAGTTGAATGCCAATGTCTTCGCCTACCACATGCGCGACGTCATTCGCGCCGTGTCCGGGTCCAGCGGCCCAGCGGGGTTTTCCACGTTCCAGAATACCGGCGACCAGAAGGGCCTGGGCGGCGAATTCGAGGTGGTCTGGGCTGCGAGCCGCACACTGCGCCTTACGGCCAACTATTCGCGCCAGCGGTCGACCGATCTGGCAACCAATGCCGACGTCGGCTACGACCCGCACGACCACGTCTATGCGCGGGGCGACTGGCGCTTCATGAGCGGCTTGCTGGCGAGCATGCAGGCGAACTGGGTAGGAGTCCGCCAGCGCGCGTTCGGGGATACCCGTCCGGACCTGGCCGGCTATATGACCGTCGATCTGACGCTGCGCACCGCGCGCCCGAAAACAGCCTGGGAGTTTGCCGGTTCCATCCGCAACCTGTTCAACAGGCGGGTGGTCGAACCCAGTCTGTTCCCGGTCCAGATTGCCAACGACCTGCCGCAGGCGCCTCGGTCCCTTTACCTCCAGGCGATGTATTCCCTGTGACGCCGTGCCCGCCGGCGCCTCGCAGCGGCGCCGGCTCCCCAAAGTAATCAGGGCATGATGAAGACGGCTTTCTCCTTGACATGAATGGCTGGGTCGTCGGTGGCGCCGATGTCGAAGAATATCGGCAACGAGCCCTTGCCGCCGTTGTCCATCGGCACGCGGGCGGATAGCACCAGCGATTTCGTACTGGCCGACGCCACTTCAACGTCCCTGACGTCGGCGAGATCGATGCCGTTCACGCCGGAGACGTTCACGGCATACCGATGCGGCGCCTCGTCGGTGTTCATGATTCTCAGCGTATAGACGTTCTCGATCAGTCCTCCCTCGACTTCGCGGGCAAGCACACCCCGGTCGCGGATGACGTCGACCTTGAGCGGCGTTCGCACGGCGATGCTGTAGGCGGCCACCAGAGTGATGACCAGCAGGATGACGCTGTACAGGATGATGCGCGGCCGGATCAGATGGGCGATGACCTCGGCCCGGCCGAAGTTCTTTTCCATCGCGTTCTCGGTCGAGTAACGGATCAAGCCGCGCGGATAGCCGACCTTATCCATGACTTGATCGCAGCCGTCGATGCAGGCCGAGCAGCCGATGCATTCGTACTGCAAGCCATTGCGAATGTCGATGCCAGTGGGGCAGACGTGCACGCAGATGTTGCAGTCGATGCAGTCGCCCTTGCCGGCTGCCTTGTAGTCCTCGTTCTTGCCACGCGTGGCACGCGGTTCGCCGCGGCTGGTGTCATAGGTGACAATCAACGTGTCCTGGTCGAACATCACGCTCTGGAAGCGCGCGTACGGGCACATGTATTTGCATACCTGTTCGCGCAGGAACCCAGCCATGCCATAGGTCGCGAAGGCGTAGAAGAAGATCCAGAAGGTCTGCCAGGGGCCGAGGTCGAAGGCGATAAAGTCGTGGACCTGGGCGTGGATGGGTGTGAAGTAGCCAGTAAACGTGAAGCCGGTCCACAGGGCGACGGCAAGCCAGAGGATGTGTTTGCTGGCCTTGATGCGCAGCTTGCGCGCGCTCATCGGTTGCCGGTCGAGCTTGATGCGGGCGTTACGCTCGCCTTCGATCTTCTCCTCTATCCACATGAAGATTTCCGTGTAGACGGTCTGTGGACAGGCATAACCACAGAACAGGCGACCGCCGATTGCGGTAAAGAGGAACAAGGCGTAGGCCGAGATGATCAGCAGGACTGCGAGATAGATCACGTCCTGTGGCCAGAAGACCAGGCCGAAAATATAGAACTTGCGTTCGACCAGATCGAACAGAACTGCCTGGCGGCCGTTCCACGGCAGCCAGCAAAGACCGTAGAAGATTGCCTGGGTGATCCATACCAGAGCCCAGCGCCAGTTGGCAAAGACGCCGGTGACGGAACGCACCTGAATCTTCTTGTGCTTCTCGTACAGTGATGCCGGTTGCTCGGGGTTAACGGCGAGTTCTTGCGCTGAGTTCATGTCGCTGTTTCAACCGTGGCAGTTGCAGGAATGGCCGGCGTGATCGTCAGCGTCGTCGCCGAGATCGCTGTGATCGTGATTGCAGCCGTCGCTTGCCGAAACCACGCGGCCGGCGAAGAACGCATCGACCGCCTTTAGCGGATCGCTCTCCGGTGTGGCAACCACCAGAACACCACGGGCGGCGAGGTTGCGGACGAAGCCCTCGCCGGCACCGCCGGTAATCAGCACGTCCATGCCGTCCAGCGGATGCGCTGCATCGCTGCTGTAACCGTGGATGGCCATCTGGGCATCGAGATCGAGCCGGCCTACTTCTTTGGCCGGCGTCGCACCGTCGGCCTCAAAAATGATGAATCGGCGGGCGCGTCCGGCGTGGCCGGTAACGGTACGGAAATTCTGACTGGTGACGGCGATGTGCATGGCTTTTCCTTGGCGGCGTTGCTGGGCGGAAGCGACGTGGCTCGGTGCCCGAGGAGTGTCTGGCGTGGGCGGGAAATGGCGCCAGGCGACTGCGGCGATTACGTTACTTCAGCCATCCTTAACTCAATTGCCGTGCCAAGGGCACTGGGAAGACTGCAAGCCTTCGATTCGATCGGCTAGCGCAGGCGATCAGGGCGCCGCCGCAGTCGAGGTTCCTGACGGAATCGGCCGCGGCAATACTGCCATGATGGCGCGATGACTGTCAGTATGGCAGGGCTGCTATCGCTGGCGATCCTTCAGGCGGCGGTACAGGGTCCTCTCGCTGATGCCAAGTTCGCTGGCCAGCGCCCTGCGGCTGCCGCGATGATGCGCCAAGCGGTCGTCCAGCGTTCGTAGTTCCAGTTCCTTGAGGCTCGCCGGGCTTTTGGCCGCCACCGCCTTTCGACTATGGCCAACACGTACCTCTTCCGGGAGATGGGTGGGTTGGATCGCTTCGCCGTCGCAGAGCAGGCTCGCGCGTTCGATGATGTTGCGCAATTCGCGGACGTTGCCTGGATAGTCGTAATGGCGCAGGAGCGCGATGGCGTCTTCGGCTATGACCAGATTGCGATCTGCCGCTACGCGGGCCAGGAGTGAATTCGCCAGCAGCGGAATGTCTGACAACCGGTCCCGCAGTGCCGGCAGTTCGACGGGAAAAGTATTGAGCCGGAAGTAGAGATCCTGACGGAACACACCGGATTCGACCATGGTGCGAAGGTCGCGGTGGGTCGCCGAAACCAGCCGAATGTCCGCTTTGTGGGGCTCCGAGGAGCCGACGCGGCGATAGGCACCAGTTTCAAGCAGCCTGAGCAGCTTGACCTGCATGGCCAGCGGGATATCGCCGACCTCGTCGAGAAACAGGGTGCCGCCGTGGGCGGCCTCGATCAGTCCGACACGCCGTGCGGTGGCGCCGGTAAAGGCCCCGCGCTCATGGCCGAACAACTCGCTCTCGAACAAGGTTTCCGTCAGTCCAGAACAATCGATGGCGACAAAAGGCTTGGCAGCCCGACGGCTGGCCTGGTGAATCGCCATCGCCACCAGCTCCTTGCCGGTACCGGATTCTCCGAGCAGCAGCACGGTGGCCTCGGAACGAGCGACGCGCGCCACCATCTCCAGCATCTGCTTGAAGGCCGGAGCACGGCCGACCAAACCCTGCGGATTCAAAAGCCCCTTGGCCACCGCCACCGGTTCGATCTTCTCGATAAAGTAGGCGATGTTGCCCTCGCCGTCCCGCACCGGTGACAGTTCGATGTTGACGTAGGCTTCCCCCTGCGGCGTCTGGTGTAGATGCAGCACGCGCTCCCGCTGTCCGGAGCGAAGGCTTTGCTGCAATGGACAGGTTTCGCCGGCCTGATCGCACGGCACGGTGAAGCGATGGGAAATATCGAAGCAGGTTCGACCGGCGAAGACCTGGTTTTCGCCGAAACTTCGCCGATAGGCTGTGTTCGCAGCCAGAACCCGATATTGGCGGTCGCAGAGGATGTGCGGCTCCGATAGCGAATCGATGAAGGAGATCAGTTCGGGAAGCAGAGAGGGTTTCATGGGCGGCCCGGGGTTCGATTGAGGTTACATGCACTGCCATGATGGCAGTTTTGACACTGTCAGGCAATGGCTGGCAGCAACGTGTCATCGGTAAGCGATTGAATTTAAGGGGTTGGAAATGAATTTCCGGTGGCCCGAATCCTGCGGATGAGTGGCGAGTGGTCTTGTCATATGGAATTCGAACATGCTGTTCAAGCAGATCAGAAATGCGCCTACCGGCAGCTATGCCTACCTCCTCGCCGACCGCGATCACCGTATCGGGGTCGTGGTCGATCCGGTCGCCGACAGTCGTGACGTCCTGCTGGCGCTGATTGGTGACCTTGGACTGGATCTGCGCTACATCCTGCTGACCCATCTCCATCGGGAGACCGGACGCAGCGCAGCAGCCTTGCGCGACCGAACCGGCAGCGCCATTGTTGCCAGCGTTGCCTGCGGCGATCCGGTCGTCGACCTACCGGTGGATCACGGTGATCGTCTCGGCTTTGGCGGCGAGGCCATTGAAGTCATCGCCACACCTGGCCACACGCCATGCAGCATCAGCTTTTGCTGTCGCGACCGCTTGTTCACCGGCGATACGCTATTGCTGGGCAGTTGCGGCGACACGGCGCAACCGGATGCCGATCCCGGCCGCTTGTTCGACAGTGTGACGGATTGCTTGTTTGCCTTGCCGCCTGAAACGCTGGTCTTTCCCGGCTTCGATGCCGCGGGCCGCACCGTGTCGACCATCGCCGAAGAAAGGGCGACCAATCCGCGTTTTGCCGGGCGCAGTCGCGAGGCATTCGTTACGCTCATGTGCAGCAAAGCGGTTAGCTGATTCTTCTAGGGAACGCCAAAATGACCAACTCCTGTGTCTCCTGTGCCGCCGCCGAGCCGATGGACGCCAAGCGCCGCCAACTCCTGATTGCCACCAGTATTGCCGGTGCCGTCGCCGGTGCCGGCATTGCGATTCCGCTGCTGTCGAGTATGGCGCCTTCGGAAAGAGCGCGCGCCGCCGGTGCTCCGGTCGAGGTGGACATTGCCAAACTGGCTCCGGGTGCCATCATGACTGTCGAGTGGCGTGGCAAGCCGGTCTGGTTTGTTCATCGGACAACGCAGATGCTCGCCGCCCTCAAGGCGGCCGAACCCCACCTGGTTGATCCGCAATCGACGCGGCAGCAACAGCCTGCCTATGCGACCAACGAACATCGGTCCATCAAACCCGAAATCATGGTTGTCATCGGCATCTGCACGCACCTTGGCTGTTCGCCGACGGACAAGTTCAAGGCCGGTAGCGAACAAGGCATGGCTGCCGACTGGCCAGGTGGCTTCTTCTGCCCTTGCCATGGCTCGCAGTTCGACCTCGCCGGACGCGTGTTCAAGAACATGCCGGCACCGACCAATCTGGAAGTGCCGCCGCACAAGTACCTTGCCGAGACCAAGGTAGTGGTAGGAGAAGACCAGTCGGTGGGTTGATTTCCCGCCTCTTGGGGCTTGCGCAGGCGCGCGGATCAAGAGATCATGCCGAGCCTTGACAACCACTGGAGCTACGCCGTGAAGAAGACCATTGCTGCCCTGTTCGCATTCTCTTGCGCCATTCCCGCCTGGGCGCAGGCGGACTTTGCCGCCAGCGCGGCCAAAGAGCCCGGCGCCGTCGTCAGCCCGAGCGGACTGGTTTACCTGTCGCTAAGGGAGGGCAGCGGCAGCAGTCCGCTGGCCACTGATACGGTGAAGGTGAACTACAAGGGCGTCCTGCCCGACGGCAAGGAATTCGACAGCTCGTACAAACGCGGCCAGCCGGCCGAGTTTCCCCTCAACCGGGTCATCAAATGCTGGACGGAGGGCGTGCAGCGCATGAAGCCGGGCGGCAAGGCCAGGCTCACTTGTCCGTCCTCAATCGCCTACGGCGAACGCGGCGCCGGCGCCGCGATACCGCCCAATGCGACCCTGCAATTCGAGGTCGAGTTGCTCGACATCGTTCGCCATTGAAGTCGCGGCCTCGGGGGATCGCCTCAGCGGTAGGCGAGTGTCCGGCGCCTCGCCAATGAGCTTCACATGTTTCGCCTTCGCCAACTGAAGCTATTGGCTCCGTTGGCCGTCATTGCTGGTACGACCACAGCGGCGCCGCAGGACGCCAGTCTGCCGGGCGAGGTCTGGTGGTACTGGGATCGGCCGGCGGCGCAGTTGCCGGCGCCGCCAGCCGGCGTCGGCGCGGCGGTGGTGGTAACGCATGTCCTTCTCTCAGGCGCCGGGTTCGCGCGCCAACCTCGCCGCAGCTCGCTGCGCCTGCCCGACGGCGTGGCAACGATGCCGGTGATTCATGTCGAAGTGGACCCGGCGCGTCCCTTTGCCGGCAATGCCGCGCAGACAGATGCGCTGCGCGATGCCGTGGTCGACGTGGCGCGGCGCGGTAGCCCGTCGACGTGGGTGCAGCTCGATTTTGAGGCGCGGCAGTCGCAGCGCGACTTCTGGCGGGCGGCGGTACAGGCGATCAAGGACGCGCTGCCGGCCGGAGTCCGGCTTTCGGTAACCGCTCTCGCCAGCTGGTGCTATGGCGACCGCTGGCTGGGCGATGTTCCGGTCGATGAAGTCGTGCCGATGTATTTCCGCCTCGGCCGGGCGCGTCCCGACTACGTGCTGCGTAGCGCCGCCGGTGTCGCCGAGCCGCGCTGTGCCCAGGCTTATGGCGTCGCCGACGACGAACCGCCATGGCCGGTGGTGATCACCGGTCGCCGTTATGTCTTTCTCGGTCGCCATGCCCGACGGCCGCCCAACAACCCTAGCCAAGAGTCAGCCCCATGATGCGATCTGCCGCTTCCGTTTGCGCCGCCTTGCTGTCCGCAGTGTGTCTGTGCACCGTGTCCTTGCCGGTCCGAGCATCCGCCGGGGAAGGGGAGGGGCCGCCGGAATTCAACTCTCCATGGGGGCCAGTGCGGCCGCTGGCAGACATGGCGACCGGCAGCCTGGGCGTGGTCGAGGCTTCGTGGTGGCGCAAGCCACTTCTGCTTGCGTGGTATCGATTAAACGGCCAGGACCTGCCTGCCGGCGCGCTGGATGCTTTTGAATACAGACCGGACGCAGTCCGCAACTTCGACGGTCCGTCGAGTCTGAAAGGCTGGTTCGCCGAAGCCAAGGCGGCGGCTCCTGATCTTGCGCCGCCCTACGATGCGAGAGCGGACAGCGGTCTGCTCTACGGCAATAATTGGGATACATTCGAGAACTGCCCGAACGATGCCTGGACACTGGCCCGCCAGACGCTTGCCGAGCGCTCGCGGCTTTGGGGTGCCAACAGCGCCGCGCTGCGCGACTGGCTTGCCGCCCAGCATCGGGTCTTCGCCCGCTGTCCGCTCGGTCCCGGTTATTACCGTACCGATCTGCCGAATGGTCGGCGCATCAACCTGGAGTACGCCAAGCAATTCGTGCTGCCCGACATGTCGCTTCCCGATCCGCCGTCGGGTGCTCCCGCGTTGCTGACCAAGGATCGAGCCTACCAGCGCGCGGCGGCGTTTCTCTACGAAGGCCGCTACAAGGAGGCCGAGTATGCGTTTTCCGATATCGCGAAGGATGCCGGCTCGCCGTGGCGCGAATGGGGCACGTATCTGGCCTTGCGGGCGCGACTGCGCGCCGTCCAGATCACTTCGCCCGCCGTTGATCGTTATGATTCATGTCAGACACCAGAATGCGTCAAGATGCGTGCCGACACGCGTGCGCTGCGGCAGGCCGAGTCGGTCCGCCTGCGCGCCGATGTCGGACGCGCCATTGATGCGGCCAAGAAGGGCAACAGTGCCGAGGCGCTCCGGCGCCTCACTGACCTTGATGCACTGGTTGGTGCGCGGCTCGATCCCGCGCAGCGCTTCCAGGAATTGGCTACGACGCTGATGCGACCGGGCGTCGATGCCGCAACGTTTCGCCGCGCCGCCACCGACTACCTCCTCCTACATCGGCAGTTTCTACCCAGCGAACCGCTCGGCGAGTGGCTGGGCGGGCTGATCGAAGGCGCCGACCCCACGGGTGCGCCGTGTGCCACGGCAACATCGCCGACGAAGACGGTTCGCGACTTGCGCTCACAATCGGTTCCGCAAGAGGAATACCAGTGCCTGCGTCAGCAATGGAGCGAGGAATCGCTGCAGCGTTTTCAGAAGCAGCCGACGCAATATGCATGGCTCTTCAGCGCCGCCGCTTTGGCCGCGCGCGACGATCCGCATCTCGACGCGCTGAAGAATGCGCTGGCGGCAGTTCCCAACAATCATCCGGGTGCCACGAGCTTCATGCTGCACAGGTTGCGCCTGGGCAGTCGCGACGAAGGTCTGCCGCTGGCGACGGCGCTCCTGAAGCGCGCCGATGTCCAGGCGGACTATTCGGCGATCAATCGCGTTCGCGAGTATCGCCTTTGGCACGCTGAGTCGTTGCAGGAATTCTGGACCGACGGACTGCGTGTAAGCGGCTCGGCCTTCGACCGCGATACCCTGCTCAAGTCCGTGCCACCCGACCCGGCGCAACCGCCGCTCCTCGGTTGGGACTACGACGCCCGCTGGATACTCGGTTACGAACTGCCGCATGCCGCCCTCATGGCGACGGCGACGCGCTCGGGTTGGCCCGATACGCTGCGCAGTATCGTCGCCAAGACGGCCTGGGTGCGCGCCGTAGTGAGAAAGGACGTTCCCGCCGCACGCGCGGCGCTCGCGGTTGTGTCGGACTATGAGGGCTACCCGCTGGCGCCACATTTCACGCGCATCGCAGCCATCACGGACGACCGGACGTTTCTGCTGGAGAGCGGATTGCTCGCCTACGGCGCGACGGCCGGCGGCGACTGTCACCTTGCCGCGCCGAAGGCGGATGAGTACAGCGCGGTCTACGCAGGATCGTTCGGCGATCTCAGGCGGTATGCCGGCCGCTTCGCCAAGCGCCTCCTGGCGCCGGGCGAGTACGCCGACTGGCAGCGCGAGCGCGCGGCACTCGAGGCTTTTCCCGATCTCGATTCGGCCTGGATGCAGAACGTGCTCGATTTCGCGGCCAGTTTCCCGGACGACAAGCGGGTGCCGGGGCTGCTGCGCGACGCGGTCTACAAGACACGCCTCAACTGGTGCGCCGAACCGTCGGCCGGCAATCTGTCGAAGCAGGCCTTCGACCTGCTCAAGCGCAAGTACCCGAAGTCCAAGGAGGCGCGGACGACCAAGTATTGGTTCAAGCCGCGCACGTAGGTCGCCGGCCTGACGGCCAGGCATGCATTCAGATCGCCTGGCAACAGACATTCGCGCGGGTTTCGCGTACCGTGGGTGTTTCCGTCTTCGGACCATCTTGCCATGGAACAGTCATGACCACTGGCGTCAATGCCGGTTGGCGACAGTGTTGGCGCGACCGACATGCCGACTTCCACCAGGAATCCGTCAATCGCCTGCTGGCCAGGTTCTGGTCAGATCTCGACCTGGCCCCGGGCAGCCGGGTGTTCGTTCCCCTCTGCGGCAAGAGCCTGGACATG
>PMIF01000294.1:0-5583 GCA_003157035.1 Rhodocyclaceae bacterium
TCCACCATTCGTGGCGTCTGAACGAACGTCACTATGGCGCCCTGCAAGGCCTCAACAAAGGCGAAACGGCTGCCAAGTACGGCGACGCCCAAGTGAAGATCTGGCGTCGCTCCTACGACACGCCGCCGCCAGCCCTGGCTGACGGCGATCCGCGCCTGGAAATCGGCAACCCCCGCTATGCCGGTCTCGGTGCCAATGAATTCCCCAAGACCGAGTGCCTGAAGGATACGGTGGCCAGATTCCTGCCATATTGGCACGACACCATCGCCCCGACGGTGAAATCCGGTCGTAGCGTCATCGTCGCCGCCCACGGCAACAGCCTGCGCGCCCTGATCAAGTATCTCGATAATGTCGCCGAAGATGAAATCGTCGAACTGAACGTGCCGACTGGACGGCCGCTGGTGTACGAACTGGATGCCGAACTGAGACCGATCAAACATTACTACCTCGGTAATCAGGCAGAGATCGAAGCGGCAATGGCGGCGGTAGCCAATCAGGGCAAAGCCCGATAGTGGGCCGAGCCAGGCTCGCCTGGCTGCTGCTGTTGCCGGCGCTGGCAATGGCAGCGCCGCCGGCGGAAAAGCGGGCCGCGCTCAAACATCGGCAAGATGCGCTGCACCAGAAACTGGAGACGGCAAAGCGCGACCTGGCGACCAATGAGCGGTCAAAGGACGATGCCACCGACCAACTAATGGAAATCGAGACGGCGATTTCCGAGGCCAACCGTCAATTGCGCTCGCTCGCCGACCAGCAGGGCGCGCTACGGGACCAGTTGCGCGAGATTGAGCGTCGCCGACTGGAGTTGGCGACGAAGAGCCAGCGGCAACAGGGCCAGTTATCGCACCTGTTGCATCGCCAATTGCTCACCGATGAGACCAATCCGACCCGGATCCTTCTTGGCGGTGGCGACCCCACCCAGGCATTGTTCGACCATCATCTGTTGATTCTGCTGTCGCGCGCCAAAGCCGGACTGATCGCAGACTTGAAGAATCGCGTTGCCGAGCAGGGGCGTCTGGCGGAGGCGGCCCAGGCCAAGACAGCCGAACTGACCAAGGTCGAGGACGCGCTTCGCGGCTCGCGCGCTGACCTACAAGCCAAGCAGCAGACGCGCCAACAACTGCTGGCGCGTAGTCTGGAACAGATCAAGGCAAGACGCCGCGAAATCGGCGGCCTGGAACGTGACGAGCAAAGGCTGGGCAAATTGATCGCTGATCTGGCGGCCCGACGGCCCCGGCACGCTACAACGAAACCGCCAAAGGCACGTCCCGCAGCACCCACAGCCGCTACGGTGCCAGATCCGACTATCGTCGGTGGCGCCTTCGCGGCGCTCAAAGGCCGATTGCCCTACCCGGTCAGGGGACAGATCGGCAACCGCTTCGGCATGCAGCGTCCGGAAGGAGGAGCGCCTTGGAAGGGAGTGTTCTTCCGTGCGCCCGAAGGTGCCGAAGTAAGAACCGTCGCTGCCGGCGAGATCGCCTATGCCGATTGGATGCGCGGCTTTGGGAACTTGTTGATCGTTGATCACGGTGATGGTTTCTTGTCGGTATATGGCAACAATCAGGCCCTGATCAAGCGGCTCGGCGATACTGTCGAGGCCGGTGAGGTCATCGCGACTGCGGGCGCCAGCGGTGGCAATTTGGAATCGGGTTTATACTTTGAACTCAGGCATCAAGGCAGGGCGTTCGACCCACTCAGTTGGCTGCGTTCGCCGCGCTGATGCCTCCCCGACTCATGGAGCCCACATGCGCAGCAAGTTGCAACAAGCCGGTCTGATCTTCTTCGGAATCGTCGCTGGCATCCTGATCAGCGTCCAATACTCCGCCAACGCCCAAAAAGAAGCTGCCGCCCCGCTGCCGATAGAGGAATTGCGTACCTTTGCCGATGTCTTCGGGGCCATCAAGCAAGGCTACGTCGAACCGATTGACGACAAGAAGCTCATCACATTCGCCATCAGCGGCATGCTGGCCAACCTTGATCCGCATTCGGCTTACCTCGATGCCGATTCCTTCAAGGACCTCCAGGTCAGCACGCAAGGCGAGTTCGGCGGCCTGGGCATAGAAGTCGGCATGGAAGACGGCTTCGTCAAGGTCATATCACCGATCGAAGACACACCGGCCGATCGCGCGGGCATCAAGTCTGGCGACCTGATCATCAAGCTGGATGACACGCCGATCAAGGGTATGACGCTGACCGACGCAGTCAAGAAGATGCGCGGCAAGCCGAAAACACCGATCAAGCTGACGGTTGCCCGCAAGGGCGAGGCCAAGCTGCTGGAATTCACCATCCTGCGCGACAAAATCAAGGTGCAGAGCGTCAAGTCGAAGGTGGTGGAGCCAGGCTACGCCTATTTGCGCATTTCTCAGTTCCAGGAAGAAACCACTGCCGACGTCGTGCACCAACTGGGCAAGATGTTCCTCGACAAGGACGGCAAGCCTGAGGCCATAAAGGGTTTGGTGCTCGACTTGCGCAATGATCCGGGCGGCTTGCTGAACAGCGCCGTCGGCGTCTCGTCGGTGTTTCTTGCGCCCAAGGATTTGGTGGTGTCGACCGATGGTCGCACGGAAGATGCCAAGCGGAAGTATTTCGCCAGCAGCGAAGACTACTTGCGCGGCCACAAGGACGACCCGCTCAAGGAGCTGCCGGCGGCGGTGAAGAACGTGCCGCTGATCGTGTTGGTTAACGGCGGCTCGGCGTCGGCGTCGGAAATCGTCGCCGGTGCCCTGCAAGATCACCAGCGCGCTGTCGTCGTCGGCACACAGACCTTTGGCAAGGGATCGGTGCAAACAATACTGCCGCTCTCCAACAACACCGCAGTCAAGCTGACCACGGCGCGCTATTACACGCCGAGCGGGCGATCGATCCAGGCCAAGGGCATAGAGCCGGACGTCGCGGTCGAGGAGAGCGCAAATGGCGCCAGCCACGAGCGACTTCGCGAAGCGGACCTCGAACACCACCTTGACAACGACAAGGAGAAAGCCGCGGACAAGGCGGCACCAAAGGCTGCGCCGAAGAACGGCAAGAACAAGAATGGCGATGAGGAGGCGGCGCCCAAACCAGCCGCCCCATTTGAGTTCGCCTCGAAGAACGACTACCAGTTGTCGCAGGCGCTCAATCTTCTCAAGGCCTGGCACGTCATCCAGCGTCGATGAGACTGAATCCGGAGCAAGCACGCCTGATCCGGGACCGCGAGCGCGGCCTGCAGCGACCGCATCCCTTCGCGCCGCAGTCGGGTACGCGCAAGCACCGGGAGCTACGCTTCGCCAAGCTGCCGCCCGATCAGGTCGAGCGGGCCACCGAGTATTTGGCGCGTCTGGAGAAATGCGAGGTTGCCCCGGGATTCTCCGAGTTCACCCTGTCGGTCTGGTACGAAGTCACCGATCACACGATGGAAGGCATCGAATCAGTGCTGCGCCAGCAAGGCTTCCATCTCGAGAACACGCTCTATGCCAAGCTGATCCGGGCTCTGGTGCATTATTGCGAACTGACGCAGTTGCGCAACATGCATGGTCCGCAGCGCCTGCTCAAGAAGTCGCACGAAATCTACTCCCAGGCTTGGGACCATCATCCTCACGGCGATCACGACGACACGCCGCCGGATTTGCGCCAGGATCGCTGACGGCGCCAGCCGCGCCATGAACGACGAGCAGCTTCTTCGTTACAGCCGCCACATCCTGCTGCCGGAGATCGGCATCGAGGGTCAACAGCGCATCGTCAGCGCCCGCGCCTTGGTCATCGGTGCCGGTGGCCTCGGTTCACCGGCTGCCTATTACCTGGCTTCCGCGGGGATAGGCAAGCTGGTGTTGGCCGACGGCGACGTCGTCGACCTGACCAACCTGCAGCGACAGATACTCCACCACAGCCACAGCGTCGGTCGCGCCAAAGTCGAATCCGGACGCGAGACACTCGCCCGTATCAACCCGGAATGCCAAGTCATCCCGCTCGCCGAGCGCTTGAGTGGTGCCCGGCTTGACGACGAAATTGCCGCGGCGGACGTCGTCCTCGACTGCTCGGACAACTTCGCTACCCGCCACGCCGTCAATCGCGCCTGCGTCAAGCTGGCCAAGCCGTTGGTTTCGGGAGCAGCGATTCGGTTCGACGGTCAGGTGGCGGTGTTCGACTGCCGTCGCGCCGACGCGCCCTGCTACCATTGCCTGTTTCCGCAGAGCGACGACGTTGAAGAAGTCCGCTGCGCAGTGATGGGCGTGTTCGCCCCCTTGACCGGTATCATCGGCTGCATTCAAGCTGCGGAAGCNNCTGAAGCTCGTTGCCGGCTGCGGCGAATCGCTGGCCGGCCGGCTCCTGCTGCTCGATGGCCTGGCCATGGAATGGCGGCAAATTGCCGTGCCACGCGATCCAGCGTGCGCAGTCTGCATGCAGTATCGCCACGACTGATTGGCGGAAATAGACCGATGGCGGCCCAACCCCTCACTGACATTACCAACGTCGCGCATGTAATCCAACTCGCCGTCGCGCCGGTGTTCCTGCTCACCGGCATCGGTGCCATCCTCTCGGTGCTGATCAATCGCCTGGGCCGCGTCGTGGATCGTTTTCGTACGCTGGAACGCCTGCCGGAAAACCTCACTGATGCCGCCCGCAGCGCAGTGGCAAACGAGATGAACCTTCTGACCCGGCGAGCGCGCATGGTGCACTGGGCGATCGGTTTCTGTACCAGCAGCGCGCTGCTCGTCTGCATCGTCATCGCCACGCTGTTCGTCGGCGCCGTCTCCGGCGTGCAGATGCCGGCCTTCATCGCTACACTGTTCATTGCCGCCATGCTGGCATTGGTCGCAGGGCTGCTCTGCTTTCTGCGCGAGATCGCGCTGGCCCAGGGCAGCATACACACCGTACCGCACTAACCTGCAGCTTCAACGAGCTTGCTGATATGCTCCGGACTCCATTAATGAGGAGACCCATGCGATGAGATTCATGTCGGCAAGCTGTCTGCTTATCCTAACAGCCGGCGCATTCGCGGCCGACAGCCCCGCTCCCGCGTCACCGCACGGAGCCGGCGGCAAGATGGTCAGCCCCATCGACCTGGGCAACATCAAGGTTGCCAAAGCCGTTGGCGCCAATGCGCGGACCGTCGAGGAGCTCGTCACCAAGCGTACCGAACTCAAGGACAAGCCGGTTCTGGTGCGCGGCAAGGTCGTCAAGTTCAATCCCGAGATCATGGGCAAGAACTGGGTACACCTGCGTGACGGCTCCGGTTCCGCCGCCGACGGCAGCAACGACATTCTGGTCACGACCATGGCAACGGCCAAGGTCGGCGACGTCGTGACCGTCGAGGGTACCGTTCGAACCGACAAGGACTTCGGTGCCGGGTATTCCTACCGGGTACTGATCGAAGACGCGACGTTCAAGCCTTGACGAGCGGCCGCTAGCTCGGCGCTTGGCGTACCGCCACGGCTACCTCTTAAGCGGCGAAGCGCGCGCGCAGAAAGGAGTCGGGGCCGAGCAGGCGGCGCTCGATGACGTTCAACCGGCGCGCGCCGCCAAGCTCAACCAACTCCGGCAAGTCGAACATGCCGCGAGCGCGGTCGCCAATGAGCATCGGCGCCTGGTAAATCAGCAGCTCGTCGACCA
>PMIF01000294.1:5720-7447 GCA_003157035.1 Rhodocyclaceae bacterium
CGCCAGGCGTGCGCGTCGCGGCGCGCCTCGGCGCCGGTGATCCATTGCGACTTGCCGTTGGTGAGCGCAGTCTTGCCATCCAGGCTCGCCGCTACTTTCACCCTCACCCACGGCCGACCGCGACGCATGCGGGCGATGAAACCGACATTGAGTTCCATCGCTTCGTCCGCCAGCGTGCCGACCTCGACATCGATACCGGCAGCGCGCAACCGCGCCAGGCCTCGTCCGGCCACTTGCGGGTTGGGATCCGCCATCGCCGCCACGACGCGACGAACACCGGCAGCGATCAGAGCGTCAGCGCAGGGCGGTGTGCGGCCGTAATGGCTGCAAGGTTCCAGGGTCACGTAGGCGGTGGCGCCGCGCGCGGCGGCGCCGGCCTGGTTGAGGGCATTGGCTTCCGCATGCGGCTCGCCGGCTCGTTGATGCCAACCTTCGCCCACCACACGGCCTTCCCGGACCAGCAGGCAGCCGACACGGGGGTTCGGTGTCGTCGTGCATAGACCTTGTTCCGCCACGGCCAGGGCACGCGCCATGAATTCGCGATCGTCGACCGCTGCGGTCATGTCACCTTGGCACGCCGGACCCGCGGCTTCTTGACTTCGCGGATGGCGTCGGAGAATTCGTCGAGATCCTCGAAATTGCGGTACACCGAGGCAAAGCGGATATAGGCAACCTTGTCGAGCTTCTTCAGTTCCCGCATCACCAATTCGCCGATTCGGTCAGAGGCGACTTCACGTTCGCCGAGGGTAACCAGGCGTTCCTCGATGCGATCGATCGCCGCCTCCATGCTCTCGGTCGCCACCGAGCGCTTGCGCAGCGCCAGCATCATGCTCGACTGGAGCTTGTCGCGGTCGTAATCGACCCGGCTGCCGTTCTTCTTGACCACCAGGGGCATCTGTAACTCGACCCGCTCATAGGTGGTGAAACGCTTGTCGCAGGCCATACAGCGACGGCGACGGCGAACCGTATCGCCGTCCTCGTTCTCCCGGGTGTCGACCACCTGGGTGCTAGGGTCCTGGCAATAGGGGCACTTCATGGCCCATAGACGGGAAACTTCTTGCACAACGCGGTGACTTGGCCGCGTACCCGTTCAATCGTCGCTTCGTCGTTCGGNNAGCTTCGGCATCCTTGCCGGTGATGTTCTTGGCTTGCAGATCGACCAGGAAGACGTGCGATTCGGTCCGTCCGGAAACAATGCGCAGCCCGCGCCCGGCCAGCACCTTGGCCATCACCTGGGCATTGTCGACGACCTGTTCCTGATAGTGGCGAAATTCCGCACTGGCGGCCTCCTTGAAGGCAACCGCCTTGGCCGCAATGACATGCTCGAGCGGACCCCCTTGCAGACCCGGGAAGATCGCTGAATTGATCGCCTTCTCGTGCTCCGCCTTCATCAGGATCAGGCCACCACGCGGGCCGCGCAGGGTCTTGTGGGTGGTCGAAGTCACGACGTCGGCGTGGGGCACGGGATTGGGATAGAAGCCCGCCGCGACCAGGCCGGCATAGTGCGCCATGTCGACCATGAAGATGGCGCCGACTTCCTTGGCGATCTTGGCAAAACGCGGAAAATCGATCTTCAGCGCATAGGCCGAAGCGCCCGCGATGATCAGCTTTGGCTTGTGCTCGCGCGCCAGCCGTTCCATCTCGACATAGTCGATTGCTTCTTGCGCGTCGAGACCGTAGGGAACGACGTTGAACCACTTGCCGGACATGTTCACCGCCGAGCCGTG
>PMIF01000294.1:7478-7622 GCA_003157035.1 Rhodocyclaceae bacterium
TTGGCGCGGTCGATGGCAAGCTGTTCAACGATATCCACGTACTCGCAGCCGCCGTAGTAGCGTTTGCCGGGATAGCCCTCGGCATATTTGTTGGTCAACTGCGAGCCCTGAGCCTCCATCACTGGCCAAGAGACATAATTCTCG
>PMIF01000057.1 GCA_003157035.1 Rhodocyclaceae bacterium
GCTTCGATCCGAGCGACCTCGTCGAGCGCGAACTTGCCGGCGCCGAAATCGGTCTCGATCAACAACGGAAAGCGAGCGCCAGGAAAGGCTCCGTGGCGAGCGATGTTGTAGCCGATGACGATGCCGGGGACGGCGCCAATGGTCACGCCGCAACCGATCGTCAAGCCTCGGCGAACGGCAGCGCAGACCAGCCCGGGAAGTCCGCCGCCCAACCACGGCGGGATGCTTGGTGAACTCTTCGATAGCGTGGTCATGATCTTCTCTCTTGATTGCCGTTGCTGAATCCTTTAACGGCGTCAGGCGGGCAAAGGTTGAGCCCGCTGAGCTCAGGTTCGCGGCGGTCGCGAGACTCGCAGGAAATACATCAGCACGATGATTCCCG
Organism: Rhodocyclaceae bacterium; assembly: GCA_003157035.1. Classification (GTDB taxonomy): domain Bacteria; phylum Pseudomonadota; class Gammaproteobacteria; order Burkholderiales; family Rhodocyclaceae; genus Fen-999. The sequence continues at coordinate 383 of PMIF01000057.1, forward strand.
CCAACGCCAAACTGCCGGCGGCGGCAATCCAGAAACCGGCAGCACCGAGCGGCTTGCCGAAGGTGTCCGTCAAGCCGAGCAGGTAGCCGCCAAACAAGCCGACTCCCCACAAGGCAACGACATAGACCAGCATCGGTACCGTTGTCTTCTTGTAGCCACGCAGCACGTTGACCGCAACGCCCTGGAGCCCATCGGCGACATGATAGAAGGCGACGATGGCGATCAGGCCGGCGGCAATTTCACGCACTGCCGGCTCGCTGGTGTACAAGCCGGCGAGGAATTCAGCACCAACAAACAGCAAACACGCCAGTGCCAGCGAGGCCGTCGTGCCGACGGTCATGCCGATGATCGCAGCGTGGCGCGCNNCGCAAGATTCGAGGCAATCTGATGCGCTGCCGACATGACCGGTCCCAAGCGGGCAATGAACAACGCCATCGAGGTAAAGGCGGTCACATCGACCAGAAAGGTGGCGCCGATCGGCAGACCGGTACGCAGCAACTCGGCTATGGCGGCGAATCGCGGTCGACTGAAGCGCTCGAAGATTCCGTAGCAGGCATAATCGGATTGCCGCGCGCACCAGCCCCAGGACAGCAACGCGGTCATCCAGGCAATTGTCGCCGTCGCGGCGGCAAACCCGGCTGCACCCAGACCCATACCGAAGACGTACAGCATGTTGAGCGGAACCTTCGCCGCCAGGCCAATCAGGTTGAAGGCCATGATGACCCGCGGCCGACCGATGCCGGTCTGGAAACCGTAGAACATGCGGAACGCCAGTGCCGGCATCAGGCCCCAGGACAGCGCCGAGAGGTAGGCGCGCACCTTTGCTTCAACCGCGGGCGTCAAGTGCGATAGAGCCAGCAGCGGACCGGGAAACTGCAGCGCAACGAATCCCGCCAGCGCCAAAACCAGCGCCAGCCATGCCGCCTGACGCACTTCCTCACCGATTTCCTGAAAATGGCCGGCACCGTACCGATGGGCCACCATCGGCGTCACGGCAGCCAGCACACCCATGCAGGTGACGAAGACGGTAATGTAGATGGCGGTGCCAATGCCAACCGCCGCCAGATCCTCAGCCGACAGGCGGCCCGCCATCATGGTGTCGATGACGCCGTTGCCGACGACGGCCGTCTGGGCAACAAAGACCGGCCAAGCCAGCCGGGTCAATTCTCGGAGCAAGGCTCGGCGCATAAGATCTTGTCAGACGGCAAGGGTTATTGCAATGCAACGAATGCCCTAGAATATCAGCCTTTGGTCGTCGTTCTGCCGATGCCTAGCCGCCTGCGCGAGATCCCCTACAACTACACGTCGTTCTCCGACCGCGAGATCGTTATCCGTTTGCTCGGCCAGCGGGCCTGGGGGGCGCTCGACGAACTGCGTGCGCAACGCGTCACCGGTCGCTCGGCACGCATGCTCTACGAAGTGTTGGGCGATATCTGGGTGGTACGCCGCAACCCGTATCTCGAAGACGACCTGCTCGCCAATCCGCAGCGGCGCGAAGCCCTGGTGCATGCGTTGCGCCACCGCCTTGCCGAGATCGACAAGCGCCGCGCCGGCAACGAGGCCGTGGCGCAGTTGCTGACCGCCGCGCGAGTTGCGGTGGAAAGTTTTGAACGCTGGTTTGCCGAAACCTGGGATCTGCGCCGGGAAGTTCTGCGCCTGCTTGCCAGGCACACGCGACGCGACAACATCTGCTTTGACGGCTTGAGCCGGGTCGCCCACGTGACGGACGCCACCGACTGGCGCGTCGAATATCCGTTCGTCGTGCTGACGCCCGACAGCGAGGCCGAAGTGGCGCCGCTGGTACGCGGCTGCATCGAACTCGGCCTCACCATCATTCCGCGTGGTGGCGGTACCGGCTACACCGGTGGCGCCGTGCCGCTGACGCCACGCTCGGTGGTGATCAATACCGAGAAACTGATCGACATCGGGCCGGCGGCCGAAACAACGCTGCCGGGCGTCACCCAGCCCTACACCACGATCCGTACCGGCGCCGGCGTGGTCACGCGGCGGGTGATGGACCGCGCCGACGAGGCAGGGCTGGTGTTCGCCTGCGATCCGACTTCGGCCGATGCCTCCTGCATCGGCGGCAATATCGCCATGAACGCCGGCGGCAAGAAGGCCGTGCTCTGGGGCACCGCTCTCGACAACCTGGCCTCGTGGAAGATGGTCACGCCCGATGGCAACTGGCTCGAAGTCGAGCGCATCGGCCACAACCTGGCCAAGATCCATGACCAAGAGACGGCGACCTTCCGCCTCAAGCGCTGCGACGACGACGGTAAGATCATCGGCGAGGAGTTCCTCTCCATCCCGGGCAACACTTTCCGCAAAGCCGGGCTGGGCAAGGACGTCACCGACAAGTTCCTCGCCGGGCTGCCCGGCGTGCAAAAGGAAGGCTGCGACGGCATCATCACCTCGGCAGTGTGGCTGCTGCACCGCATGCCGCCGGTAGTGCGCACGTTCTGCCTCGAATTCTTCGGCCAGGTTCGCGATGCCGTACCGAGCATCGTCGAAATCACTGAATACTTGAAGAACCGCCCGGGGGGCGCAATCCTCGCAGGCCTGGAGCATCTCGACGAACGTTACGTCAAGGCGGTCGGCTACGCCACCAAGGCCAAGGGTGGCCAGGGCCGGCCGAAGATGGTGCTGTTCGGCGACATCGTCGGCGAAAACGAGACCGCGGTAGCACGCGCCACGGCTGAAGTCGTGCGCATCGCCAACTCGCGTTCCGGCGAGGGCTTCATCGCCGTATCTGCCGAGGCGCGCAAGAAGTTCTGGCTCGACCGCTCGCGCACCGCCGCCATCGCCCGCCATACCAACGCCTTCAAGGTCAACGAAGACGTCGTGATTCCGCTGCCGCGCATGGGCGACTATTGCGACGGTATCGAGCGCATCAACATCGAGCTGTCGATCGCCAACAAGCTGGAGCTTTGCAACACGCTGGCAGAGTTCCTGCGTGGCGACCTGCCTTTGCATGTCGGCGAGTCGACAGTGGACAAGGCGGAACTGGTCGGCGATCGCCGCGAGCAGGCGCTCACCGCCATAGCAGAGACGCGCAAGCATTGGCAGTTGCTGCTCGACAGCCTTGACGTCCACTGGCCACCGAAGCCGCAGCTGAAATTCTGGCACCCTTTGCCACCGCCGCCTGTGCCTGTGAAAGCCTGGCATCCGCTGCCCGTAGCCCGGGCCATGGCCGGCACGGTCTTCGACAAATTGCAGGACCACTCGGTACGCGTTTCCTGGAAGCAGGAACTCAAGCCGCAACTTCAGGCCATCTTCGACGGCACGCTCTACCGGCCGATCCTGGAGCGTATCGACACCCTGCATCAGGAAGCGCTGCGCGGCCGCGTCTTTGTCGCCCTGCACATGCACGCCGGCGACGGCAACGTGCANNATCCCGGTGAACTCCGACCGCTACGAGATGCTGCAAACAGCCTACAAGGCGGTCGAGCGCATCATGCACCTTGCCCGCGGACTCGGCGGCGTGATCTCCGGCGAGCACGGCATCGGCATCACCAAGCTGGAATTCCTCAGCGAAGACGAAATCCGCCCCTTCCGCGAGTACAAGCAGCGCATCGACCCGGAAGGAAGATTCAACCGCGGCAAGCTGATGGCCAAGGCCGACCTGCGCGACGCCTACACGCCTTCGTTCGCGTTGCTCGGCGTCGAGTCGCTGATCATGGAGCAATCAGAGATTGGCGAAATCTCGGCCAGTATCAAGGACTGCCTGCGCTGCGGCAAGTGCAAGCCAGTGTGCTCGACCCACGTGCCGCGGGCCAACCTGCTCTACAGCCCGCGCAACAAAATTCTCGGCACTTCGCTGCTGATCGAAGCCTTCCTTTACGAGGAACAGACCCGACGCGGCGTCAGCCTGCAGCATTTCTCNNCAAGAAGCAAACCAGCCCGACAACGCGCCTGGCGATGCGCTTTTTGACCACCAAGGATCCTGCGGCGATCCGCGCCATGCGCGCCGGCATGATCGGCATAGGCTTCCGGGCGCAGCGTCTCGGCCACCAACTTGCCCGTTCGGTTGCCGCCGTGCGCGACAGCGTCGCCCACCCGCCAGCGACCCTGGGCCGCCCTGACTTGAAGTCACAAGTAATCCATTTCCTCAACAAGCCACTGCCGGCCCACGTGCCGAGCAAGACGCCGCGCGCGCTGCTCGATCTCGAGGACGATCGCATGATTCCGGTGATCCGCAACCCGGCCCGGGCTACCGACGATTCGGATGCGGTCTTCTACTTTCCTGGCTGTGGCTCCGAACGCCTGTTCTCGCAGGTGGGCCTGGCGACCCAGGCCATGCTCTACCACCTGGGCGCCATCACTGTGCTGCCGCCCGGCTATCTCTGCTGCGGCTATCCGCAAACCTCCGGCGGCAACGAGGATCTTGGCTTGGCGATCACGACGCAGAACCGCGTGCTCTTCCACCGTGTCGCCAATACGCTCAACTACCTCGACATCAAGACTGTGTTGGTCTCCTGCGGCACCTGCATCGATCAACTGGC
>PMIF01000103.1 GCA_003157035.1 Rhodocyclaceae bacterium
TGCCCGGCAGGTTATAGAGCAGGACAGCGACCGCCACGATGATGGCGGCATAGACCAGCAGCCAGCGCCCGGTCCGCTTGAGAATGCGCGTGACAGCGGAATGGTAGCCGGTGGCGGTACGACGAAATTGCCGGTTGAACCAGCCGAAGAACCCCGTACTCGGCATCAGCTCCTTGCCCGGCTCATGCTTGAGGATGGTGGCGCACATGGCCGGCGTCAGGGTCAGGGCCATCAGCGCCGAGAAGGCCATGGTCAGCACCAGGGTGACGGAGAACTGCCGATAGATCGCGCCCACTGAGCCGCCGAAGAAGGTCATGGGCAGGAATACGGCAATCAGCACCAGGGTGATGCCGATGATGGCGGCGAAGATCTGTCCCATGGCCTTGCGCGTCGCTTCGCGCGGTGGCAGGCCCTCTTCAGTCATGATCCGTTCGACGTTCTCGACCACGACAATGGCGTCGTCCACCACGATACCGATGGCCAGCACCATGGCGAACATGGTCAGCACATTGATGGAGTAGCCGAGGAGGTAAAGACCGGCGAGTGCCCCCATCAGGGCCACCGGGACAACGACGGCGGGAATCAGAGTGGCGCGGAAGTTTTCGAGGAACAGGTACATGACCAAGAAAACCAGAACCATCGCCTCGAGCAGGGTGTACAGCACTTCTGTGATTGAAATGTCGACGAAGCGCGAAGCGTCGTAGGGCACGGTCCAGGCGACACCTTTCGGGAAATACTGGGACAGTTCCGTCACTTTTGCCTTGACCGCGTTGGCAACTTCCAGGGCGTTGCCGTCGGGTGAGACCCGTACGGCGATGGCCGCGGCCGGTTGCCCGTCAAGGCGGGCGAAGATGTTGTAGTCCTGGGCGCCGAGTTCGACGCGGGCCACGTCCCTGACTCGCACCGTGGATCCGTCGGGGCGGGCGCGGACGATGACATTGCCGAATTGTTCCGCGTTTTCCAGCCGACCTTTGGTGACAATGATGGCATTGAACTGCTGGCCGGCAGCGGCCGGCGCCTGACCCATTTCGCCGGTGGCCAGTTGAACGTTCTGGGCGCGCAGGGCGGCGGCGACATCGCTCGGCGCCAGGTTGTAGGCGTTGAGCCGGTCAGGCTTCAGCCAAATGCGCATGGAATACTCGGTGCCGAACAGGATGGCCTCGCCGACGCCCTTGACGCGCCGGACCTGGTCGAGAACGTTGGCGGCGGCGAAACTGCCCAGGGCCACATTATCGAAGCTCTTGTCCGGCGAATAGAACATGGTGAACAGCAAGTAGTTGCGCTGCGGCTTGGTGACGGGAACGCCCAGCCGGCGGACATCCTCGGGCAAACGGGCTTCGACGCGTTTGTAGCGGTTCTGGGCCTCGACGGATGAAATGTCGATGTTGGTACCGGGCTCGAAGGTCAAGGTCAGCGTGGCAGTGCCCAGTTCCGACGAGGCTTCCATGTAGAGCAGGTGTTCGATGCCGTTCATCTCCTGCTCGATCAGTGCCGTCACGGTGTCCTCGATCACTTGGGCCGAAGCACCGGGGTAGGTGATGTTGAAGGCGATGGACGGGGCCGCCACTTGAGGATAGGCGGAGACCGGCAGCTTGCGTAAGGCCAGGCTGCCGGCCAGGACGATGATGATCGCGATGACCCAAGCGAAGATGGGGCGGTCGATGAAGAACTTGGCCAGCACGGTGCGCTCCTACTTCTTTTCGGCGACGGGGGCCGCCACCGGCGGTGGTGTCGGCGAACCCGTGGAATTGGCAGGCGTCCACGGCACTGCCTTCACCGGGCTGCCCGGCCGCGCTTTCTGCAGGCCGTTTACGATGACCTGTTCACCGCCCTTCAGACCCTCATTGATGATCCAGTCGGTGCCGGCCATGGCGCCGGTCTTTACCGGCTGCGGCGCCGCCTTTCCGTCCTTGTCGACGATCATGACGAACTGGCCCTGGGCGCTCGACTGAATAGCCCGTTGCGGTACCTTGATGCTGTTGTCGGCGATGGCCTCAGGCAGGCGCACGCGGACAAAGGTGCCGGGTAGCAGATCCCGCTCCGGATTGGCAAACTCGGCGCGCAGCTGAATCGAACCGGTACTCGGATCTACCGCCAGGTCCGAAAACATGAGCTTGCCAGGGTGCGGATAGACGCTGCCGTCCTCGAGTATCAGTTCAACGCGGCTTGCCGGCGCGCGCTTGAGCCGTCCGGCTTTGACTGCCTGTTGCAGACGCAGCAGGTCGGCGTTACTTTGGGTGAAGTTGGCGTAGATCGGATCGATCTGCTCGATGGTGGCCAGCAGCGTTGCTTCGCCGCGGCCGACCAGGGCGCCTTCCGTAACTATGGCACGGCCAATGCGGCCGGATATCGGTGCCAGTACGTTGGCGTTTTCGAGATCGAGCCTGGCCTTCGCCAGGGCTGCCTCGGTCTGCTTGAGCTTGGCCACCGCCTGGTCGAATTCTTGTTGACTGACGGCCTTGATGGCGAGCAGCGGCGTGTAGCGTTCGACGGTGATCTTGGCCAAAGCGACGTCCGCCTCTGCCGAGTCGGCCGCTGCCTTGTAGGTGCGCGGGTCGATCAGGAACAGGCTCTTGCCGGCCGCGATGTCGCTGCCTTCGGTAAAGAGCCACTTCTCGACCACGCCTTCGACTCGCGCGCGCACCTGGGCGGTGCGGACCGCCTGCAGTCGTCCGGGCAACTCGCGAGTCAGCGTGGCGCTCCCGGGCGTGACGGTCACAACATCCACCTCGGGCGGCGGCATGGCGCCAGGTCCGCCCTGGGGTTGGCCGGGCTTGTCGGCACCGCAGGCAGCGAGAAGGCAGGGCACGAGCAGGGACATCACCATTTTTCGCTTCATTTTGTTACTCCGGCAATGAGGCCGCGAAGGCCCGCAAAAAGCAATCGACGATTTGTTCAATCTTGTGACGTTTGCCTGTCTGAGGCTTGTGAGTGTGGAAAAGATGCCAAGTGCGTTCGTGGCTGACCAGCATCGCGATCAACATGGATCCTGCAAATTCGGCATCGTCGCGACGCAGGTGGCCGGACGCCATGGCAGCACTGAGGAATTTTGCCAAATGTTTGAGTGTGTGACCAGGGCCTGTCTCATAGGCGGTGCGGGCCAGGGTCTCGAAGCGCGGCGCCTCGGTGACCAAGACTCGAAACATGCAAATGCCGCGGGGGCTCAGCGCCACCTGGCGAAGAGACAGACCAAACTGAATCAAGGCTGCGCGAACGTTCTTCGGATCACCTTCCAGAGAAACTACAACATCGTTGGAAACACGTCGAATGACTTCGGCAAACAGCTCGTCCTTGCCCGAAAAATGGTTGTACAGCGTCTGGCGGACCACCCCGGCCCGGCTGATGATCTTGTCGATGCTCGCCAGGTAGCCGTCTTCGAGGAAGACTTCGGCGGCAGCGTCGAGGAGGCGCTCGCGGTTCTGCCGCATGCGTTGGTCCTGATCAGGGAACATTCAGCTTCCCAAGGGTAGGGAACGGTAATAGGTAAGGGTGGACAGTGTAGTCTAATTAGTCCCCGGTTGTCACTGGCGCTTGTGGGGTGAGCGAGATGGGCAATTGCTTTCGTTTGCCGAAGCTGTACGCTGCCACACTGGCAATGGACCAACCAAAGGAGAAACCATGACCGACGCCCCTCTCGTCTTGCGCCATGATGATGGCGGCGTGGCAACGCTGGTGCTGAACCGTCCCCTTGCCCGCAACAGCCTGTCGCAAGGCCTGCTGAGCGCCCTGGTGGACGAGTTTGCGGCGCTGGCCGGCAACCCCAACGTGCGCGTCGTCGTTGTGGCCGGTGCTGGCCCGGCCTTCTGTGCCGGGCACGACCTCAAGGAAATTCGCGCTGCCGCTTACTCACGTGAATACACCGACAAACTCTTCGCATCTTGTGTCGACCTGATGCAGGCGATCGTCCGTTTGCCCAAGCCGGTGATTGCCCGCGTGCACGGCGTCGCCACCGCAGCTGGCGCGCAACTTGTCGCCAGTTGCGACCTGGCCGTTGCAGCCGACAACGCGCGCTTCGCCACGCCAGGCGTGAACATTGGACTGTTTTGTTCGACGCCGATGGTTGCCCTGTCCCGCAACGTCGCGCCCAAGCACGCCATGCAGATGCTGCTGACTGGCGACCTGATCGATGCCGCGACTGCGTTACGCATTGGCCTGGTCAACGAATTGGTAGCGGAAGCACAACTCGAAGAAAGGACGCTCGAACTCGCCCGCAAAATCGCCGCCAAGTCGCCGCTGACGTTGGCGATCGGCAAGGAGGCCTTCTACCGGCAAGCCGANNACATGGCGCGGTTGCTGAATACGCCGGGGTTGAAGTGGAGCGCGGCGTAGCCAATGTCGAGCTCGTCGGTGCGGACGACCATGCCGGACCGAAGCAGGCGATCTTGCCTCGCGTGGCGTGCGTCCATATACTTACCGCGAGCCACGAGCCTTCTGCTCGATCAAGCCTTAGGAACGACAACGCCAACCGCTAAGAAGAAAGGTCGTGAACGTGGGTTCAATCTCCATTGGTGCCGCTTTGTGCGCGATTGCTGCGGCCGTTTTACCTGAACCGTATTCCAGGGTCGCCGCAGGCCTGGCGGCTTTGTTGAGCGCCATCGCTGCGTGGTTGGCTTTCGCGACAAAGCCACAAGCCTCGGTCACCAGCGCGCCGGCAGACTGGGAGAATGTGCTGGCGTCGGCGCGCGACGAAAACGACAAGACGCGTGCCCAACTGCAGGCGGCGGAACAGAATGCCGCGGAGATCGCGGCCGGGGGCGATAAACGATGCCAAGGGCTGGCGGATGCAATTTCTGCCGCCGGAAAGTTGGCCGACGAACTCGTGGTTTCGGTCGATCAAGCGCTTGGCGACATGACTGGCGCCAACAGTTTGGCCAAGGCGAGTGGCGAGCGGGTTGCTGCCGGAAAGGCGATGATGGGCCGCGCCAAGGCCGAGATCGACCACATGGGACAAAACCTCGACCAGTTAAAAGGTGATCTGGACAAGCTTGCCAGTCAGTCGGCGCAAATCGAGGGAATTGTCGGCTCGATCACGCAGATTTCCGAGCAGACGAATCTGCTGGCGCTGAATGCAGCGATCGAAGCGGCCCGTGCCGGCGAAGCCGGCCGTGGCTTCGCCGTTGTTGCCGACGAAGTCCGCAAGCTGGCTGAGCAGGCGAAGACTGCCAGCGACCAGATAGGCCAGATTGCCAAGGAACTCCAACGTACGTCCGCTGACGCGGTCGGTGCCATCCAAAACGCCGGGGAAACCGTTGCCGCCGGGCTTGACGCCAGCTCGAAGGCGCACGTGACAATGGAGGAGATTCAGGCCGGCGCAAAGGAGCGCGTCGCCGTCGTCGGCCAGATCACCGACGAAATTCGCAATCACCGCCGTATCGGCGAGGCCATTACGGTGGCGCTCACTTCGGGGCGGTAATGACGTTCATGGCCGCACAGCCGTTTGCTGTCACAGTCGATGGCGCGGATAGTGTTCTCGTGCCTGGATGGCGAGCCACTACCGGTCCCTGGCGGCAAGCAATGCGCAGGGCATATCAAAAACGATATGTGAGGCCGGCGCTGGCGTAGTAATTGGACTCCCGCTCGACAAGAGGACTGCGCGAGGCATCGCCGCGCAGGCGCCGCGACTCCATGCTGCCGACCACCAGCCAATTCTGGCTGAGGTCGACCGACCAGAGCAGGCCAAAGCTGCCAAACAGCCAGCCACTTCCTGTAGTGAACGTCGGCAAGCCCGTCGCCGCGGACTGCTGCGGCGTGATCCCGTAGAACGAACCGGTTGCCTTTGCGTTGGCCCAGGTTGCCTGCGCAAATACGCCTGCTGCAAAGCGCGAGCCACGGTAGGCGCCGGCGCTGAGGCGCAGATCGGCCTGCGCGCCGCGCTCGGAGTCAGCATGCTGCCGCGTGCGCACGAGCAGCGCAATCGGCACAGGACCAAGTTCGTGGTCCCACTCGAGATGCGCGCCGAGCGATGCTCCGTGGTCGATTGCCGAGACTCCGCGATCGCTGAGGAAACGAGATTCGCTGGTCTCGCGACCTGGCTCGTAAGCAAGCTGGCCGCCGCCGTGGAGCCCGGGGGCCAGTTCAATCCGGGCGCCTCCCTCAAGCACGCCCTGCGTCGACCGTATGAACCAGGGCTGGCCGAAGTACCGGACCACAGGAACCAATTCGTGTTGTCGAGAAGCGGAACCATCGTATGCCGGCCGAAGGCGAAAGCCCGGGCCAAGCAGGGAATCATCGGAGAGCTCCGCACAAGCGACCGCGGGCAAGATCAGCGCGAGCGCCGCGAGCGTCGGCCGAAGCCCGCCCGCGGTGGTCAGATCAGCCACTCAACGGCTACTTGTGTTCGTTCGCTTCGTCCTTTATGGCTTTACCACCGTGCTCGATATCCTTACCCGCGCCCTCAACAGTGTTACAGCCGGCAACGGTACCGAAAAAGCCAATCAGGAACAAGGCAGCCAAAACCGACGTGAACATCCTGGTAAACATGATGAATCTCCCATGGCGCGAAATGAATTGAGGATCGACGGGGACGTCAAGCAATGAGTCTTGACGCCATGACACACTTAGCGCCGTAATTGTTAGCTCATCGGTCCAGTGGCTCCGTGCGGTAGCACACACAGTGTGGCGCCATCAGCGATCGATGCCACCCGACCGACGATGTCAGTGGCCATCAGGGCCTGCGTCATGCGCTCGATGGCCTTGTCCAGAGTCGTCCGCGGGCAGCCGAAATTGAGCCGGACGAAGCTTCCGTACTGGTCGCCAATGCCGAAATCGCTGCCAGCCGACAGACCAACGCCGGCGTGCTCGAAGAAGCGACTGGGCGCCGAGATCGCGGCGGCGCGGGTGTCGATCCAGGCCAGATACGAGGCCTCCACTGGCGCCATGACCAGACCGGGCAAAGCGGCTATCGCCGTCGCTAATCGGTCGCGGTTGCCGCGCAGGTAGTCGAGCAGCGCCGAGCGCCAGGCGTCGCCTTCGCGCAGGGCGGCTTCGCAGGCGGTAAGGCCGAGGATATTCACGTGCGGCACGATGCCATCCATGACCGCGCGGAAAGCGTGCCGCAGGCCCGATTCCGGGATGATGGCGAAGGCGCAGCCGAGCCCCGGCACGTTGAAGGTCTTCGATGGCGCCATCAGGGTGATCGAGCGCCGCGCCGCCGCGTCCGACAAGGTAGCGAAGGGCCGGTGCCGGCGGTTCGGGTCGAGGATCAGGCCGCAGTGAATTTCATCCGAACAAACGATCAGGTCATGCTCTTCGGCCAAGGTTCCGATGCGCTCCAACTCGTCATCACGCCAGGCACGGCCGACCGGATTGTGAGGATGGCAGAGCAGAAGCAATTTCGCGCCGCTAGTCGCCAGTGTCTGTTCGGTTGCGGTGAAATCCCAACGCCAGCCCTCGTCGTCCAGCGCCAGCGGCTCGGTGAACAGCGCCTTCCCGGCGAGCCGGGGCGCCGACAGAAACGGCGGATAGATTGGCGTTGCCGTAAAGACGTCGCCGCCAACCGCGCGGCAGGCAACGTTGAGGCCGGTTACCAGCCCCGGTAACCAGACGAGCCAATCGGGATCGACGGGCCAGGAAAACTCGCTCACGAGATGCTCCAGCACCGCCTCGGTCAGTGACGGCCAGGGCTGGCCGTAGCCGAAGACGCCATGGCTGACGCGCCGGTGCAGGGCTTCGAGTACCGCCGGCGGTGCCGCGAAATCCATGTCCGCGACCCACATGGGCAACACATCCCGGTCGCCATAGCGGTTCCACTTGATCGAGTCGCCGCCGCGGCGGTCGATGACTTGGTCGAAGTCGAAATGCAAGGTCATCAATCAGGCTAGCGCTTTCTCGAACGAAAGCCAATTGAGCCCGAGAGCATTGGCTGCAGCTTCGTTGACCATCTGCCCGCGGTGTACGTTCAAACCATTGCGCATGTGCACATTGTTGCGCATGGCCGCCTCCCAGCCCTGATCCGCTATGGCCTCGACGAAGGGAAGGGTGGCGTTGTTCAAGGCGAATGTTGACGTGCGCGGCACCGCGCCAGGCATGTTGGCAACGCAGTAGTGCAAGATCCCACCGACCTCGAATACTGGCTCCGCATGCGTCGTCGGCCGACTGGTTTCGAAACAACCACCTTGGTCGATGGCAACGTCGACCAGTACCGTCCCACTACGCAAGTGGCGCAGATCGTCACGGCTTAGCAACCTTGGTGCAGCGGCTCCAGGAACCAGGACTGCGCCGACGATCAGGTCCGCCGCCCGCGTCGCGGCCTCAATATTGCTGCGCGTGGCAAACAGGGTTTGGATCCGATTGCCGAATCGTTCGTCAAGCCAGCGCAAGCGCTCATTCGATCGATCAATGACCGTAACGTCAGCACCCATGCCGGCGGCAATCAGCGCCGCGTTGTAGCCAACGACGCCGCCACCGAGCACTGCAACCCGCCCGGGAGCGACGCCGGGCACGCCGCCGAGAAGCACGCCGGCTCCACCTTTCGGCTTCTCCAAGTAGGCTGCGCCGGCTTGGATTGCCATGCGGCCGGCGACTTCGCTCATTGGCGCGAGCAGCGGCAAGCCACCGTGGACATCCGTAACGGTCTCGTAGGCAATCGCCGTCACTCCGGAGGCAAGCAACAATTCTGTTTGCTGGCGGTCGGGAGCCAAGTGCAGGTAGGTGAAAAGAACTTGTCCAGCCCGCAGCCGCCGACACTCGTCCGCTTGCGGCTCTTTGACCTTGACGAGGAGATCTGCCAGGGCAAATACCTCGTCCGCCGTTTGGGCGATCGTCGCGCCCGCGCAACGGTATTCGTCGTCTGGACAACCAATGCCGGCGCCGGCGTTGGACTGGATCAAGACGCGATGCCCTCGGGCGACCAGTTCGCGGGCGCTGGCGGGCGTCAAGCCGACGCGATATTCGTGATTCTTGATTTCCTTGGGAATACCGATTAGCACGGCGTCGCTCTCTGTCCTGGGTGTCGCGGAGTGGTGGATGAATTGAACTTGGTCTGGCAGTAGCAGCTTACCAAAGGCACTTGCATCTTGGTACCCGCTTCACGCGTTCGTCTGGCCCTGCGTGAAATCGCTGTGGGCTAACCGCGACCTGTGAATGCCAGCCAGCGGTCGCCGAAGTTCACCATGAGAACACCGAGCACGGTGAGCAATGCGCCAATTGTGCGCGGGCCCGTGAGTTCCCGAACCGGGATGCCGAGAAGGCCGACGCGGTCGAAGGCAATTGAGCTCAACGTCTGGCCGCCGACAATCAGCGCAATCATGACCGTAAATCCCAGACGGGGCGCAAGCAGGATCGTACCAAACACGAACAGCGCGCCCATGGTTCCGCCGGTCAGTTGCCACCAAGGGGCCTGAGTCACCTGGGTCAGGTCTGCCCATTTCTCATGCCAGGCCAGGGCGACGACAGCCAGCGTGAGCGTGCCGCAGGCAAAGGAGATCAATGCCGCCAGGACAGTGCTGCCGCCCAGTGTGATCTTCAGCTGATTGTTGACCGCGGCCTGCAGCGGGATGAGCAGGCCGATGGCCAAGGCGAACAAGGCGTGGATGGTTCGCATACGAATCCTCTGCAAAATGTGTGGCGACAACAGAGCCCGCCATCGATGGCGCGACCGTCCTGGTCTGGCGACTCCGGCAGCCGGGCGGCTCGGCCGGCGAGGGAACCCGGAGGATATACGAAACGTCATTGTTCCGGATGGCCTTCGCGGAATCGAATTTGGCTTGAATTCCTTTCCTGTCGTCGCTATGTACGGCTTTCCCAATCACAGGCCACGGTGACATGGCGCTTTCGCTCATGGCAGTAGCCCTCTGTGGCGTTATCTTCTGGCTGCTTCGCGAGCCTCTTGCCAAGAGCTGGCGTCGGCGTCGCCTGCGGTCACGTGCTTTTCCTCACGAATGGCGGGAGCACATCAGGCGGCGATTTCCCTACTTCAGTGCTTTGCCTGCCGATCTCCAGATCAAACTGAAGAGACTTGTCCAGGTGTTTCTGGCCGAAACGCCCTTCATTGGCTGCAACGGACTGGCGATCACCGATGAAATACGGGTGACGATCGCGGCGCAGGCGTGTCTGCTGCTGCTGAATCGTCGCACCGACTACTTTCCCAACCTGAGGGAGGTTCTCGTCTATCCGGACCGGTTCATCGTCGACCGCGAGGCGGCAAATCCAACCGGCTTGGTGACACGGCAGCGACAGGTGCTTTCAGGTGAGTCGTGGCTGACCGGGCAAGTCATTCTGTCGTGGCAAGATGTGCTGGAAGGCGCTGCCCGGCCAGGTGACGGGCATAACGTGGTCATCCACGAATTTGCCCACCAATTGGATCAAGAAACAGGACCGGCGAACGGTGCACCGCTCATGTTTGGAAAGTTGCGCTATGCCAGATGGGCGGACGTATTGGGTCGCGAATACGCTGAGCTTCAACAACGCGCATCTACGGGGCAAGAGTCTCTGATCAGCGACTACGCAGCAACCAGCCCGGCTGAGTTCTTCGCCGTGGTTTCAGAGCTATTCTTCGAGCGTCCTCGCGACCTTGCCAGCGAACACCCGAGCCTTTACGCTCAGTTCAGCGACTATTACCGGGTGAATCCGCTGAGTTGGTGAGATGCGCCGGGGTGAAATGGACAAGGGGATAAGTGATAGCCTTGCTTCGACGAACGACCGCGGAAGCGGTCTTGAGAGGGAGCAAGAGCACGGCAAGACCGCTGATTGGCGCTGCCCAGAGGCCCGCCAGCGCAATATACCCGCCTACTGCAATAGCACCATCGGTGCCGATGTTGCGCGCTCCTGAGGCCGTGCCCAGGATCGTATTCACCAGCCCGGCGGTCAAAACCACTTCCATCGCCAATGCAGTCCCGCTGCCGGGCACAGTTGCGCCCAACGCACCGGCGGTGCCGAACAGGGTACGCAGGAAGACGGCCGCCGCGAGCCCTCCGACCATCTGCGCCACGACGTAGCCCGGCACCCGACGCGGCGCCGAGCGATGAGACATCAGATCTCGGTTTCGGATTCGATGCTATCCGCCCAATAGCCGGCTTGGCCATAGTGCTGATAAAGGCTCAAGTCCTGCTCTCGGCTCCACTCAATATTGGGGTCGAAGGCGGGTGCCTCCTTCACGGATTCACGGCTCAAGATGACCGAAACGGTCTTGGTTGACCAATCGACACCGGTGATCCAATCGGGGGCGATCAGAACCTTGTGACCAAGCCACCAGTTGCTCGTGTCAACGATGATGTAGCGTATGGTCCAAGTATCATCATCGATGAGATACCCCGCGACATGCCCGATCTCGCCGTCGATGGCATGTAGATGATAGCCGCTGACCGCCTGGCAACTGCGCAGATGCGGATCGTCGTTACGATGGCGATCCCGTTCGGCGCGCAAGCCTGCTTCCATTTCGCGCTGGCGCTCAGTCCATTCCGCGCCGCCACCATAGCCCGGGACCATCGCATACGGATAAAGACCATCGCCCCACACACCCGGCCCGCCCCAATAATATGGATAGCCGTAGTAACCCAAGTATTGTTCTTCATTCTGCCGCGATACCGGCTTGTCGGTGTCGATGTTCGGGCTGTTCCTGACCTGCTCTTGCGTAATTGAAACCGGAATCATTCGCTCCAACCATTTCGGATGGCGGACTGAAATGGGTGAGATCAACACCTTCCGACTCGACAGCCAGGAACCAGCCTCCACTACGAGATAGCGAATCACCCAGCCATCGTCATCGAAATAGAAATCCTTTACATAACCAATTTCGCCATCGGTAGCACTGATCACGTAATCTTCAAGATCTTTCGCACTGTGCAACATGTCATTTGTCCTTTCTGAGCATCGATTCAGGTTGGTCGGCAAGGCGTCCGCCGACCGCCGAAGGCAGGTTTGCTTCGCCCTGTCAGCCAGCCAGCGCTTCCTTGGTCAGGCCCCGGGCTTGCGACAACTTGGGCATAGAGAGCCAAGGGCCAGACAGACCACCAGTCCTGTTCGGGACTGGATCTGGTGGTCTGTACGTCGCCGCGAAAGCACTCGCCTTGTTATCGTTGGCGGGGAGCGAACTTGGCATTGCGGCCTTTCGGCTCGGCGAGAACTACTTGGCCCTTTGCGTGGCGGCGACTTCCACTTCCACGCGGCGATCGGGCTGCAAACAGTCGATCAGTTTCTTGGTCTTCTTGTTGCCTTTGCAATCGCCAGGCTTTGTCACGGGATCTGATCCGTCCGTTCCTGTTGCTGTGATCTTGTCGGCCGGGATCCCCGAAGTTTGCACCAGGTAGGCCTTGACCGCTTCGGCACGCCGTGTCGAGAGCTTCAAGTTGTATTCGTGCCCCCCGATGCGGTCAGTATGACCNNAAGTCGAAAAGAGAATCGGCGGAGAAGGTCACCTTGGTGGGTGCGGGTGGCGATGGCGGTGGCGCTGTCACCGGCGCCGACTTGGGTGTGGGAGCGGCCGCAATCGGCTCCGGCGCCATCGTGCGCGGAGCGGGTGTGGGGACCGACTCCTTTACACCAAACCGATAGATCAGACCAACCGAGACGAGATCGACGTTGGCTTTGCTGCTGATAGCGTCATTGATCCGGTAGCGCTCTGCCTCGACGCGCATTGCCAGTGCCCGAGTGAAATCGTACTGAAGCCCGAGACCGGCCTTGTAGTTTGTGTTGCGTTTGCTGGGATTGGGATCGAGCACAACGACCGCGCCGGTTCCGGTGAAAGAATCCTTGGTCTGCGCATAGTTCGCTCCCACGCGGGCAAAGACAGAAAACCTGTCAGCGATAGGCACGCTGCCGACCACGTCGAGATTCAAGCCCCTGACTTTGAAAGTGCCATTCAGGGTTCCCGCAGGTAGCGTATCCGCGGCGAAATGGAAGCGGCCAAGATCGAAATAGCCCCCTTCAAGCGCGAAGTACTTGTTGAACTGGTACCCGCCAAACAGCTTGTAGCCGGTATCGCGATCGTCATCGGCAATCGAGGTTGGGGTCAGTCCAACACTCAGCAGGCTATCGGCGACTCTGGAATCATCGATCTTCGATCTTGACCGGCCGGCGCTGATCCCGCCGTACCAGCTTGCCGAATCATCCGCCATTGCCAGGGGAGCGGTGACTACCGCCAGTAGTGCCAGACCGAGCTTCCTTGTTGCATTTGCCAGTTTCATTTTCTTGTTTCCAATATGACTTGGTGCGACTCATCAAGTGCCAGCAGGTCGAAATCACTGGCTTCCGGTATTTCCCATGTACTACTTCAATAGCGAACGACAGACGTCGTCCTGTCTATAAATCCGAAATCCGCCGACATGACGACTCGGCATCCTTTGGCCCGTCAAGATTCAAGATCGGTTCAACCGGAACCAAGGCAATTTTCCATCCCTGCCCTTATCCGACATTTGCGCGCGAAGGTCCGTGCGCTGGCGCACATGAACAGATGACCTCGACTATGTGTGATAGCGAACGGATTGTCTTCGCCGGATTGGGAACACTCTTGCAACGGAGGCGACCGTGCACGCCGATCCGATGAACCAACAGCCGGCTTTGGCCTAAGCCGAGATTCGTAAAGGAACGCGAAGAATGAAAGCTCTCGTTTATTTGGGTCCTGGCAAGAAAGCGCTGGAGGACCGTCAAAAGCCCGACATCGCTGCGCCCACCGACGCCATCGTCAAAATCACCAAGACCACGATTTGTGGCACCGATCTGCACATCCTCAAGGGTGACGTTCCGACCTGTCAGCCAGGTCGTATCCTGGGGCATGAGGGAGTGGGCATCATCGACAAGGCCGGGTCTGCCGTGGCGGCGTTCAAGCCCGGCGATCGGGTTCTTATCTCCTGCATCAGCGCCTGCGGCAAGTGCGTCTACTGTCGGAAATTGATGTACTCCCACTGCACGACGGGCGGCTGGATTCTTGGCAACAGCATCGACGGTACACAGGCTGAGTATGTCCGCATTCCCTACGCCGATACCAGCCTCTATCGCGTTCCGGACGGCGCGGACGAAGAGGCGCTGGTCATGCTGAGCGACATCCTGCCGACCGGCTTCGAATGCGGCGTTCTCAACGGCAAGGTGCAACCGGGCAGCACCGTGGCCATCGTCGGCGCAGGGCCGATCGGCCTGGCCGCGCTGCTCACAGCGCAGTTCTACTCGCCGGCCGAGATCATCATGATCGATCTCGACGACAACCGACTTGAAGTGGCAAAGCGTTTCGGCGCCACGGCCGCGGTCAACAGCGCCGACGGCAAAGCCGTGGAAAAGATCATGAAGGCGACTGGTGAGCGCGGTGTCGACACTGCCATCGAGGCGGTAGGCATTCCGGCGACCTTCGAGCTGTGCCAGAGGCTTGTCGCGCCGGGCGGCACCATCGCCAATATCGGTGTGCATGGAACCAAGGTGGATCTGCATCTAGAGAACCTCTGGGACCGCAACATCACCATCACCACGCGATTGGTCGACACGGTCAGCACGCCGATGCTGCTCAATGTCGTCGGCTCGAAAAGAATAGACCCCAAGCTCCTCATTACGCACCACTTCAAGCTCGACCACATCCTCGACGCCTACGAGACCTTTGGGCACGCCGCCACTACGCGGGCGCTGAAGGTCATCATCGAGACTTGAAGACCGATGGCAACAAGGTTCGACGCCACCCCCACCCCAACGATTGAGAGAAGGAAGAACCATGGCCTACCAAAGCATCAACCCCAATAACGGCAAGACCCTGAAGACATTCGACCAATTGACCGACAAGCAACTGGAGGCGAAGCTTGCCACCGCTGCGACCTGCTTCCAGACATGGAAGCAAAAGTCTTATGCAGACCGGGCCGTGATTGTGGCGAAGGCCGCTGCACTTATGCGGGCGCATGTCGACGATTTTGCCAAGCTGGCGACGCTGGAGATGGGCAAGCGGATCGACGAAGCGCGTGGTGAAGTGAACTTCAGCGCCAATATCCTCGATTACTACGCCAAGAACGCTGAAGGCTTCCTGGCGCCGGAGAAGCTCAATCCTGCGCATGGCGAAGCCCACATGGAGAGCAGCCCAATCGGCATCGTCTTCTGCGTTGAGCCGTGGAACTTTCCCTTCTACCAACTGGCGCGCGTCGCCGGTCCGCACCTGATGGCCGGCAACGTCGTGGTGGTAAAGCACTCCAGCAACGTGCCGCAATGCGCGATCGCTTTCGAGAAACTGTGGCAGGACGCCGGCGCGCCGGCCGGCTTGTATACCAATTTGTTCATTTCGCACGACCAGTCCAACCACGTCATCGACGATCCGCGCGTCAAGGGCGTGGCACTTACGGGCAGCGTCGGGGCGGGCAGGAGCGTTGCTGCCCGGGCCGGACAGATCCTCAAGCCCTCATCGATGGAACTCGGTGGTGCCGATGCGTTCATCGTCCTCGACGATGCCGACTTGGAGAAGACCATTCCCTGGGCCGTCTGGGGCCGCATGTACAACCAGGGGCAGACCTGTTGCGCCTCGAAGCGCTTCATCGTGCTTGATTCGATTGCTGACAAGTTTCTCAGCAAGTTTCAGGAAGCGCTGGCGTTGCAACAGCCGGGGGATCCGATGGACGAGAAGACCACCAAGGGGCCGATGTCGCAGGAAGTGGCGCTGGTCGATTTGTTGAAACAGGTCGATGGCGCAGTGGCGAATGGTGCCAAGGTCTTGATGGGTGGCAAGCGCATCGATCGGCCCGGCTCCTTCATGGAGACGACGATTCTGACCGACGTCAAGCCCGACAACCCCGCCTTCCGGCAAGAGTTCTTTGGCCCGGTGGCCATGTTCTTCCGCGTCAAGAATGAAGACGAAGCCATCGCATTGGCCAACGACTCCGATTTCGGCCTCGGCGGTTCCGTCTTTACCAAGGACCTTGCACGCGGCAAGCGCGTCGCCAGTCGGGTAAACACCGGCATGATGTTCATCAACAACATCGACTGGGCAGACGCCGAACTTCCCTTCGGCGGCGTCAAGGACTCCGGTTACGGCCGCGAGCTTGGCGACATGGGCATCCAGCAGTTCGTTAACAAGAAGCTGGTTCGCACCAATTCGATCGACGCGCCGGCCTAGGCGAGGCCGCAAGACCGGAGCATTTCATGTACATCAATATCGCCGTCCTGAAGGAAACCCAGCCCCATGAACGGCGGGTGGCGCTGGTGCCTGTCGTTGCCGCCAAGTTGGTCAAGCTAGGCGCCAAGCTGCATATGCAGTCTGGCGCAGGGGACGCCATCAAGCTGACTGACGCNNTGGAAGTGGTCGGTGCGATGAAGGAGGGCGCGATCCTGGTCTCCTTCATTTACGCAGGCAAGGAGCCGGCCCTGGTCCAACGTCTGCTGGACCGCAAGATCACCTGCTTCGCCATGGAGCGCGTGCCGCGCATCACCCGGGCGCAGGCGATGGATGCCTTGTCGAGCCAGTCCGCCTTGGCTGGCTATTACGCGGTGCAGCTTGGCGCGACCCATCTCGCCCGCATCCTGCCGAAGATTACGACGGCGGCCGGCGCCATCGGGCCGGCCAAGGTTCTGGTCATGGGTCTCGGCGTCGCCGGCCTTGAAGCGATCGCTACCGCCCACCGTCTCGGCGCCGAGGTCGAGGGCTACGACGTGCGGCCGGAAACCGAGGAGCAGGCCCTGTCCTTGGGCGCGAAGTTCGTCGAGACCGGGGTGGATGCGCGCGGCAAGGGTGGCTATGCACGCGAGCTCAGTGCCGAAGAAAAGACCAAGGTGGCAGCCGTGCTGACCCAGCATATCCAGAACGCCGATCTCATCATTACCACGGCAGCCATTCCGGGAAAGCCATCGCCCAAGCTCATCAGCCACGCACAGGTCGCGGGCATGAAGGCCGGCGCCGTAATCGTCGATCTGTCGGCCGAGGGCGGCGGCAATTGCGAGGACACGCGACCGGGCGAAACGGCGCAGATCGGCCAGGTGACGATCGTCGCGCCGCTGAATGTGCCCTCACTGCTCGGCGAAGACGCTAGCGAACTCTACGCNNGTCCTCACTCATGCCGGCGAGAACAAGGCCGCGATCAGCGACAAGGCCGCAAAGGCTGCCGCGCCTCCGGCGAAGGCTGCACCCGCAAAGGCGGTCACGCCGACACCGGCATGAACCGATAGAGGAAAGCGATATGGAATTCCAGATCAGCATCACCGGCTTCGTCGCCTTGTACATCTTCATGCTGGCCGCTTTCGCCGGCTGGGTAATCATCGGCGGCGTGCCGGCCATTCTGCACACGCCCTTGATGTCCGGCTCCAACTTCGTGCACGGCATCGTTGTGGTCGGCGGGATATTTGCGCTGCTCAATGCGGTGACGGTGCAGGAACAGGTGATCGGATTCTTTGCGGTGCTGTTTGGCGCGGGCAATGCTGCCGGCGGCTATGCCGTTACCGATCGCATGCTCGCCATGTTCCAGGTCAGCGCACCCAAGAAGAAACATGCGCAATCCGGCCACGTGAAGGCTGTTCAAGCGAAGAAAGGTTAGGGCTTCGACATGCTGGCGACGATTTCTCAACTGACTATCGGCGTGGTCGACCTTGCAGCCGCGTTTCTCTTCATGTACGGCCTCCTGCGCATGGCGTCACCCGTGACGGCGCCGTCGGGGATCTTCGTCGCCGGACTGGGCATGCTCGGTGCCGTCGTCGCCAGCTTCCTATACGCCTTCAGTGTCAGCGCTGCGGCCGAACCCCACTTGCTGATCAATGTTGGGCTTGCGCTGATCGCCCTTGGCATCGGTGGCGGAGCCGCCTGGTGGAGCGGCAGGAAGGTGCCGCTGACAGCCATGCCCCAGATGGTGGCGCTGTACAACGGCATGGGCGGCGGTGCTGCCGGCGCCATTGCCGCAGTGCAACTGTTCGGCAACAAGGCCCCTGGTGCGACAGAGCTTGTCGTGACCCTGATCGGGGCGCTGATCGGCGCCGTGTCGCTNNCTGCGGGTGAGCGGTCAGCAAGTCGTCAACGGATTGGTCATGCTGGCGACCCTTGCCGTCGGCGGCTACATCGTCTTCGTCGTGCAAGCCGGCGCCGACCCGATGATCGCCATGCCGGGATTGATTTATCTGTTCTTCGGCTGTGCGCTGGTCTTCGGCGTTCTGATGACCCTGCCGATCGGCGGCGCCGACATGCCGGTGGTCATCTCCATCTACAACGCCTTCACCGGCCTTGCGGTCGGCCTCGAAGGCTTCGTGCTGCAGAACCCGGCGCTGATGATCGCCGGCATGGTGGTCGGCGCTGCCGGCTTGCTGCTGACGCTGCTGATGGCGAAAGCCATGAATCGCTCGGTAAGCAATGTGGTCTTCACCAACTTCGGTGCCGCGAGCAAACACAAGCAGGGCGCCATCAAAGGCGAACTCAAGCCGATGGCGGCCGGCGACGCCGGTATCGCCATGCGCTATGCCAGTACCGTGATCATCGTGCCGGGCTACGGACTGGCTGTTGCCCAGGGTCAGCAGAAGCTCTATGAATTCGTCAAATTGCTGCAGACTGGCGGCGTCAGCGTCAAGTTTGCGGTCCATCCGGTGGCCGGACGCATGCCCGGGCAGATGGATGTCCTGCTGGCCGAAGCCGGTGTGCCCTACGACCTCATCTTCCAGCTCGAAGACATCAACGACGAATTCGCCAACACAGACGTCGCGCTCGTCATCGGCGCCAACGACGTGGTGAATCCGGCGGCGCGAACCGACAAGTCCTCGCCAATCTTCGGTATGCCTATCCTCAACGCCGACAAGGCAAAGAAGGTGTTTGTGGTCAAGCGGGGCGAGGGCAAGGGCTATGCCGGCATCGTCAATGGATTGTTCTACGGTGACAACTGCAACATGGTCTATGGCGACGCCCAGGCCGTGTTGATCAAGATGATCGAAGCCGTTCGCGGCCTGGGGCTGCCTGCGGCAGCATGAAATGAACCCTTCCAAGGAAATCACATGACCAAGAAAATGCAAGCTGCCCAGGTCGAGCAATTCGGCAAGCCGCTAGTGCTGAAGGAACTGGATATTCCAACGCCTGGCCCGGGCCAGATTTTGGTCAAGACCGAAGCCTGCGGCGTCTGCCACACCGATCTGCACGCGCGCAACGGCGACTGGCCGCTCAAGCCGGCGCTGCCCTTCACGCCCGGCCATGAGGGCATCGGCATTGTCACGGCGCTCGGCACTGGGGTGACGGCGGTCAAGGAGGGCGACCGCGTTGGCGTGCCCTGGCTGTACTCGGCCTGCGGCCATTGCGAATTCTGCCTGGCGGCGCAGGAGCCGGTTTGCGCCGACGCGCAATTCGGCGGCTACACGAAGAACGGCGGTTTTGCCGAGTTCATCGTCGCCGACCCGAACTACGTCGCGCACATCCCGGCACGCCTGGCAGCCAAGGACGCGGCACCGCTGATCTGCGCCGGTATCACCTCGTACAAGGGCGTCAAGGAAACTCACGCCCGGCCGGGCGAATGGATTGTAATCTCGGGCATCGGCGGGCTCGGCCACTTGGGTGTGCAATACGCCAAGGCGATGGGTCTGCACGTGTGCGCGGTGGACATCGACGATCGCAAGCTCGAACACGCCAAGCGCCTGGGCGCCGATGCCGTGGTCAACGCCAAGAACGGTGACCCGGTGGCCGCCGTGGTCAAGGCCACGGGCGGCGGTGCCCACGGTGTGCTGATCACTGCGCCGTCATTGCCTGCGTTCAAGCAAGGCGTCGGCATGACGCGCAAACACGGCACCTGCGTGCTGGTAGGCATTCCGCCGGGCGACTTTCCGACGCCGCTGTTCGACGTGGTCGCCAACTGCATCACCATCCGCGGCTCCTTTGTTGGCAATCGGCGTGACATGGCCGAGGCACTGGCCTTTGGCGCCGAAGGCAAGGTCAAGGCCGATATCGAGTTGCAACCGCTGTCGGCCATCAACGAAGTCTTCGAGCGGCTCGCCAAAGGCGAGGTGCCTTCGCGGGTGGTGCTCGACTTCTCGCGCTAATCGCCGCCTTCCGACGGCCGGCAGGGAGCTGAGCCCGACATGCTGAACAGTCGCACAGCCTTGCTCACCGCCGTGCAGATGGCTCAGGCCGATCGCTTGACGGTGGACTCCGGCATCAGCGACACGGCGCTGATGGAGAACGCCGGCTGCCCGGTTGCGCTCGCCATCATGCTGCGCTGTGGTGCGGGCCTGTGGAAGCCTTGACGCCCGCAGCGCTAGCTGGGGCCGAAGCCTGTGCGGTGAACTCGTCGTGGCCGATATCGGCACGCCGGCATCGGTGTTCGAAGAGGTCAAGCCCGACACCTTCGAGAATGATCCCTCCTGCGCTCGATCGGGCGATCGTCGGCCCCTGTGTCCTGACGCCGCATGACGGCGAGTTCCGTCGCTTGTTCGATCCGAGCGGCGACAAACTCACCCGGACGCGCGCCGCTGCTCGTCGCAGTGGTGCAGTCGTGGTCTTGAAGGGCAGTGATACGGTGATCGCGGCCCCGGACGGTCGTGCAATCATCAATGCCAACGCGCCGCCGACATTGGCCACCGCCGGAGCAGGCGATGTTCTGGGCGGCATTGTGCTCGGGCTGCTCGCTCAAGGCATGGCGCCTTTCCTTGCTGCGGCCGCGGCGGTCTGGCTGCACGGCGCTGCGGCCGCCGAGTTCGGCCCCGGTCTTCTCGCCGAAGACTTGCCGGATCTCTTGCCGGGCGTGTTGCGCCGTCTTGGTAGCGCGCAATAGGAGAACAACATGCAGGCGATGGTGCTGAACAAGATTGGAGCGGCCCTCGAATGGACGGATCTCCCTGATCGGAATCCCGGGCCGGGCCAGATTCGAATCAAGATCGGTGCCTGTGGCGTTTGCCGCACGGACCTGCATGTCGTCGATGGCGAGTTACCCAAAC
>PMIF01000185.1 GCA_003157035.1 Rhodocyclaceae bacterium
CGGTTGCTGTCCTCGATGCCGAGTCGCATCTTGGCCGTCACTGCCGTCTGCGCGGGTACCGCCGCCCGAACCGCAGCGGCAATGCGATGCAGCAGTTCGGGGTCGTCCAGCAGTGCCGCACCGCCCCGGTTGCGATTGATCAGCGGCGTCGGACAGCCGAAATTGAGATCGATGCCGGCAGGCTTCAGTTTGGCCAGATGAGCCGCGTTGGCCGCCAGTAATCCCGGATCGGAGCCAAGCAACTGGATGCGAACCGGCGTGCCGGCGCGGGTGCGCGACGCGTTCCGCAACTCCGGACTGACGCGCGTGAATACCGAATGCGGCAACACCGTCGAGCTGACGCGGACGAACTCGGTGACGCACCAGTCGTAGCCACCGGCCCGGGTCAGAACATCGCGAAGAATGTCGTCGGCCAGGCCTTCCATTGGCGCGAGGACGAGACGTGGGCGAACCAGGTGACCTTGCATCGGCAAGAGTATGCGGGCAAAAAGGGGACAGACCACGATTATTGCCTTTTTCTGTCACCGGCTGAATTCCAACCTGCGTCAGGTCCCCAGCAGCTGGACACTCCAGAAGGCGAGGAAGCCGCCGAACAGCACCAGTGTGGAGACCGGCTTCTCCTCGACCGTGTGCGCTTCCATCAGCAGTTCCTCGGTCACCAGATAGAGCAGGGCGGCAGCGCTGAAGGCGAGCACGCCGCCGATCAAGGTGTGCGACGCGCCCGTCAGCACGAGATTGCCGATCACCGCGAACAGAAGGACGGTGCCGCCCAGGGCGCCAGAAATGGCAACGATCCGCCAGCCGGTGGTGGCGTCCGATGCCAGAGCCAAGCCGAGGAAAAGTAGTTCCACCGACAGACCGAGTGCCAGGATCATGCCGGTCTCGCCGCCCGCGGCGAAGCCGGCGCCAATGATGAAGCCGTCCATGGCGACGTCGATGAAAGTGGCCAAGAGGAGACCACTGTCCATGCCTGCCGGTGCCGCTGCGGCGGCTGCCCGATGTTCAAGGCGAAGCGTCCACAGTTTCAATGCGTACATGAACAGACTGCCGAGGGCAAAGCAGCCGGCGACGATCGCTCCCGGCGCCTGCTCGCGCTGTATCTCGGGCAGCAGTTCGACGGCCAAAGCCGCCAGCACGACGCCGGCAGCGAAGTGCTGGATCAGGCTGCGCACCTGATGGGCGGGATTCCAGAAAGAAGCAAGGATGCCGCCGGCCAGCGCCACTGCGGCAGGGATGGCCATGATCAGAAGGTTGTGCGTATCCATGGTATTTGCGGTCGCCAGCACTCGAAGGGAGGGCATCATACGGCAGGGATGGCCGTGACGCCTGCTAAGCGAACCTTAAGGCGAGTGGCGTAGCGCAAAGCGCTGCCAAGGCCTCCATGCTGCCGACGACGGCGTGCCAGCAGACGCTATACTCGGCCATCGCCCGCACTGCCTGACGCCCATGTTCGCGTTTGCCGTCAACGATCCATCTGCCGCCCGTCTCGCCCGTGCCTGGCTTTGGCTTGGCATCGTGGCTTTGGCGGGTTCGGGCCTGCTGGCGATATTGCTCGCTCTTTCGCGCACGCCGGGCATTCAGGACCTGCTTCGCGGTGGCGATTTCTTCCGTGCCACATTGATCGTGCACGTCGATCTGTCGGTACTGGTCTGGTTCCTCGCTTTTGCCTGCGTGCTCTGGAGCGCCGGCGGCAACGGCCGCCAGATCTGGCTCGGCTGGCTGGCCTGCGTGCTGTGTACGGCCGGGGTCGGCTTCCTGGCGCTGTCGCCGTTTCTGCCCGACGCGCACCCCTTGCTCAACAACTACATTCCGGTGCTCGATCAGCCGCAGTTCATCCTCGGTTTGCTCATCTGCGGCGCTGGGTTCACCCTGGCCATGGTGCGGGCACTGTTTACCGTGCCGTTGGTGCCGGCGGCGCCGCTGTCGACGGCGTTGTGGCTGGCGGCCCTGACGGGTCTGTTTGCGGTCGCCACGACGCTTGCCACCTGGTTGTTGATGCCTGCCGGCCTCGACCGCCAGCCGTATTTCGAGACCCTGTTCTGGGCCGGCGGTCACGTTCTGCAATTCGAGCACGCGCTGCTGGCGGCACTGGCCTGGTGCGCGTTGGCCGAGGAGTGTGGCGGGCTGCCGTGCCTGCCGCCGCGGCGCTGGTCGCTGCTGTTTGCTGTCGCCGCCTTGCCGGTACTGGCAGCGCCCTATCTGCTGGCGAACGCTGCACCTGGTACGCCGGCCTACGTCGTTTCCTTCGCGCGCCTGATGGAAATGGGCCATCCGCTGCTGTTGCCGTTGCTGGTGCTGGCGCTGGTTGCCCTCTGGCGCAACCGGGGCGTGGCCTCGCCGGCGCGCTCGGCCCTGGCGGCATCACTGCTCCTGTTCATTGTCGGCGGCGTGCTCGCCTATCTGATTCGCGGCGCCAATGTCGTCATCCCGGCCCACTATCACGGCGCCATTGTCGGCGTCACGCTGGCGTTCATGGGACTGGCCTACGTGTTGTTGCCGCGGCTTGGCTTCCGGCCTGTCGAGGGACGCATGGCGCGCCTGCAACCTTATGTCTATGCCGGCGGCCAACTGCTGCACGTACTTGGGCTGGCCTGGTCCGGCGGCTACGGCGTGCAGCGAAAAGTGGCCGGTGCCGAGCAGATGCTGGTCTCGCTGCCGCAGAAGATCGGCATGGGCATGATGGGGTTGGGCGGCCTGATCGCCGTGATCGGCGGCGTCATGTTCGTCGTCGTCTGCCTGCGGGCGATGCTCAGCGCGCGGCAGCGGTGAGCTGGGGATACTCGGCGGCCATCGCCGCCGGATCCTGCGGCCAGGAAAACACTGCCTTCAAGCGCAGCTCGGGGTCGACGAGAAAGATTGCGTCGGTGTGGTCGATGCGATAGTTGTCCGCAGTGAGGCCAGCGACGCGCTGATAGTGCACGCCCAGGTGCTTGACCAGCGCCGCCAGTTCGGCAACATCGCCGGTCACCGGCACGATGTCGGCGTCGAAGGCGCGGGCAAAGGCATCGAGGCGCGCCGCCGTGTCCCGAGCAGCGTCGACCGAGACAAAGATCATCCTCGGTGGCGTTTGGCCCTCAGTGCGCAATCGGTCGGCGAGATCCCTCAGTTTCGCCAGGCTGGTCGGACAGACGTCGGTGCATGAGGTGTAGCCGAACACGAGCGCTGACCATTGGCCGCGCATGTCGGCACCGGTGAAGGCCGTGGCGCCGTGGTGGAGGGCGAAGTCCGGCAGCGGCAGGCGGTCGTTGATGACCGTGGCCGCGGGCAGGCCGCCGGGCGGCGCCGCTGCCAGGGGTGGCGTCAGGTGCCGCCAGCCCAGGTAAGCACCGGAGAGTGTCATGGCGACGCCCAACGCGACCAGCCACTGGGCGACGGAGCCCTTGCCGGACTTAGGGGCGGCGGTAGGCGTAGGGACTCCAGTTTTCATCGAGCACCGGCGGCGTTGGCCAGTTGCCGTGCGGCGGCGGCGAGACGGTGGTCCATTCGAGCGACCTCGAGCCCCACGGATTGTCGCCGGCCTTCGGTCCCTTGATGGCGCCGACGATCCAGTTGATCAGGGCGATTACGAAGCCGACGCCGAGGATCACGGCGCCAAAGGTCATGAACTGGTGTGCGCTTTCGAACTGCGGGAACTGGGCGTAGTCGTAGTAGCGGCGCGGCATGCCCTTGACGCCGATGACCATCATGGTCCAGAAGACGATGTTGGTACCGGCGAAGGTGATCCAAAAGCCCAGCTTGCCCCAGAACTCGTTGTACATGCGGCCGGTCATCTTCGGGAACCAGTAATAGACACCGGCGAAGATTGCGAACGTGCCCGCCACGGCCATCACGTAGTGGAAATGGCCGACCACGTAGTAAGACCGCGAGAGGTGCACCGTCAGCGAAGTCACCGCCAGCGGAATGCCGGTGAGGCCACCGATCAGGAACAGGAACATCACCCCCAGCGCGTAGAGCATTGGCGTCTCGAAGGTGATCGAACCCTTGTACAAGGTGCCGGCGAGGCCGATGACCAGCAGACCGACGGGTACCGAAATTGCCAGCGTCGAGATCATCATGCCGATACGGATCCAGTCTGCCATACCGGAGACGTAGAGGTGGTGCACCCAGACTTCGCCCGAGAGGCCGACGATGCCGAAAATGCCGCCGTAAACGATCATCTTGTAGTTGAACGGCGGGTTCTTGGCGAAGGTGGTGACGATCTCGTAGATGATGCCGATGAAGGGCAGAAAGATTACGTACACCGCCGGGTGCGAATAGAACCAGAAGAGGTTCTGGTAGGTGAGCACATCGCCGCCATTAGCCGGATCGAAGAAGTGCGTGCCGAGGTATTTGTCGAAGCTGATCAGCGTCACCGCCGTGCCCAGCACCGGTACGAAAATCAGTTGCAGGACGAAGGCGCCCAGCGTGCACCAGACGAAAATATTGAGGTTGCCCCACTTGAGCCCGGGTGCGCGCATGTAGGCAACAGTGGTCAGGAAGTTGACGCCGCCGATGATCGAAGCGAAGCCGAGCACCAAGACGGTGGATGTGTAGAGCGCTGTGTTGCCTGTGGTGATCGTCGAGTAGGGTGGATAACCGGTCCACATGACATCCGGCGGATCGGGCACGAAGAAGGTGAGCAGGGCCAGGATGATGCCGACGTAGAACAGCCACACGGACAGCGCATTGACGCGTGGGAAGGCGACGTCCTTGGCGCCGANNGTAGTTGGCGAAGAAGCCGGTCAGCGCCGGAATCTGGAAGCCGAGAATCATCACTGCACCGTGGGCGTAGAGCCAGACGTTGTAGTTGGTCGGGTTGCTGGTGATGGTCGGACCGATGGTCGACAACTCGGCACGCATCAGCAGCGCCATGATGCCGGCAATGCCGAAGGCCGCGATCGAGCCGAACAAGTAGAGAATGCCGACCCGCTTGTGGTCGGTAGTAAAGATCCATTCCTTGAGGTTCATCACGCGCTCCCTTATGTGGTCTTGCCGGCCACGCCCTGACGCGCGGCTTCCTGGGCGAGCCAGGTGTTGAATTCGTCTTCCGGCATGACGATCAGTCGGCCGGCCATGTACGAGTGCATTACGCCGCAGTAGGCGCCGCAGGTGACGACATGCTCCCCGGGCTTGTCCGGGTAGAACCACAGGTAGGTGACGCGCCCCGGCATCGAATCCTCCTTGACGCGATAGTCGGGAATCCAGTGGCTGTGCAGTGTGTCACGACTGGTCATGCGCAGCATCACCGCCTTGCCCGCCGGCACGCGCAATTCGTTCTGCGTCCGGACGCCGTTCGAGTAGGTGTAGTCCCAGCTGTACATGCCCGATTCGAGCTGCACCTCGATGCGATCAGCCGGCACATCGCGGTAGTTGTTCCACAGCGTCCAGCCGTTGGCGGCGATGAACAGGTCATCGGAGAGAAAGACGAACACCGGAATCACCACCCAGGCGACAGCCGCCGCGGGCGACAGACGGGGCGCGTTGCCGACTTCCGGGTCACCGGGGCGCCGACGATAGCGGATGAGAAAGTAAGCCATCACCAGTGCGAAGATGACACCGATGACCGTGATGTCGATGATCACTTCGTTCCAGAGGTGGTTCCAGCCGGCAGCTGGATTCCTTATC
Source organism: Rhodocyclaceae bacterium (assembly GCA_003157035.1). Lineage (GTDB taxonomy): Bacteria > Pseudomonadota > Gammaproteobacteria > Burkholderiales > Rhodocyclaceae > Fen-999. Next base: position 5,605 of record PMIF01000185.1, read on the forward strand.
GGTGCCGGCGTGCTGCCACCCGCGTACTCGGCGGCGCTTGCCGCCCAGGACGCCAGCAGCATCGTGGCAGCGGCCAGGCGGCGTGCCACGCCGGCACTTGTAGTCAATCCGTTGTCAATGTGCATGCCTTGCCTCCGCTCTCTGTCTTCTCCTGTAAAGCCAGCCGCCCAGGCCCATGAGGCCGATGCCGGACACGAACGAGGCGATGCCCGTGAGCAGCGAGTAGTTGGGCTGGTAGCGCCCTTCCGCATAGTTGTAGCTGAAGCACGCGCCGGTCATCATGTCGAAGACGGCTGTCGAGTTGCTGATGCGGCCCCAGTCGGCATCGATGAGCGCCAGCTCGACGGTCTGGGCGTCGAGGCGGGTGCCGTAGAGATAGCGGGCGACGCGGCCTTCCGGTGTCAGAAAGACGAGAACGTTCGGATGCAGGAACACCTTCTCCTCCTGCGACCAGAAGAAGCGAAAGCCCAGGCCGGCGGCAAAGGGCTGTGCGCCGGTCGGCGCGTCCTTGAGCACGGCGTGCCGCCAGCCGTGGCGCATCGTTTCGGGTACCGCGTTCGTTCGGGCCAGGAAGGTCGCCGCTGTCTTCGGCGTATCCTGCGCATCGAACGAAAGCGTCAGGACGCGGTAGTCCTGGCCCAGGCGGAAGCGGTCGACATTTGCCAGCACGCGTGCCAGGTTGGCGTTCATCGTCGGGCAACTGCCGTCGCAGCCGTAGTAGGAGAGCAGCAGGATGAGTGGTTTGCCCAGCCAGTCGTGCAAGTCGAATTCCTCACCGGCTGCGTCGACCAGACGGGTCGTTGTCGCGATCGGCTTGCCAAGATACTTGGGCTCATCGATACGCATGATCGACGGATCGAGCACCGAGTCGCGATTCTGCAAGTCCAAGGCGAAGACAGGCGCCGCCGCCAGGGTGAACGCCGTCGCGCTCATGACTGCGAGACCAATGGGCCATTGGCTGGTCACCTTCCGGTCTACCAGAAATAGACCTGCGAAACGACGAAGAACCAAATGATGTCGACGAAGTGCCAGTACAAGCCCGCNNAGGAAGATCGACAGGCCGATGAAGACGTGGGCGCCGTGAAAGCCCGTGATGCTGAAGAAGACCGTGCCATACACGTTGGTGGCGATGTTGAAGCCTTCATGGATCAGATGTGACCACTCGTAGGCCGACATGCTGAGGAAGCCGGCACCGAGCGCGATGGTGGCCAACAACCACTTGCGGAAGCCGGCCTGATCGCCCTTGTGCAGCAGGTGCTCGGCCCAGTGGATCGTGACCGACGACGATACCAGCGCCGCGGTCATCACCAGCGGCATGACCTTGGGCAGCTCGACCGTTCCTTCCGGCGGCCAAAACGGCGCCTTCAGGCGCATGTACCAGTAGCTGACAAAGAAGGCGAGGAAGATCATTGCCTCGGCGAGGATGAACCAGCCCATGGCGCCGTAGGAAAGTCCCTCGCCCTTGCCCATTGCCTCACTGACCCAGCCACTGACGCCGGCAACGATCATCGGCACACCCAGGCCCAGACTGATGATGGCCACAAACGGCTGGTGGTAAACGAAGTTGAATGAGAAGGCGAGAACGAGCGCGAGGATGCCGAAGCTGATGACGAACGGCCAGACGCTGGTGTCCCAGTGGGCGTGCGCGGCCTCGCCGTGGGCGGCGTGATGTTCCATAGTCTCCTCCGTATGGTCTTGTAGTTTTGGCGACGCGTCAAAAAAACACATCGCCGCCCATCAGCTTATGCGGC
>PMIF01000304.1 GCA_003157035.1 Rhodocyclaceae bacterium
AGACCAAGATGCTCAACGAACGGATCAAAATCCTTGTCGCTGTACAGCAAGGTCAGTCTGCTCTCGATACAGCGCGTCGCGATAATCGTATCAATCGTCTTGCGCACCGTGACCCCTCGCGCCCGCAACAGGCGAAAGTTCTTCGCCGCCTGGATGGTGATGTCTTGCCCAGCCAAGTCCACTACTACCAGTGAAGTCAGCAGCCTCTTGGCTTGATTGAAATCGCGATCGCTGACGAAACCTTGCAGCACTTCGGTCAAGATCAAGTCGCCGGTCGCAATCGGCTCGGTGCCGAGCAAGGTGTCCAGTTTCTCCGCCTGCGGTGTGGCGGTGCCGCGGAAGTAGTCGATCCAGACACTGGAATCGACCAGGATCATCTATCGGCTCGCATCGCATCGAGGTCGCCCTGCCAGGGCAACTTGCCGCGAAACCGCCTGATCTCCTCCTGCTGCCGAAGTCTGAGCAAGGTGCGAAGGCCAAGTTCCACCGCCTCTCGCTTGGTGGTCAAACCTGTCGCCCGAAGCGTGTCTTTCATGAGCTTGTCGTCAATCACGATGTTGGTGCGCATGGTGTGTATCCTTTTCCGTGTCACTACACATTCTAGGCTCGCGCCGCGTGCCGAGCAACCCCCGAACCGAACAACTCGGCCAAGGGCGCGCGGCAACCACAGCCTGCAGGTCCCTCGTCGACGCTGAAACGACGTTCGGCGTCTCCATCCGCGGCACGTTACAATGGCGGCTGCTGCTGGATACGGGAGACGAGTCATGAATTTCACGATCGAGTGCGAGGAAGAAGTTGATGGCCGTTGGCTCGCCGAGATACCTGAGCTTCCCGGTGTCTTGTGTTATGGACTGTCATCTGAAGACGCAATGGCCAAAGCCGAAGTGCTTGCGCTCCGTGCTATCGCCGAGCGTTTGGAACATGGCGAGTCGAAGGCTGTCGCAATCAACATTTCTTTGCCGCTGGCTGCATGAGCCAGTGGCCTTCGTCAAAGGCCAAGCGCGTTCTCGCTGCGCTTTTCGGCCTTGGCTGGACCATCAAGCGTCAATCTGGGTCACACCGCACGCTCACTCGCGCGGGTTGGCCCGATTTCATCTTTGCGTTCCACGACGGAGAAGAAATCGGACCACGTATGCTTGCCCGTATCGCCAAGCACACCGGCCTTACTCCGAACGATCTGTAGTTCTCGTCAAGTCACCGGCGACGCCGAACCATTCGTTCGAGGGGACTGCCGAGAAGCTGCGCTTCTCTGTACCCTCCGCCCTGCGGGCCCCGGTCGCCCTTGATCTGGAACGATGGCGGCCTACCGCTGTCCGCGCCGATAGGGGGCGAGCCAGCCCTTGGCCAAGAGAGCGCGAATCCGCTCATCGGGCACGCGTTTGCCGGCCTGGACGGCACGGCGTTTCCTGATCATGCGCGGCAGCGCGCGCAGGGCGTGCCACTTCGCCCGCAACACGGCGCGCGCCTGACCGCGCCCGGCGAAATGGAGGATGGCAATGAGGTTGAATAGCAAGTGCTGCGGCAGGTAACGCCACAGGCAGGACCGCGGCATGTTCTTGACATAGGCCCAGACCAGGTTTCGCTGGCCGTGATAGACGGCAAAGTCGCTCTGCTTGCCGCCTGAGGCACCACCGCCGAGATGGTGAACGATCGCCGTGGGAACCAGGATGGCCTGGTGGCCGAGCAGACGCAGGCGAAAACCGAGATCGACATCCTCCAGGTAACAGAAGAAGTCCTCGTCGAAGCCGTCGGCTTCGAGCAGCGCGCTGCGCTTGTACAGCGCTGCGGCAGCGCAGGGGGCGAAAATCTCCCTCGGCTCGTCCGGCAGCGAATTCGCGGTCTGGCCGTGGCCTTGCCGCCAGGCCGCGCCGCTGACATGGTAGACGTCGCCCAGACCGTCGAGTAGCGAAGGATCGGCAGCGTCGATCTGCACGCAACCGAAAGCGCTGACTTGCGGATACTGCCTTGCCGCCTCCAGCAGTCGCTCCAGCCAGTCGCCAGCCGGGATGGCGTCGGGGTTGAGCAAGGCCACCCACTCGGTGTCAGCAAGCTCGCGCAAGGCGCGGTTGTTGCCGCCGGCGAAGCCGAGGTTTTCCGCCATGGCGATGACCGAGATCGGCCCGCGGCCGTATTGGTCCAGTGGCAATTGCTTGTCGCTGCCATTGTCGACGATGATCACCTGGTCCGGGATCACCGTCTGCCGGTCGAGCGCGGCCAGGGTCGACGCCAGGAGGTCTTCCGAGTGCCAGTTGACGATGATCACCGCGACCGTGGGCATGGCTAACGAGCCGAACAACAGGGCAGATTCGCAAGGGCCGGCAGCGGCGAGCGCTCTCCGGCTCCTGGATCGAATCGAACGGTGCTTAGGGGGCGAATCATTGGTCTGAATGATAGGGCAATATCAGTCATGGATCGTGTCGAACGCGACGACAAGCAGCTCTGGGGGCATGCCTTATGCCAGAATACGAGCGCTGACAGTCTTGCAAGAGGCCCATGGGCCAGCCAATGTTGACGACAACCGGCCGCCGATAAAAATATGACAATTGCCAACCTGTCCTTTAGGGGAATTCGAGAAGCTGATCTTGGCACACGCGGATATTATCTCGCGTTAGCCCTGATATTCCTCACTTCGCTATGGCTGCGCGCCGCCTTCCCTATCCTCGCAATTGGCCCCGCAGGTCATGATGATCAGCTATTCGTCCGGTTTGCGGTATCGATAGGACAGGGCAAGTGGCTCGGCGATTACAACAATCTGACACACGCCAAGGGTGTCGCCTATTCGCTTTTTCTGCTGGTCAATCACGTCATCGGGCTGCCGCTGAAGATTACCGAACACTTGCTCTATCTATCGGCCGCGTTGATTTTCGCGTCGACGGTTGGGAGGGTGTACGCAACAAGGTGGGCTACGGTAGTCACATTTGCCTTGCTCGCATTCATTCCCACGGCGTGGAATCCATCAGTCGGTGGGCGCGTAGTTCGCGAGGGCCTTTATGTCAGCCTTTCCTTGCTCTTGCTGGCGCTGGCCATTCGCTGTCTTGTGGAACAGAAAGCAGGCTCGGTCGCCCAGGAGTTGCGTGACAAGTGGTCGCTGCTGGTACTGCTCGGGCTGGTGGCGGGCCTGTATTGGCTCACCAGAGAAGAAGGCGTTTGGCTATTGCCGTCGTTGGCGATTCTCTACGCCTACTGGCTTTGGTCGCGACGGACGCTGCTTCGCTCCTGGAGGCCAACCATATTCTTTCTCTTGCTGCCGCTGATGCCGATGTTACTGGTCATCGGGACGGTCAACTCGCTCAACTATTTCACCTACGGCGTGTTTCGAAACAACGACTTTCGCTCGGCAGACTTTCAGGCCGGCTACGGTGCCCTGTCGCGAATCAAGCACGACCAATGGCAACGCTATGTCGTCTTCCCCAAGGATGCCCGCGAACGCGCCTATGGATTCAGCTCGGCGGCTCGAGAACTTCAGCCATACTTTGAGGGAGAGGCCGGAGAGAGGTGGCGTGATGTTGGCTGCACTCAAACTGGAATCCAGCCCTGCAATGAAATTCTTTCCGGCTGGTTCATGTGGGCGTTGCGGGATATGGTTGCCGCGGCAGGGCACTATCGTAGCGCGGAAGAAGCGCGTTCTTTCTACCTAAGGCTGGCCGCGGAGATCGATGCTGCCTGCGATCAGCATCCGGGCGAGTGTTTGCCTTACCGCCAGACCTTGGTTCCGCCCTGGCGCGACTCCTATTTCTTGGATACCGTGCAGGCGAGCCGGGACGTGTTCAGAACGCTGATGAAACTGGACGGCACGCCGGTCGGAGCAGGCACAAGTGTTGGTTCCTCAAGGCAGTTGGAAGAATTCGCTTTGGTGACCAACGGACCCCTCGCGCCGGCAGCGCCGTCTGCGGACGGTGCATGCCAGAGCGACTCCGGTCATGTTTCCCCTCGCGATAGGTTTCGATATGAGATGGCCGTGCGTCTGGCAAAGGCCGAGAGCACGATTACGGAAATTGGCGTTCCCGCAGCCATGGTTATCTGGTTGGTCTGGCTTGCCATGTCGCTGTGGCGACGCAAGCTCGATGCCGGATTCGTGATCACGTCGGCATTGATCGCGGCAATCCTTAGTCGCGTGGTATTGCTGGGATTTCTCGAGGCGACATCCATTCCAAGCAATAACATGCTCTATTTGTCGTCCGTCGCGCCCATGACGCTTGCGCTCATCCCTACCGCGCTATTTGGCGTGATCGCTTCAGCAAGGATGTCAGGCCGGTCGGCGGCCTGACGCCAGAAACAGGCTGAGGGCTGCCGATCGAGATTACCCCGCCGCCTTCTTCTTGAGCAGATATATGTCCTGATATGAGAGGAACACGCTTCTGCCCGGCCATTGTCCCCAGTGCACTTCCTCGATGGCGAGTCCGGCTTCGGAAATCATGGCGGCAAGGGTAGCGGCGTCGTAAGCAACGGCATTCTCGGGCACGGCGGGATTCTGCACGAAGCAACCCGGCGCGTAGGGGTGAGAAATACTCAGCGTTGCCGACCCCGATTTAATGCTGGCTTTGGCCAGATCATCCAATACGAAAAAGGTCGCGAAACAGGAACCATCGTCGGCCAAGGTTCTGGCGATCTCGGCCAAATAGTTCCGCACTTCAGCAGGCAACAGGTGAGTGAACACCGAGGTCATGACCGTGAAGTCAAATGTCTTGTCGGCAAACGGAAACTGGAACTCGTCACTGGCGATGTGCCCCCCTGGGTTATACATCGCGTTGCGCAAATCGGCGTGCGAAAACGAGAAGTTGCTCTTGCCGGCGAATATCGTCTTGGCAACCGCTATCGCCTCTCGCGACACGTCGAAGCCAGCATAGCGGCCGACGGGACTTAGGTAGTGACAGAGCGCGTAGGCAATGCGGCCGATACCGCATCCGGGGTCCAGGACGCGCGCATCCTTCTTTAGATTGGCTACCAGCCGAAATAGCGACAGCATCGAAAAGGAGGTTTCGACGAAATCCCCATGGCCCACAGTGAGCGCCTGCTCCGCGGTTGGCACAGCAACTTGGAGCGGGACTACCCGTTCCAAGGGAACGCCGCTTTCGCAGCCAGCAAAGGGGACGACCGAAAAGAGATTGCCGCCGTCCGGTTGGACAAGGCTGCTGGTGAGCTTGGCAGTGAGGCGGAATCTGCAGGCGGCAGAACCATGCAACTGCGGCCAGGCTTGCTGAACATCAGGCGACGGCAAACCGATCTCGATGCTTTCAGTGGGCAGCGGCAGGTCATCGCACTTCAACACCAGGTCGGTGATCCCTCCTTCGAGCCCAACGATCCAGCCGCTCGCCCGGGCCAGAGGACCATCGACCGAAATGTCATCGAGCGCGCCGAAGGTGTGGCTGAATGCGTTCTTCACTTGTTCTGGTGCCTTTCCGGGAGACGATGAAAGAAACTTCCGCATCAAGATCGCCAGGGAAATCTGCCGGCGATCACATTCGGCCAATTATGTCACGGCGATTGCCGCGAGAAGGCGGAGCCTACAACGCGCTGGCGAATCGCTGCCTGCCGTCCTTCTCGTCCCGGTGATAGACGCGACGCCGTGCCTCGTACTGGCAGAGCATGGGCTGGCGGATTTGCCAGACGGTGCTGTTCTGCCACAGGCACGGGTTGAAGTAAGGATCGCCTGCGGCCAGGAAAGGCTGCCAGCGCTCGCGGAAGAAGGCGGAATCTTCGGGATGCGGGTCGCCGCCCTCGGTCTTGCCGCGGGTGAAGGACTCGTGATGGATCAGCACGGCGTGCGGGCAATAGAGGACACGGTAGCCGAGTTGGCCGACCCGCAGGCAGAGATCGACATCGCCAAAGCCGACGGCCATGGCTTCGTCGAATCCCGAGACGGCTTCGAAGGCCTCCCTGCGTATAAGCATGCATGCCGCAGTGACCGCCGAGACCTCGTGGTTGCTGGCGAGGATCTCCGAGAATGTCGGGCAGCGCAGCGTGTCCTGCAGACGGAGAAACTTGCCGAAATGCTCCGCGATGCCGAAGGCGCCGACGCAGACGCCGGCATGCTGGATGGTGGCGCGATCCGGGTAGAGCAGCTCGGCGCCGACGATGCCGACATCGGGCTGCTGACCGAGTTCGAGCATCCGCTCCAGCCAACCGGGCTGCAAGGCCTCGATGTCGTTGTTGCAGAACAAGTAGTGCGAGTAGTGGCCGGCAAGGTGCCCGACCGCCCAATTGTTGATCGCCGAGAAGTTGAACGGCCCGACATAGCGCAACACCTGGACTTCCGGCGTCAGCGACGCCAGATAGTCGATCGTCTCGGCGTCATCCGATTCGTGGTCGATGATGACGATATCGTAGGCAGTTTCGCGAATCGTCGCCCGCAGGCTGTCGACACACTGGCGGACCAGCTTGCTGTGGTTCTTGGTCGGGATGATGATCGCGACCCGCATGCCGGCCGCCAGGGGGTAGCGTGCGGCGAAGAGATTGAACCGGGCGCCGTCTTCGACCAGGCCGGTTTCGCCGCTGCGTTGCAGGTGGCGCTCGAGTATCTGCCGCGAAGTGCCCATCACGTCGTGGACCTTCTGCCGTCCCGACGACGTGCTGTGGATGCGCCACTGGTAGAGGATCTCCGGGATGTGGACGATCGTCCGCGCTTGCTCCGAGGCGCGCAGGATCAGATCGTAGTCCTGGGAAATCGCCAGGTTTTCGTCGAAGCCGCCGATGGCACGCAACAGGGAGGCGCGAAAGCCGACCATGTGCACGATGTAGGGATGGCTGCGCAGGAGTTCGAGCGAGAATGCCGGGCGATGGGAATACTGCAGTACCGTGGCCAGGTTGCGGGAGAGCAGGATCTCGTCCGAGTACACCATGTCCGGGTTTTCGCTCAGGATCGCCTGGGCAACCCGGAACAGGGCTTGCTCCTCGAGTACGTCGTCATGATCGAGGAGGACGATGAATTCGCCGCCGGCCATTTCCAGGGCACGATTCGAAGCGTACGAGACACCGTGATTCTCGCTGCCGAGATGCACCTTGATGCGCGAATCCTCGTCGGCGTACTCCTGGAGCAGCTTGGCCACATGCGGCTCGGTCGAGCAGTCATCGGCGATGCACAGCTGCCAGTCGGGATACAGCTGGTTGCGTACCGACTCGATGGTTTGCCGCAGCATGGCCTTCGGCGTGTTGTAGGTCGGCACGATGACCGAGATCAGCGGCCGCTTGGCGATCTTCTGCACGGCCTCGACGATGCGCGGCCGGACCTCCTGGGCGAAGTTCTGGTGATAGATTCGCCAGGCATCCTGATAGTCGACTTCGGCGCGCATGGCCAGCATGACGGCCCTCAGTTCGAACAGGCCGCCGGATCGCCAGGCCTTGTACAAGGTCGTCAGGTTCTTGCTCAGTGTCGACGGTTTGCCGAACAGTGGTACGACACAACGAATCGCCAATCTGAGCCGCCGATTCAGGATGCTTACCGCGCGCAGCGGCGCCGCGATTCGCCAACTGGTCGATGCATACATCGCGGTCACCCGGTCGTTCGCCGCGCTGACATGTTCGTGGAGAAGACGAATCTGGTTGTCGCGAACGGCGATCTGCCGGTCGCGGTCGCGCGTTACCGCATTGGCCTGGGCGGTCCGTTCGAGCCAGCGCTGACGCTCGTTTTCGAACTGAACGTCGGCTAATGCGCGTTGCTGCTCGGCAACTACCCGCTGCTGCTCGGCGATGGCACGATTGTGCTCGGCGATGGCACGATTGTGTTCGGCGATGGTGCGCTGATGTTCGGCGACGGCGCGCTGGTGCTCGGCCTGATCCCGTTGTCGCTCGGCGATCCGCCTCTGGCTGTCGGCGATTTGACCGGGTCCTTGCCAGCGCGGTCGCGCTTCCTTGCTCATGACCAGTTGCAGGTCCAGGCTCTTGACCTGCTTCCAGAGTGTCGACAGGGCCACTGCCTGACGGATGCCGAGCGCGTCGGTGGCGTCGGCTGCCGCCAGCGCTCGCGCCGACGGCGGCTGGGGCGCTGGTGCGGGCGGCAGCAGGCGATGATAGTCGTCGACCATCTCGACGGCGGTGCGCCACGGCAGGCAGGCCAGGTTGGCGCGGATCCGCCGCAGGTCGTCGCGATTCTCGTTCAACGTCTTCAGCCGGGCGATCAAGGCGTCGGCGGTCGCATCGACCAGGAAGCCGGTTTCGCCGTCGATGATCCGTTCGGCAAAGCTGCCGACGCGTGTCGCCACGGTCGGTATGCCCATTTGCATCAGCTCGGTCAGCGTGTAGCTATAGGTCTCGGGCCAGATGCTGAGCAACATGCCGGCATGCGGGCCTATCTTGGCGACGACTGCCTGCAATTGGTCGAGCTTGTAGCGGGGCACGACATGGACGCCGGGATGCTCGAGGAACAGTTCCCCAACCTCGAGGGAACCGACCAGATGCACCTCGGCGAATTCGGTCAGGCGCTGCAGGGCATCGCTGAGCAGGCGCAGGCCCTTGTTGACCGAAAGCATGCCGAGGACGACGATGCGCAATTTCTCGCCTGCCACTGCTGTCTCGCCGCCGATGGGCGTCAGGCGACCGTCAATACCGTGCGGAATCGCCACCCAGGAGGCGTCGGCGAGGACGGGAAACAGGCGCAGCAGGTGATCCCAGACGGTTCTGCAGGGCACCACGACGGTCACCGCACCGCTGCCGACAATGTCGAGAAAGCGTTGCCGTACCTGCAAGCGCTCCTCGGCGGGATACAACAGGAAAGGATTGAAGTCTGGATTGTCCTTCGCGCAAGCGATCAGCCGCTTGTCGGGGCACGACTGGCAGACGCCATCGAAGTAGAGGTTGATCGCCGGGCAGGCAGGAAAGTAATCGTGGCCGATGAAGGCCGTCGGCAGGCCTGTGGTCAGCACATCCAGGGTGTGGCCGATCAGTGACGAGACCAGTATGGCCTGGACGCCGTAGTCGGCGATGATCTGCCGGACCACCGCTGCATATTCGCCATGGCTGGCAGCGGTGACTTCGAATGGCGAGGCGAAGATCCAGAGGGCGACGGGTTCCGGGTCGTCGATGGCGGCGAACAACATCAGCCCTTCACCGGCGGCGTGGCCGCGGCAGAAGGGTTTCAGGATCAGGTTGCGGCGCCGGCTGTCAGCTCGGCAGTAGTCGCGGCACCAGCGCTCGACGCCGCCGGCAAGATCGTGTATGACATGCAACTGCACGGGGCGGTCGTCCGCGTCGGCGAAGGGACGCTTGCAACTGACGGTTGCCGCGTCCGCCGGCAGCGGCGCCTCGGCTGCCGTGGGCGTACCACTCTTGCGCCGCTGACGGGCCAACTCGATTTCTACGGCCCGACGCAAAGCTGCCGGCGGGTCGTTGCGGATGAAAGCGCGGACGTCATCCAGATAGTCGGGGTGCAGCACTTGCAATATTGCTTCGGCTGCCTGAGCCCGCTCTGCGCGCTCACCGCCGAAACTGGCACTGCCGGCGTGGAAGACGAAAACGTCGGTGGCGAGAACGCTACGCCAGCCGGCCCGCAGTGCCCGTCGACAGAAGTCGTTCTCCTCGCCGTAGCCACGGCCGAAGCGTTCCTCGTCGAGCAGGCCGATCTGCTCGACGCAGGCCCGGCGGACGTACATGCAGAAGCCGACTGCGGTGGGCAGGTCTACCGTCCGCCCCTTGTTGATCTCCGCGAACAGACGATCCAGCGCCTCGGTCGACACGGCTGCGGGCAATGGGTTGTCGGCGCAGAGCACAGGGAAGCTGCAGATCGTGGCGTTGTTGGAGAACGGCGTGACTGTGCCGATGTCCGATGCCGAGTGCGCGCAGGCAGTCAGGCGATCCAGCCAGTCGTTGGCCACTTCGGTATCGCTGTTGAGCAGCACGACGTCCCGATCAGCGTGTTGACGCAAGCCGCGGTTTGCCGAGCCGACGAAACCCTGATTGATGGTGTTGCGCAGCAGGCGGATTTTGCCGTCGGCGGCAAGGCGATCGAGATAGTCGATGGTTTCGGCGTCGGCACTGGCGTCGTCAACGACCACCAGTTCGAAAGGCGTTAGCGGTCGGCAGGCGAGAACGCTATCCAGGCAGCGGCGCACGACGACTCCGCCGTTGTGCACCGGGACGACGATGTCGACCATCGGTGTTTGGTTCTTGACGGTTGCGTCGCGGGTATGGAAATCCGGGCTGTTCGACATACCTAACTCTTTCATGGTCCGTCAGGTCCCCGGCAAACGCGTGGCCGGGAACGGCAAAACGACGAATTATAGGCGTGCCTGGCAGCCGATCGGCGAATCAAGGCTTGGGCTCCGCAGCGGGTTGCGCGATGGGGACGAAGTGCCATTCGACCTCGCCGATACGGTAGCGCGCGCCGCTGGTTCGTTGTGCTTCGATCGAAACGGTCGCCGAAGCAAGCCCGAGATTGGCCAGGGATAGGGGCAGTTCGAATCCGGGACGGTCGACATTGCAAAGGGGCAGGGCGGCAGCTACGTCGGGACGCGCCAGGCTTGGCACCGCTTCAGCGATCACCTGCCCGTCGCGCACGGCAACCACGCGGCGGACGCGGTCCGTTCGGCTCCAGTCATGGAGCCAGCCGCTCACTCGTGCATCTGCCTGCTCGCCGCGCAACTGCCGCGGACTGTCTACCGCGCCGCGCTCGGTGCATTGTGCTCGGGTGGCAGCATCGGGCCGCCAATAGATTTGACCGAGAATGACGACGGCGAGGATCATGCTGCCGACCAGGGCCAGGCCAGGCCAGGGAAAGCGAATGAAGGCGGCGAGCCAGCGGCCCAGACTATCCTCGGGATGCGCATCGCGATAGTGCAGGAACGGCCGTTCGCAGAGCCACCACGACAGGGCGGAAACCAGCATGACCGGAGCGACACTGTACAGGGCCACCCAGGCAATACCTGCGGCTCCGCTGAGTTCGGCAAATGTGCCGAGCGATGCCAGCGCCAGCAGGATGACGATGTTCCACAGATAGATGCTATAGCTGATTTCCCCCAGCCAAAGCATCGGTCGGTTGCCGAGCAGGCGGGTTGCCAGCTTGCCGCCCAGGGTGGTGCCGGCAATCACCATCGCCAGTGCCAGCGCCATGAACAGGTGCCACGAATAGAGCAGCCAATGGCCCTGCCAGTAGACGTCGGCGCGCCACCAGATCAGGTAGGCAAGTCCCAGTGCCGCCAGGCTGCCGCCGATCACCAGCCACGACGAAAGACGGCGTCGCGCCGAATCGGCAAGACGTGGCCGCGCCTGCATCGTGCCCCAGGCGGTGGCCATGCCGATGGCGAACTGGTCGATGCGTCCGGGTAGTTGCTCGATCAGCCAGACGCGATAGTCGATCGACCCCTGGGGCGAGTAGTCATGTATCCAGGCCATGGCGCCGATCCGCCAGACCACGACGAGGGCGATCAGTGTGGGCAGTACCCGCCACGGGTTGTAGCGGGCGAATGCGGCCAGCAAGAGGGGGAAGACCAGATAGAACTGCCATTCCACCGGCAGCGTCCACCAGGCCTTGGGCAACGGATCCCACCACGAGAAGCTGAAGTTGTGGACGAACAGCAGGTGGGCAAGAGTGTTGGCAATCGACGGCAGTTCGTCACTAACACCGACGGCAGCCAGTATCATCAGGATGAGGAATTGCGCGTAGTAGGCTGGCACCACTCTCAGTGCCCGGCGGTGCATGAAGTCGGCGAAGCCGACGCCGTGCTGCGCCTGATCGACGTAGTGCCAGGTCAGGACAAAGCCCGAGAGGACGAAGAAGAGATCGACGCCGGCCCAGCCGCAGGCGAGTAACGGCGTGAAGTCGATACCGCCGAGCTTCAGTACGGGGCCACGGGCGATCTGCCAGATATGAAAGCTGAACACCCAGCAGGCGGCAAAGCCGCGGATGCCGGTGAGCGCGGCGATCTTCACCGGTCTCGAGGCAAGCCCGGGTAGGCTGCGCGTCAGGCTGTCAGCTGGCGCCAAGGTGCCGCCCGGCGAGCGCCCGGTAGTCATCCGACATGGGCCAGCCAAGCCGCACGACGATCCGCGAACCGGGCGGCAGGGTTGTCAGCGTCAGCTCGGGAATCGGCAGTTCGAGATTAGGGTCGTCGCCGGTCATTAGCAGGACGATGCCTTCGGCGGTCGGCAGGGAGGCAGCAAGCGCAAGCTGGTGCTGCGCTGCGGTGGCAAGCGTTTCGCCACGCCCGTCCCATTGCCACAGCGGCGTGCCGTCCGCGCTCTCGAGGCGGATGACGTGCAGATGCAGGTATCCGGGTCGATCGGCGGGATCGAGACGCAGACGCTTGATGCCGGCGCTGTCCGGCAGGGCAAAGCGAAATTCCTCGGCCTCGTCGCCGACCTTGCCCCAGGCAACCACCTTGTGCTGGTCGCTGTAACCGCCTCCCGCGTGCCAATAGATGGCCACTGAATGATCGGCGATGGCGTCCGGAACGCCAACGTCGAAACCCTTGTTCTGCGCCGCACAGGCATCGGCTGTGGCCTGCGCTGAAACGACGAACTGGTAGGTGAGGGCGTCCGGCAGGTCGAGCAGCCGGCGCTGGACGGCAATGGGCAAACCCGTCAGCGGCGATGCGAATTCGGAAGCGCGCAGCTCGAGGGTGATCGTCTCCAGGCCGGTCACCTGCCAGCCGGCGTCGCCGAGCAGTTGCAGGAGCGAGCGGCGGGTGAAGAAGCGCAGATGGCTGGCATCGAGCAGCCCTTCCTGGCGGTAACGAAAATCGCCGTGCAGCAGTTCGGCGATCAAGCCGGCGTAGGCGACATTGGGTACTGACAGCAGAAGCCTGCCGCCATCTTTGAGCAGGCGCTTGGCGGCGTCCAACACGGTACGGGGTTGGCGCAGATGCTCGAGGATGTCGGCACAGACCACGATGTCGTACCTGGCGTCGGCGAACAGCGCCGCCACGTCGCTGACCTCGATGTCGGCCACTTCGATCCGCCGATAGCCATCCGCGGCGACCGCCGCTTCCTGCGCATTGTGGGTCACGCCGTCCACGGTGCACGCCTTGCGTCGGGCCAGGTGACGTCCCAGGGCGCCGGTACCGGTGCCGATGTCGAGCACCGTACTCCCGGTCGGCACCAGATTCGCCAGGACGGACAACGACGTTCGCTGCCGGTCGTCGATTTCCCGCAGGTAGATGTGCTGGTCGCTACTTGCTGTTTTGCCCGCCTCACCGGCAGGAATGCCGGCGATTCCTTCCACGCTACGCATGGGCAAGCTCCCGCGCAATCGCCGCAGCGGGTTCCCACTTCGCAGAGCGGCTCGATTGCGCCGGCTCGTCGTTGGGCTTTAGCTCGTACTTGTAGGCTTGAAGCCGTTTCATGAAAGTATTATATTTTGGTCTATGCCCGAACACAAAGACATTCGACACGGACGACACTGCGAGTTCAAGATGCACGTTCACTTGGTCTTTGTGGCGAAGTACCGCCACAGTGTGTTCGATGCGGATGCCGTCCAGCGACTTCGCGCCATCTTCGGCAAGGTCTGTACTGACTTCGAGGCGCACCTGATCGAGTTGGACGGCGAGGATGACCATGTGCACCTCCTGGTGGAGTACCCACCAAAACTCGCGGTGTCGGCGCTGGTAAACAGCCTGAAAGGGGTATCCAGTCGCTTGCTGCGGAAAGAGCGACCTGATATTCGGAATCGGTACTGGAAGGGTGTACTCTGGTCGCCATCCTATTTCGCCTCATCGTGTGGGGGTGCGCCTATCGGCATGGTTCGCCAGTACATCGAACAACAACAGACTGCGCATTAAGGCCAAGGCAGGAACGCCCGCCGCGTTCGCGTTATCCTTCCCCGCTCAAGCCCGTCAGCTTCGATTGAAGGTTGCTACCCAACCAGTTCGATTGGACGTGGCTTGTCGCGCATCCGGTCAGGCCGGTTGTTGGGCCGTACTTACTACGGTAGCGTCCTGACCAGGCGGAAGCCAACGCCGCTACCGTGGATCAGTGCCACGCCGCTATTCCGAGAGGCCGCGCGGGCGTTAGCCGGGGTACTGAGCCAGGATGCACTGCGCAAACCCCGGTAATGGCAGCTGCCCAGCGTCGAAGGGCGCCCATCGGCCGGCGCTCGCCCGTAACTGTTGGTGCCGTCGCAGTCCTCGACCCATTCCCAGGCATTGCCGATCATGTCGTACAGGCCGAAGCCATTGGGCTTGAAGCTCATCACCGGGGCCGTATAAGCGTAGCCGTCATCGCAAGCATGCGAGTCCAGCTTTGCGGCACCAGAAACCTTGGTATTGGTCGTTGCATCCAATACGTTGGCAAACTTGCAGGCCTGGGCAGCATCATCGCCCCAGTGGCGGGACGTTGTCGTGCCCGCACGGGCCGCGTATTCCCATTCGGCTTCAGTCGGTAGTCGATATGTCTTGCCGGTCTTCTCGGACAGCCATTTCGCATAGGCTTTCGCATCGAACCAACTGATGCATACGGCCGGATGATTGTCTTCTTGCGGAAATCCCGGATTGCGCCAGTCGCGGTTAATCCGATCGTTCCATTCGCCGTTTTCGAACGTGTAGCAGTCGTTATCGGTCTTGTGATTCGTCTCGGAAACGAATGCCGCGAATTGGCCACGCGTTATCTTGCTCTTGGCTAGCGCGAAAGCGGCAATGGTGACCCGACGGACCGGGCCTTCGATGTCCGATCGGCCGGCCTCGTCGGGCGGCGAGCCCATACTGAAGGCACCCGCCGGAATCGATACGACTTCCGGGCAGTTAGGGCAATCGCGGAAAGCGGTCGGGGCATTCCCTTCCTTCAAATTCACCGTGGACACGGGAACGGCAGCGCCGCCACTCGGCAGCCTGGCGGTGTCCTGGTCTTGTGCCCCGCAAGTGGTCACGTTCGCCAGGATATTGAGTACGCTGCTGCCCGGCACCGTGCATTCGGCAGACTCGACAAACGTCGCGAAGCAGCAGCCACCCAAGAGTACAAGAACCCCAGTCAGACGGCGAATCGCAGGTGCGCGCACTGCCGCCCAAATTAGTCTGGTCCGGATGGCGCCAGGTTCAGTGGGTGAATGCTCACGCCGAGCTCTTTTCGCCATACCCAACATTGATGTGTGTCTTCAATTCAAGTGAAAGTGGCGCCCATGATAGATCATCAGCTCGCCTGAACTGGGCTTGTCGCGCTCCCGGTCGAGCAGGGAAGTCGATTATACTTCGCGCGCTCGGCCCGCCGACATGGGATCAAGCCTGCCTGTACCTCCGGCGTGCGCTCAGTCCCGCCTGATAGCGATCACCCCGCCGGGCTCACTCAGAACGAAAGAATCAGCTGATGACACAAGCTACGCAACCCAAGATTTCCGTCGTCATACGCACGATCGGGCACACGTCGCTGCCGCGCGCCATCGACGCGGCTCGNNCCTCGATCGCCCCCGTGCCGCGAACGCGGGACTGGAAGCCGCCACCGGCGACTGGTTGCTCTTCCTTGACGAGGACGATTGGATAGACCCGACGCATCTGGAGAGCTTGTATTCGGCTGTCGCGCCGACCGGATTGCTGCTGGCCTATTCCGATCAGCAGGTGCACCAGCAGGATGCGCCATTCCAACGCAGCGTTGGTTACTGGCGACAAGCCTTTACCGACAAGCCGGTTTTCGCTATCCATTCCGCACTCTTCTCGCGCCAGCTGTTGGACCTAGGCTGTCGGTTCGACGAGGCATTTTCGCTGCTCGAAGACTGGGATTTCTTCGTCCAGTGCGCCGAGCATACGGACTTCCTGCACGTGCCGGTCGCCAGCGCCCACTACGATCCGTACTCGGGAACGTCGGGCGGCGGCATGGGCGACAACCGCGACGAGCAACGCTTCAAGCCCTACCTGAATGCCCTGACGGCCAAATGGGGCCAGCGCTATGCCGGCATTACCGCCCAGGCCGAAGCCGCTCTCCAGCAGGCCGACGAAGCTATTGGCCGCCAGGACTTCCTGACTGCCAGGCAAGCAGTCCAGGCCGGACTGGCCGTTGATCCGGGTAACCCGCTGCTGCTCAATCGTTTGGCCGCCTGCGAGCGCGTAACGGGCGATTTGACGGCCATGGTCATGGCGCTGCGCCGAGCTTGCGATAGTGATCCGGATGGCTTCCGCATTCACCTGGAGCTGGCAGCGATCGAGCACAGGCTGGGCTTTGCCGACCGGGCGCGACAGTTGGCTGCTCGACTGGCGCAAATTGCCAGCACTGACGACGATTGGCGCCGTCTCATGGGCCTGCAGGAATACCTCAGCCAGCCACGCACTGCCGCACGGTGATTGGTGCGCGTGAAACGGTGAATCGCCTGCCTGCCTGCCGATGAAGGATCTGCCGGACCTGACGCTCTGCGCCGTGGACTGCATCAATCCGGTCCTGGCCCTGCGGGCGCTGGACATATCGATGCAGCAATGCCGATTCGGCGGCGCGGTCTTCCTGTCCGATAGCGCGGATCAATATGAATTGCCGGGTTGCCGGATGGTCAGCATCCCGCGTATCCGCTCGCGTGCCGAATATTCCCATCTGATGTTGAAGGAACTGGGGCGACATTTTGCGACGTCCCACGTCCTGGTCATCCAGTGGGACGGCTATGTCATCAACGGCGCGACCTGGCGGCCGGAGTTCCTTCAGTACGACTACATCGGCGCGCCGTGGGCCTTCCATAGCGACGACCATCGCATCGGCAACGGTGGCTTCTCGCTGCGTTCCCGACGCCTGCTCGATGCCTTGCAGGATCCGCAAGTTGCCGATCTCGATCCGGAAGACGACGCCATCGGCCGCCGATACCGTGATTTGCTCGAGACTCGTTACGGCATTCGGTTTCCGAACGAAGATCTGGCGCGCGCGTTTTCCCTCGAGTCCATGCCGCCCATCGGCCCGCCTTTCGGCTTTCACGGTTTGATGAACATGTGGATGGTCCTGCCGCCCGCCCAACTTGCCGAGTTCGTCGCCACTTTGGCGCCATCCTCGGTGCAGGGACCGCCGATGTTGCGCCTGGGCGAGAACTATCTGCAACTCAAGCGCGCGGACGAAGCGATGCTGGTCCTGCGCCGTCGGTTGGCGGTGGTGCCGGACGATGCCCAGGCACAGCGGATGTTGGCGCAAGCCGAGGCGATGGTCGCAAGCCGCGCCAGTGCATCGCCGCCATCGTCAGCGGAACGCGAAAACACCCTGCTGAGTGCGGCAATGAGACGGCATCAGGCGGGGAACCTGGACGCTGCCGAGGCGGGCTATCGCGAAGTGCTGAGGCTGAACGCCGACAATGCCATCGCCAGGCAGTACCTGGGTGTTCTTCGCATGCAACATGGCGATGCGTGCGGCGGCGAAACCTTGATTCGCGAAGCGATTGCGGCCATGCCCGGCATGCCGGACTTCCACAACAACCTGGGCCTCGCCCTGCGTCATCAGGGCAGGCAGGGGGAAGCCGTCGCCGCCTATCGGCAGGCATTGACGCTCAAGCCTGATTTTGCCGCGGCGCTCAACAACCTCGGCCTCGATATCCAGGCGTTGGGCAATGTCGGGGCGGCTATCGAATCCTTCGAGCAAGCTGTCGCGGTCGAGCCGGAATTCGCCGAAGCACACTGGAACCTTGGCCTGGCGCGGTTGACGCTCGGAGAATTTGCTGTCGGTTGGGCGGAGTACGAATGGCGCTTGCGCTGCCAAGAGTTCAAGGATAGCTTGACGCTCAGTCATGTGGCGCCATGGCAGGGGCAGTCGATCGACGGCAAGACCATCCTGGTGCGGCGTGAACAGGGGGCAGGCGATACTCTGCAGTTCCTGCGCTTCATTCCCGAACTGCGCCGGCGCGGTGCCCGTGTTCTGCTCGACGTGGCCGATGAGCTGGTGGCGTTGGCCGGCACGGTCGATCCAGGCGTCGAATTGATCCATGAGGCACCGTGGACGGCCGCCGATTACTACGTCAACCTAATGAGCCTGCCGTACTGGCTCGCGATCACCGGCGAAAACCTGGCGGCGGGCACCCCCTACATCACGGCCGATGAAGGGCAAATGGCGACGTGGCGTGGCCGCCTGGCGGCGTACGACGGCCTGAGGGTCGGTTTGGTCTGGGCCGGCAACCCGAAACACAAGAACGATCACAATCGTTCGTGCAGCCTGGCGCTCCTGGAGCCCTTGCTGGCGATGCCGGGTGTGAGTTGGTTCAGCCTGCAGAAGGGGCCGGCGGTGCGGCAACGAGAAGACCTGGCGCGGTCAAACCTGATCGATCTGGCGCCTGAACTTGCGACCTTTGCGGACACTGCCGCAGTACTGGCCTCGCTCGATCTGCTGATCACTGTCGATACGTCGGTTGCGCATCTTGCCGGCGCGCTTGGGCGGCCGGCCTGGGTCATGCTGCCCTTTGCTCCGGACTGGCGCTGGCTGCTGGAGCGCAGCGATTCTCCCTGGTACGGCGAAATGCGCCTCTTCAGGCAGCAGGCGATCGGCGACTGGCCGCGTGTTGTCGAGCAATTGCACGCAGCGCTCGAGATAGTGCGCGACGGTGCAGAGCGGCATAGGGTGACGGCATGACGATGGCAGATGAGGTGAAAGATCGTTCGGCCTGGCGAGTTTTTGGGCTGACCATGGCAGCCTGCTTTCTCGCCTTGTCGTTGTGGCCTCTGGTTTCGGGCCGCAACCCACACCTGTGGGGGTTGGTGCTTGCAGCCGTACTCGCGGCGTTGGCTTTGCTGGCGCCCGCTTTGCTGCGCCACCCTCATCGCTACTGGCTTCGCCTGGGCGACCTGTTGCACCGGATTGTCAGCCCGATCATGCTGGCCATCGTCTATTTTCTGGTCATGACGCCGATCAGCTTGCTGATGCGAGCGACGGGACGGTCATTCTTGTCGGCGCAACGGAACGGTGGGCACGGCAAAGACACCCACTGGATATCCCGTGAGCCGCCCGGGCCAGCGCCGGACAGTCTCAAGAAGCAGTATTGACGCAGAAGAGGAGCGATATGTCCCTGATCAAAGAGTTGTGGGGTCTGATGCGAGAGCGCAAGAAGTTCTGGTTGCTGCCCAT
>PMIF01000026.1 GCA_003157035.1 Rhodocyclaceae bacterium
TCGCATCGCGATGCCGGTAACGTAATTGCTGGCGCGACCAATCTCTCGGGCAGCCACGGCTGCTCGCGCCCGTACGCATAGCGCCAGCACAAAACCGACGAACACTGCAATCAACTCAGGTCCTGCATTGAAAAGCACTGCCCCAATAGCAACTACGGCGATATAAAACCATATCACCATCTCGGCATGTCTCCGAGGCGTTAAATTGCAGAAGCAAAGGGAAACCACGTCCATGCACGTAACTTAAAACTTCCAGATGCCCTGCGCAACTCCGATACAGGGCCATATTGGTCGCATTTCGGCTACCGCTCCCCCAACCCGTGGTGTAAGGCTACGACATGATGCAGGCTTACATTACGCCGATGTCCTAAACGAGACTGCCAGAAGCATCAAACGCCTTTGTCATACCATGCATTTCCACTGGCTATATCTTTCGGGCCTTCTTAGCCAGCTTTGCTGCCAGTCGTTCGGCCTGCAGGTGTGTGTAGCGCTCAAGCATTTGCAACGTCTTATGGCCTGAAACAGCCGCAAGTTCAAGGACATTGAAGTCACCTCGCTCAGCAAGGCGGCTCATGGCTTCATGCCGAAGATCATGAAAAGTGAAATCAACAATCTTGGCTCTATCGCAGGCTGCCGCGAAAACGCCGTAGAGAGTCATCCTTGCACACGGTATCACTTTTCCGCTGATAGACTTGGGCAGCCCCTCAAGAACCCTCAGGGCAGTAGGCGACAACGGAACGGCACGTGGTTTCTCGTTCTTGATCTCGGATTTTTTTGTCAGGTAGATCAGCTTGCGCTTCACATCCACCGATTTCCAGGTCAGGCCCAACAGCTCTCCCTGCCTCATCGCCGTCTCGACAGCCAATGTTACGGCAGGAACAAGCCATGGATTCCGGCTTTTTCGACACTCCACCTCAAATTGAGTCCACTCATCCTCACTCAGGCGGCGATCACGTCCTTCGCTCTCTTTCGGCTTGCGGATCTTCTCGACAGGATTTCCGCGCGGGAGTGTTATGCCTTTCTCATTTTCGGCGTAGCCAAGTAATTTCGAAAGCATATATAGTTCTTTTCGAACTGTGCTTTCACCAACTTTGCGCCTATCTGTACTACCTTTGAGTCTGGAATCCCTGAAACTGGCAACAAGCTTTTGATCAACAGCGGCAATACTGTAATCGCCAAAAGAATCATTCAAACGGTCTAACTGGAAACGCCAGGCCTCTCTCTCATCTTCCCTGACGCGATAGTGCAGGGGTGCAAAATCGGATTTGAAATCCTTGATCAAGTCACCAACGGTTGTATGCTCTGCAGCTGATGCAGAGACATACGTTCCGCGATCAATTTCAGCCTCGACTCGACGCGCCCATTCCTGAGCGAGGGTTTTGTTGGGAAATGTCTTGCTCTGGACTGGGTAGCCCCGCCGTCTTACACGGGCCTGCACATACCCGCTGTCGCGCATCTGGAAGGTGGCCATTCGCTTGGCTCCGAAAAATGAAGTGGCTCCGTTTTGCCTCCGAAACTCATATCCGAATTATGCCACCACCACATAACACCTGCCAATAGAGGCTTTATAAAGCAATAAATTCCACGCCTGGAAAGCGTGTTTAGGTTCATACCTAACGCGGGTTCGAATCCCGCCCTCTCCGCCAGTAACTAATTGATTTAGTTACACATCAATAAGCAGGATTACCGTGGAATGGCATTGCTTTTCCCGCCTAATGCCAGCTTTTTGCCCGCTCGATCTGAGCCGGATAGCAGCAACGAATAGCCGCTTCAACGAGTTGTCCGGCCACTAACGGTGAAGCCGTAGTGGAACCCAACAGCGGCATATCGGCCTAGGACATGGATGTCTCACCATAGTCCGACCCGCGCCTTAGAACGCCTTGGGCGAGAAGACCGCGGATTCCACCTCCGGCCGCGGCCTGAGTGAGTCGCCCCTTCGCCGAGTCAGCGGTGACAAATGCATGGTTGCAGGCCTCGGCATGAGCCACGTCCGCGGGATCGGGATCAAGGCCGGCGCCGGGGGGGGCGAGTGGCGTGCCGGGCAAGGGATAGTAGGGCAAGAAACGAGCGGAGTCGGGGGCCGCGGCCAGCGCGAGTTCAGCCGCCCGACGACGCGATTCGGCCGCTTCTCCTGGCAGTCCGATGATGAACGATGCGACCGAGAAGATGCCCAGATTGCGCATGCGCTGAAAGAGATCCTGGTACTGCGCCAGTGACATCGATTTGCCGGTGACGTGCGCGAGATCGCCATCGAGAGTCTCGACGCCGACGGAAATGCGCAGGAAGCGTGCGGCGGCCAAAGCCGGCAGCAGGTTGTCCTGCGCCAAGAGGTCGTCCGCGCGCGCGGAAACCATGAAGCAGGCGGGCAACTCCTGCCGCACGAGCGCCTGGCAAATCTTCTGGGCGCGCCGGCGGCTGGCGGCGAAATTGTCGTCCGTCAGGTGAATTATCCAGGCATCGCGCCGGGTGACGAGTTCCCTAACCTCGCGGGCCACTCGGTCCGGCGAATGGTGGCGCCAACGCCGGCCGTGGAAACGGACCGTCTCGCAGAAGGCACACGCATGCGGGCAGCCACGGCTCGTCTCCATGAGATGGATGGAATCGGCGCGTTGCGGCATCAGGTCACGTGCCGGCAGCGGCAACGCATCCAGGGGCTCGATTAGGGGCGCAGGTGGTCCATACACTGCCCTGTCGCCGACCAGGCAGACCAGGCCCGGATCACCCGACGCGAAGCCGCGCTCGATTAGCTGTCGAAAGGTCCGCTCGCCTTCGCCAACGACCACCGCGTCGGCTCCGGCCTTAAGCAGGACTTCGGGCAGCATGCTCGCACCGTGACCGCCAACGATGATGCGGGTCGCCCGATTCATTCGCGGGTGGGCACGCAGCGCCGCGATGAAGTCGGCAACCGGTGGCACCGAACCGAGGCCCATTGTCGTGATGCCGACGAAGGCGGGAACTGGCGCCCACACCAGGGCAGCGGCCTCGTCGGCGCCGAGCATCGTCGCGTCGATAATTCGGACTCGCGCGATGTCGTGTACCGCGGCGGCGAGCACGGCCAGGCTGAAGGTGCCAAAATTGAAGTGCGATTGCTCGGGGGGTTTGACCAACACCACCTGCGGCCGGCTGCCGCGCCGCGTCATGCCAGCACACCCTCGGGGAGGAAGTAGAGCAGCGCCTGCGGGTGATTCTGCCGCAATGCATTGACCAGCCGGACGGCCGCATGGGCATCAGCAAGCGTGTAGTCACAATGCGTCGGTAAAGGCTCGCCACCGCCGGGTCCGAACATTTCGCTGCAGGCGAAGCATGGACCACCGCACAACATCGCAGCCCAGCAGGTGCTGCACGCGCGCCTGGCTTCAAGGGCTCTGCCAGCGCCGGCGCGAAATCTGGCGGTCAAGTCCGAACTTGCATGGTTGGCCAAATCGCCCAAACCATACTCGCTCATGCCGATGAACCTGAAGCAAGGGAATACATTTCCCGAGGCATCGACGCCGAAGAAGTTACGCCCCGCACCGCAGACCACCCGTTTCACGTCGTAGCCCATCACGCGACGGACGCTGCCTACCAGCCGTATCGGCTGCGCCTGCGGACGCTGGAGTGGCTTCGCCACCAGACGATCCACCCAAGCCGTCACAAATGCGGCGTAGCGGCTCAGGTCGTCGTCATTCGGCATGATGTCGGCATCGCCATGTGCGACCGGCACGAGCTCGATGCGCCGAACTCCCAACGCCTCGATAGCGGCAAACACGGCGGCCGGATCACTGTCGCGGCACATGACGGCAGTCACGCTCAGACGCTCGGGCATCCGCTCAGCCAGAAGTTGCACCGCCGCGGAAACCTGCTTCCAGGTGCCCTTTCCGCGCGCGCCGACGCGCCAACGGTCATGTATTGCGCGCGGACCGTCCAGACTTATCTTGACTTGCCAGCCCGTATCGACGAGCCAGTTGGCGACTTGTTTGTCGACCCGCGTTCCATTGGTGGTGAGATAGACGCGGGGAACAGTCTTGCCGCAAGCACGGTCCTGCCGCAATCGCTCATCCAACTGGCGCAAGAGAGGCAGCGCCAGCAGTGGCTCGCCACTGCCCAATCGCAAGGTCGGCGCGAGGCCGCCGCGGCTTTCGGTGTCAAGCAGAGAAAGCGCGGCTGCCATGGTCTGCCATGTCATGGCGGTGCGCCTGGCCGGCTGGGTGGCAGCCTCGGCGCAGTAGCGGCAGGCCAGATTGCAGCGCCCGGACACGTCCAACGCCAGCGCCGTGACCGGCCAATCACGCTCGACCAGGGGTAATACCGCGATGGCGGCCGAATCGAAACCCGGTGGCGGTTCGCGCAGGGCTGAGCGCGGCACTAGACCACCCCAGCCAAAGCCAGTAACTTGATTGGCTGGGAGCGGAAGTGCTCGTGGATACGCTGCGCCACCGAACAGGTCTTGCGCACCAGGTCGCATTCCTCGGCACCGCATACCGACAGCATGGCTGGACAGCCGCCACCGCAAAGCGGCAGGGCGGCGCATGAACCGCACTCGTTCCGGGGGCCGTGTGATTCCTGCCAGTCACGGCCGGCGCCCACCCACGAGTGCTCCTGGTCGGCTACCGAACCAAGGCGATGCTGTGCCCTGTCCAGGAGTACGCACGGCAGCACGTCGCCACCGGGCGTGACACCGAAAATACTTGCCCCTGCCCCGCAGAATCGATAGCGCGTTTCGCCTTTGAGCAGTTGCAGCACGCGGGCGGAGAAACGGTCATCCTTGGGTATCCGGTTCGCCGCCAGATCGCTGATGACTTGATCGCCCGCCGCGTCGAGATCGTCGAGGTACTGCTCGCGCTCATCGCCGTCGAGCCCGAGTTTGTCGCCAGGAGCGGTGCGCACCGCCTGGGCCTTGATCACATCCACCGGCAGACCGCGCAGATAGCGTTGAGCGTCCGCAAGGCGCCAGCCAGCGCGCACCACGCTTGACCCCCTCACCCAGCAATGTGTGCGGGCACGAAGCTCGCGCAGGAATCGCATGGTTCGGGCGTGGGTGGCCGCACCGCGAATAGTGCGCCGATGCTGATCGTGCACCGGAGCCGGACCATCCACACTCAGGACGACTTGAAAGCGACCTGCCTCGAGCAACTCGAACACCTCGTCACTGAGGATGGTGCCATTGGTGGTGATCGAGAATGAGAAGCGGCCTCGCGGCGCCTGCGCCGCCTGATCCACGAGAGCGCGGAGCGCTGGCAGATTGGTCAGTGGCTCACCGCCGTAGAGGTGAACGCCGATCGTCGAATAGTGTGCGAGGCCACGATCCAGCGACTGAATGACCTGCCGCGCTTCGGCCGCACTCATCCGCGGCCGAGAACGGGCATGAGTCTGGTCTGCTACGAAGCAATAGCTGCAACGGAGATTACAGGACCATGTGGTGGAAACCAGGACTTCCGCATGATCGTTCGCGTCAGCCAATACCGCAGCCTCCGCCGCCGTTGGCGCAGAGCAACTCGTCCGCAATGGTGCCGATCTGGCGATCGATGTTCTTGACGATGGCCAGAACAAGATTGACTTCCTTGAGCTGCACAGCGCTCAAGGGCTTCTTCTTGCCGAGGGCCGCTGTAGGGTCCGCGACCAACTTTTTGCGAAAGCCCGGGTCGGTGAGCGCACGAAGGATCATCGCCTTATTTGCTTTCTGAGCGGATTTCTTTTCCATTGCTGTCTGCCTCCAGTTGTGCAAGATTGCGGGACTTCGGCCCACCAAACCGACCGAGCACTGACCAGTCTATGCCACGAGCGTAGCATAGGCAAGTATGACGGATGAGCCAGTTCGCGGCCGCGTCACGATAGTGGTAATACATCGAACCGATAGGACAAAATCAATAGCAACAATAATGCAATTTGCCTAGGCTTGGCACTACACAGCACCCCATTCACCCCAACGAGATGGAGAAACCTATGACTACCGAGCAGAAGTGTCCGTTCGCCGGCATGCACGGCGGCAGAACGACGGCGGCTGTGCAGTCGAATCGCGACTGGTGGCCGAAGCAGTTGAACCTGAGCATCCTGCACCAGCACACCCCGGCCGCCAACCCGCTGGGCGAGCATTTCAACTATGCCGACGAATTCAACAAGCTCGACCTGGCTGCACTGAAGAAGGACCTGGTCGCGCTGATGACCGATTCGCAGGAGTGGTGGCCGGCAGATTGGGGTCATTACGGCGGCCTGTTCATCCGCATGGCCTGGCACAG
>PMIF01000248.1:0-7163 GCA_003157035.1 Rhodocyclaceae bacterium
TTTTGCCCATCAGGGACAAGCCACCGGTATCAGGCATTGCTCACCCCGGCCAGCACCTGGCCGGTCGGCCCGGCCGACGCGGCAGATTCGCAATGTCCGGCCTGATCGTCAAAGAAGAAATCGGGCTGAAATTCCTTCAGAAACGGCCCTTTTGGCAGACCACCGAGAAACATGGCCTCATCGACGCCGATGTGCCAGTCCATCAAGGTCCGCACGGCACGCTCATGGGCCGGCGCGCTGCGCGCGGTCACCAGCGCCGTGCGGATGCACATCGGCAGCGTCGCAGCTGCCGATCGCAAGCGATGCAAGGCCTCCAGGAGCGGTTTGAAGGGGCCGGCTGGCAGTGGCCGCCGGGCATGAGAACGTTCGTGGGCAACGAAAGCGGGCAAGCCATCCCGCTGATAGACCCGTTCAGCTTCGTCGGAGAACAGGACAGCATCACCGTCGAAGGCAATGCGTACCTCGCCGGGATGCCGGTCGGCATCGACGAAAGACTGCGGATAAACGCGGGCCGCCGGGAATCCGGCCGCCAGTGCCGCCCGCACGTCACCATCATCGGCGGAAAGGAAGAGGTGCGCACCGAGCGGGTTCAGGTAGTGATAGGGCGGCTGACCGCGTGTGAACACGCCCCGCTCTACCAATAATCCCGCCGCCTCCGCCGAACGGAAGACGCGCAGTCCGGAAACCGGGTCGTTGCGCGACAAGATGACGACTTCGACCTGACGTTCGCTCCCGGTATTGAACGCCAACAGCTTCTTGACCAGTGGGAAAGCCGCGCCCGGTCGCGCTGGTTGTTCCAGACGGTCGAACTGAACCGCCATGTAGGCGGAATCGTCACGCTCTTCGAAGACCCGATTCTCTTCCTCGAAGTCGAACAAAGCCCTCGACGACAAAGCCACCACCAACTTGCCTTCCAGACTTGCCGGCATCTTTACGCTCCTCGCCGTGCCCAGGGAGCGGGCATGGCACTGATGGCTATTGTAGTCATCCCGCCGTTGGCACTTCGATCAGCCGCCCGTTGGCGACGAAATAGATCGCCAGCCTCGGCGGCCGGTCGTCGGTCGCAAACAGGCTCGCGTAGCGATCGAGTTGGGGCCGATAGTTTGCCGCCCGCTCCGCCAGGTCGCCGGCAACGCTCGTCGTCTTGTAGTCCACGATCCAACGCTCTCCGTTGGCGACAAAGGTCCGATCGACCACGTGCAAAGACGCGCCCGTTGCATCGGCATGGGCCAGCGCCAACTCCGTTCCAGCCGATTGATGTCGCGCCAGCAGCCAGCGGCCCTCGTCGCTTGCGAGCGTCGTCGCCAGCATCGAAGCCACGCGCTGCGCAGCCAACGCGGCATCATGGTCACCACAGCCCTGTTGCGACAGCCAGACCTCCATCGCACCACGCAATCCGGTCAGGCGCGAAGCCGGCCAGAAGTCGAGTCCTTCCCTGGCCATCATCTCCAGGTAGCGATGCGTCAGCGTACCAACCAAGGCATCGAGTGAATTCCCCATATCACTTTCGTCGCCACCGCCAACCTCTGCTTCTGCTGCCGCCACCTGACGACTCGGCAAGTCGATCCTGATCGGCTCAGCAACACGCAGCAGCTTCGGGATGAATGCGGGCGCTGCGGCACCCAGCACTTCGGCGGGCCGGTCCGGCAGGGCAAAGTTGTTGGCCAGAGCGGGCCAGAGAAGGTCAAGGAAGGTGTTGCCCGGTGCCTTGATATCGCCCTTGGCATTCACGTTCGCCACGCCGACCAAATGCAGGTGGCGAATGGCTCGCGTCGCGCCGACGTAGAGTAGCCTCGCTGCCTCGTTGCCAGTGCGCCCGCTCTCCAGCGCGGCCAGGTAGTCGTACGGCGTCATCATATTCTTCTGGCTGCGCTTCTTCAGCGGTGCGGCAATAAGGTGTTCCTCAAGTCCATCGAGAATCACTTCCTCCCACAGCATCAGCGGTTTGTCGCCCGGGCGCGTCGTCCGATGCAGACCCGGCAGGATCACGGTATCGAACTCGAGGCCCTTGGACTTGTGCAAGGTCATGAATTGCAGGTTGCCGTCGGCGGCAAGATCGGGCGCGGCAAACAACCGCGCCGTTTCCTTTTCGAGCTCATCGGCGCTGAAACGCCCCGCCGCATCGAGCTTGTCGATCAGCGCGAAGAAGGCATCGCAATCGGCGAATTCCGTCTTGCTGCCCAGGCAGGCCGGGCCGCCCAGGGCGAGCCACGCGCCCATCAGCCAGCGCGCCGGCGACTGCCGGCCTTGCTGCCGCAGGACCTCAACCAACACCGAGCGCAGATGATCCAGGCGCGCCCGTCCGTCGGCCGAAAGCCGTAGCACGCGCTCAGCGTCGTTCAACAAAGACCAGACCGTGGCGTTGAAATCGTCCCCTGCCAGCGCATGCAGGTCGGCAAGCCGAAGCCCGCACCAGGGCGCACGAAGGATGGCCAGCCAGTTCACGCGATCGGCGCGGTGATACAGCGCCTTGGTCAGTGCAAGTAGATCCTGCACCGGCTGACGATCGGCCAGCGACTCGACCTCCACCGCGGTGAAGCGGAGATCCGGCCGCTGGCTGCGAATGCGTGCCACCAGCGCCTCCAGGTGCCGCCGCGCCCGCACCAGCACGGCGATCTTTCGGCCAGGATCGGCGGCGCGCTCGGCGTCGATGATGGCAATGAGCCTTTCTGCCTCCAGCTCGCCACCATCGTCGTCCTTGGTTGCGACAATGCCGTGCACCGTCACGCCCGCATCGACCATCGGGCCATGCGCGGCAGCGAAGCGGCGATAGGCGATGGCGCCGGCCGCAGCATCGTCGCACGCCGGGAACACATTTTTGAACGTCGAGTTCACCCAGGTCACCAGCTCCGTGCAGGAGCGGTTGTTGCGATACAGGCTCAGACGCTGCAACGGCACGGTACCGATACCATTGTTCGCGGCGGCGAGAAACAGGCCGACATCGGCTTTGCGGAAACGGTAAATCGACTGCATCGGGTCGCCGACCAGAAACAGGCTGCGACCATCATCGGGCTGCCAATCGGCGGTGAGCTTCTGCAACAGTTCGATCTGCGCCGGGCTGGTGTCCTGAAACTCGTCGACCAACAAATGCCGGATCCGATAGTCGAGCGACAGCGCGAGATCGGTCGGCGCTTCCGCTTCTCCCAGCGCCTGCAGAGCNNTCCTCGGCATATGCGGGGTCGGGTAGGCGGCGCACTTGCGCCAGTGCGGCAACGTCGGTAGCGGACAGCGCGGCCAGGCATTCAAGCAACTGCAGCTTTTGCTCCTTGGCCTCTTTCGGCAACCCCAGGCGCACATCGACGGCCTTGCGCGGCTCATCTTTATCCGTCAGCAGCAGCGCAGCCACGGCCCGCCACAGCGGCAATGCCTCGGGCTGCACTTCCAGCGCCTGCAGCCAATGGCGCAGCGGTGCAATCGCGTGATCAGTCGGGAGGTTGCCGGCAGCGAAACGAGCTACTGGCATCAGCACCTGCTGCGCGCGAACCGGCAAGGCCTGCGTCGCCCGGGCCAGGTGCCGCGTAACCAATTCCCGCAACGCCGTTTCGGCATACCGTGCGGGCCGTGTCTGCAGGGCATGCCGCAGCCACTGGTCACGCCGTGCCAGCATGTCCGCCAGTAGCCCGGCCAACTTCACCGCATCGTTGTCCACGTGCGCCAATGCCCGCGCCACCGCATCGGCCTGTTCGCCCTCTTCCTCCAGCCAGGCGAGCGCGCGCCGCGCCGCATCGTCGTAATGGCGGCGCGCATCTTCGACGGTGCGCGGCTGCGCTCCGAAGCGCGACAGCACAGGCATCTGCCGCGCCAATCCGGCGCAGAACGCATCGATGGTAGTCACCCGCAGCCGCCCCGGATGAGCGAGCAGTTGCCAGCCACGACCTTCGGCTGCCGCAAGCGCAGCGGTAGCCAGGTCGAAGGTGATCCGCTTGTGTGCCTCGGACGGCATCTTTCCGCCAGCGGCACGCTGCAAGGCCTCGACAATGCGGTGGCGCATCTCTGCCGCAGCCTTGTTGGTAAAGCTGATGGCGACGATCTCTTCCGGCTCCTCGACGCGTGCCAGCAGCATCAACACACGCTGGGTCAGAAGCTCGGTCTTGCCGGCACCGGCCGGCGCCTCGACGATGAATGAGGATGGCTGCAGCGCGCGCAAGCGGCTTTCGGCATCGACTGCCAGCAGTGCCTCGTCGCTCACGTGGACTCTCTTTGCATCTTCGCTTCCGGCAGGCGCAACAGCGGCAGCACTTCGCAGTAGTCGAGATCGCGCTGGTTGACGAAACTCACCGCGGCATGACCCTGGCGAATCTCGCGCGCTACCGCCGCCAGCGCCAGCCGCCATCGCACCAGCGTCGCCGGCCAGTCGACCGCCTTGACGCCATCGGCGAGTTCGCCCGCCTCCGCCCAGCCAATGAACCCGCAGTCGTCAGCGCGCACCTTCGCGAACATCACGCCCGCCGGCACTGCTTCGGCCTGTGTCGCGTAGACGGGCAATTGCGGCTCGGCAAGCCGCTCACCCTCCCAGCCTCTTGGCTTGGGTTCGCCGGTCTTGTAGTCGACGATCAGACGCCGGCCATCTGCCAACTCGTCGACGCGATCGATCTTGACACTGAGCTCGATGCCTTCGATGCTGACTTCTTCCTGCTGCTCACAGGCAATCACGGCGAACGGCACCGGACGCGCCAGCTCCACTTGCAGCCATTGCTCCAGCAGCGTTGTCAACCGTTCCTGTTCCAGCGTTGAGAAGCGCGCTGGCAGTGTTTCCTCGCGTTCGCCGGCGAAGGCCGCAAATGCGATCGCGATGGCCACCCGGATCGCCTTGCTGCGCTCGCTGTCGCTCATGGCGACCAGCTCGGCTTGCCTGCGCCCGGCAAAAAAAGCCGCCATCACTCGGTGCAGAAGCGTGCCGCGATCCATCGCGTCCAGTCCTTCGGCCGGCTCATCGAGTGGTCTGGCACCCAACCGATAGCGATAGAACGCCCAGGCCGGGCAGAGGGCCTGAGCGCGCAGCAGGGCGGTGCCACCCGCCACCTGCTCGCCATCGGCCAGCGGCGGCGCCAGATAGTCGTCGAGTCGCTCGATACGGCCGACACCAACCTGGCGCGCCGGCACCGACGCCGTTTCCGCCGGGGCCTCTCGTTCGGGCAGATCGGCAAGCAATGGACTCGGCCGCAACTGCCGATCGCCCTCGCCCTTGCTCCAGGAGAAGATGATCTCCGGCGCAGTGTGCAAGAGTCGCTGCTGGATGCTGCGGGCAAATTCGAGCTGCACTTCGCCAGAGGCGTTGGCAGACTTCGCCCGTCGCTGAATGTCGGCCGGCAGCAGCGGATTGGGGCGCGGCGGCGGCGGCCAGGCGTCGTCGCTCACACCCAGTACCCAGAGCGCATCGAAACTGAGCCCCGCCGCCTCCAGCGGCCCCATGACCTCAAGCTTTGGCACGCCTATCGTTTCGGGCTGGAACACGCGCTCGCGGGCAAGCCGCATCAATCGCCGGCTCGCCTCGGCCACGGTGACCTTGCCGAGCATCGCATCCAGCGCGCCAAGTTGCTCCAGCGTTTCGCGCCAGGCATCGCGTGCCTGCCATTCGCACGACGACAACGTGCGCTCCCCAGGCCAACCGGTAGCGGCCAGCAATTCGGCGAATACACCACCCCAAGCCGACGGCAGACGTCGCCCAGACGCACTGTCGATGATCCTCAGCAAGCTCTCGAAGTCAGCCAGCGACTGGGTGATGTTCAGCCCTCTTGCCGCCATACGCCGGGCGAAATTCAACCAACGGGCGACACCGACGGTGGGCGGCAGATGCCGGCGCATGGCCGCCTCCAGGCGGGCACGGCCGCCAGCCTCGCTTTGCCACGCCGACCAGTACGGCCCGCGCAGCAGAGCACCCAGCCGTGCTTGCTCGCAGCGGTGAGGATTCACCACCAGTTGCAGCAGTTCGAGGGCAACAGCGACAACGGCTTGGCGCGCCAGCGGTGCCCCCAGCGAGATGTTGTAGCAGCGCGGCTCTTCTGCGTTGGCAGCCAGCAGCGCTTCGGGATGTAGCGCGTCGTCAAGCGCCGCGATGAGCATTTCGCGCAGGTTGCCCAGTTCGATCGCGACGATGCCCAGGCGCGCGTCCGGTTGTTCAGCCAAGCGGGTCGCAGCCCAGGCGGCGGCGGCACGACATTCGGCGCGACGATCGGTGCAGGCCGTGACGAAGGCTGCGCCCGCCACGTCCCGGCCAAGCGCCAGTTCGCTGACTGAAACGCCGCGCGCCGCCAGTACGCGCTTCAATTCCAGTTCCTGCGCTGAATAATGGTCGAAGCCAGCGAAAGCCAGGCTCGCGGGCACTCGTCCGACGCCTTCGGCGAGGCGGCGAATCTGCCAGCCACGATGACGCGCTGCATCGAACCAGGCGCGGGACGCACAGGCATGACGCACGTGGCGGCGCCATTCGAGGAACCGGCTGGTCTCTTCGGCCCCTTCGGCGTTGGGCCGCATCTGCCATTCCTCGCACAGTTCGCTGGCTTCGGCGGCCGCGGCTGCCAGCCCTTCGCGATCGAACAGTTGATCTTCGCCGGCAATGATGTTCGCCGCGATCGCCTGCTCCCACAGCAGTCGCTCCTGAGCCGTATTAAGTACCAGGCGCGGCACCTCGTCGGGTCGGACTTCACCCGCCAGCAGCGCATTGGTAAGCAGACCGTCGAGCCAGGCGCCAATCGTCAGCGCTGGCAATGGCTGCCAAGTGCGCTTGCCGAGGGCGACCTGCGTGCGATCGTGCTCGGCGCGCAAGTGACGGGCCAGACGATGATTGGCGCAGAGGACGACTTCAGACATGCGCTAGAAGAGCAAACTCAGGGATAGCAGTATGGCGGTGCCCCAGAAGACGGCCGCATCGGGCTGAATGATGAACTTCATTGGCAATGACCTCCGTGACGGTGACGGAAGCCATTGTCGACGCCAGATGGCTCATGGCGTGAGCCTGTCGGAATCCTCTGTAGCGGCCAGCATTTCCGGAGCCTGCAAGACTCGCGCAGCAGTGTCCACAGGGGTCAAATCGCGGATCTCCTTGCCCTCGGGCGCAGCCTGCAGATCGCGAAACTTGCGCGCGGTGATCAGTACGCGCGTCTCCAGCGAGCCGACCGCCTTGTTGTAGGCACCGACGGCCTCGCCGAGATTCTTGCCGACAC
>PMIF01000248.1:7172-7524 GCA_003157035.1 Rhodocyclaceae bacterium
CAGGATGACCCGGCTCTCGACGCCCGCTTCGATCAGGCCTGGATCGGCCTCCAGTGCGGCAGCATAGAAGGTCTCGCCGGGCAGGAAGAGCACGACAAAATCCGGCGACGGCTGGAACTGTTCCCAATACGCCTTGCGACCGAGCTTGGTCAGGTGATCGCGCACCTGGCGCGCGTGATCGACAAGCTTGCGCCGACGCTGCACGTCATCGTCTGCTTCCAGTGCTTCCAGATAGGCGGCCAGCGGTGCCTTGGCATCGACGACGATGTTCTTGCCCCCGGGCAGCTTGACGATCATGTCCGGGCGCAGGCGCCCCTCTTCGGTGTCAGTGCTCTCCTGTTCGAAGAAGTCG